>JAEUJM010000044.1 GCA_016794585.1 Acidimicrobiales bacterium
ACTTGCGTTTCCGTTCTCTCACCGACCCGCAGAGGTGTGCGCCATGTCCCAGTTCTCGCTGGAGCTGAACGAGGATCACCAGCAGATCCAGCAGTGGATCCACGACTTCGCCGAGGGGGTGGTGCGCCCCGTCGCGGCCGAGTGGGACGAGCGCGAAGAGACCCCGTGGCCGGTCATCGAGGAAGCCGCCAACATCGGCCTCTACAGCCTCGACTTCTTCGCCAACGGGTTCGCCGACGAAACCGGCCTGACCATCCCGATCGCCCTCGAGGAGCTCTTCTGGGGTGACGCCGGCATCGGCCTGTCCATCGTCGGCACGGTGCTCGGCGTGGCCGGCATCATGGCCAACGGCACCCCCGAGCAGATCGGCGAGTGGGTGCCCCAGTGCTTCGGCACCCCCGACAAGTTGATGATGTCGGCGTTCTGCGTGAGCGAGCCCGACGCCGGCTCGGACGTCAGCTCCCTGCGCACCACCGCGGTCTACGACGAGGCCAAGGACGAGTGGGTCCTCAACGGCCAGAAGACCTGGATCACCAACGGCGGCATCGCCGACGTCCACGTCGTCGTCGCCTCGGTCGACCGTGAGCTCAAGGGCCGCGGCCAGGCGTCGTTCATCGTGCCCCCCGGCACCCCCGGCCTCAGCCAGGGCACCAAGTTCAAGAAGCACGGCATCCGCGCCAGCCACACCGCCGAGGTCATCCTCGACGACTGCCGGGTGCCCGGCTCGTGCCTGCTCGGCGGCAAGGAGAAGCTCGACGAGCGCCTCGCCCGGGCCCGCGAGGGCAAGAGCAGCAAGGTCCAGGCCGCCATGGCCACCTTCGAGGCCACCCGCCCGTCGGTGGGCGCCCAGGCCGTCGGCGTGGCCCGTGCCGCCTACGAGTACGCGCTCGAGTACGCCAAGGAGCGCAAGCAGTTCGGCAAGCCCATCATCGAGAACCAGTCGATCGCGTTCATGCTCGCCAACATGAAGACCGAGATCGACGCCTCCCGCCTGCTCGTCTGGCGGGCCGCCTGGATGGGTCGGGCCGGCAAGGAGTTCACCGCCGCCGAGGGCTCGATGTCGAAGCTCAAGGCCGGCCGCACCGCGGTGTGGGTCACCGAGCGGGCCATCCAGATCCTGGGCGGCTACGGCTACGTCCGGGAGTACCCCGTCGAGCGCTGGCACCGTGACGCCAAGATCTACGACATCTTCGAAGGTGCCGAGCAGATCCAGGAGCTCGTCATCGCCCGCGCCATCTCCGGCCTGCGCATCCAGTAGCCCCGCGGTTCTCCGTGCGCACGGCCCCGGCTCCGGCCGGGGCCGTTCCGCGTCCGGGCGACGGTGAGGGCGAGGGCGAGGGCGAGGGCGAGGGCGACGGTGAGGAGGGGGCGAGGAGGGGGCGAGGAGGGGGCGAGGGCGGGGGCGCTCAGGCGCCGGCGCCGGGGGTGTCGCCGCCCTCGGCGACCGCGGCCATGCGGTAGCAGGAGCGGCCCGCCCGCTTGGCCCGGTACATGGCGGTGTCGGCGGCGGCGATGAGGGCGGACGGGTCGTCCACGCCGGTGGCGACCGCGACCCCGATGGACATGGTCATGTCCACCTGCTGGCCCTCGACCACGAGGGGCTGGGTCATGGTCGACAGCAGGCGGCTGGCCAGCACGCCGGCGTCGTCGGGCCCCTCGAGGTCCTCGGCCAGCACCACGAACTCGTCGCCGCCGAACCGGCTGATGGTGTCACCGGGCCGCACGGCTCGGCCCATCTCGTCGGCGATGGTCATGAGGAGCTGATCGCCGACGGCGTGGCCGAAGGTGTCGTTGATCACCTTGAAGTGGTCCAGGTCGCAGAAGAGGATGGCCACGGTCGTGTGGTGTCGGAGCGACCGGTCGAGGGCGTGGCCCACCCGGTCGATGAAGAGCTGGCGGTTGGGCAGGCCCGTGAGCCCGTCGTGGGTGGCCCGGTAGGCGAGGGCGGCGTTGCGCTCGCGGAGGGTCTCCTCGAGGCGCCGGTGGTCGTTGATGTCGTCGACCTGGACGGAGAGCATGCGCTGGCCGGTCTGGGTGAGGCGCACCATGGTCGCGGTGAGCCGGCTCCAGATCTCCTGGCCGTCGGGACGCACGAGGCGCACGTCGACCGGTGCGGTGTCGTCCGGGGCGACGAGGAAGTCGCGCACCACCTCGACGTCGGCGGGATGCACGATGCCCCCGAGGGTGGTCGCCGCCAGCGCTGCCTCGTCGCGGCCGGTCAGGGTGCGCAGGGTCTGGTTGACCTCGTGGAAGCGGCCCTCGTCGTCGATGCGGGCGAGACCGTGGGGGGAGTGCTCGAACTGCTGGCCGAACTCCTCGAGGAGCGACTCGGCCCGGCGCACCTCGGTGACGTCACGGGCGGCCACCGCCACGCCCGCCACCTCGGGGTCCTCGAGGAAGTTCGTGAGGTGGGCGGCGAGGATGCCGGGGGTCCCGTCGGCGCGGGTCACCTCGAGGTCGCACGCCACCCGGTCGTTCGGCGATCGCAGCAGGCGGTCCCAGGCGTCGGCGAGCACGGCCTGCGACTCGATGTGCACCACCGAGCCGAGGGGCTGGCCCACGAGGCGCTCGGCCTCGATGCCCAGGATGCGGGTGCTCACCGTGCTCGAGTAGCGGATGACCTGTTGGGCGTCGGTGAGGAGGGTGAGGTCGCCGGCGGCGTCGAGCAGGGCCCGGAGGCGCTTCGGGCCCTCGCCGAGCTCGCTCTCGAGCCGATGGCGGCGGCTCAGGTCCCGGACGGCGACCAGCACACCGTGCACCTCCGGGTCGTGGAGCAGGTTGCCGGCCACGAGCTCGAGCGTGCGCCACCCGTTGCGGCCGGCAGCGCGCATCTCGATGGGCACGGTCGGGCCGGGGTGGTTCAGCGCGGTGGTGATGGCCTCGTCGACGAGGCGGCGGTCGTCCGGGTGGATCAGGTCGAAGAACGAGGCGGCGTGCGCCTCGGGGCCCACTTCGGCCACGGTTCGGCGCGGTGCTCCGGTGATGCCGGAGTCCGACGAGTACCGCACGCCCCCGCGTGCGTCGATGACGATCACGAGGTCGCTCAGGTGATCGACGAGGGCACGGAAGAACTCCGTGTTCAGCCCGTCGTGCTCCTCGGTCACGATTCCCTCCTTCCGCCGGTGAGGGTTGTCTCCGCTTGATCAGTCAAGTCGCCCGATCGCCAGGACCCGCTCCGCCGTCGAAACCACTCTAGGTGAAAAATCTGACCTCGGAAAGTGGGAATCTCTCAAGATCGTCGTTGCGGACGCCGATGCGTCCCGCCGGTCGGTGGGCACTACCCCTGGCGGACGCCCCGCAGGCCCGCCCAGACCAACTCCGCCACCTGGTCGGCGAGGCGGTCGGGGTCGAGCCCCTCGGGGTTGTCGAGCCAGTAGCGGCTGGTCCCCTCGGCCACGCCCACCACGCCGTGGGCGAGGAGGGTGCGGTCGACGGGGTCGAGCCCCTCGACCTCGATCAGGTCGGCCACGAAGCGCGCGATCGACGCCTCCACGTGCTGGGCCACCACGAGGAACTCCTCGTCGGCCCGGGAGCCGCCGGTGAACAGCAGCTGGAACGCCTCTCGCTGGTGGGCCACGAAGGCGAAGTAGGCGCGCAGCCCGTCCTCGACCTTCTGGCGCGGCCCCGAGGCGCCGGCGGTGGCCTCGGCGATGGCCCGCTCCAGCCGGCCGCCCACGTCGCGGAGCAGTTCGAGGTAGAGCTCGCGCTTGGACTCGAAGTGCTGGTAGAGGACCGGCTTGGTGACGCCGGCGGCCTCGGCCACGTCGTTCATCGATGCGGCGTGGTATCCCTCCCGGGCGAACACGCCGAGGGCCACGTCGAGCAACTGGCGACGCCGTTCTGCGGCGGGAAGTCGCGTGGTCGAGGACATCGCGCCTCAACCTAGTGGCGCGTTGTTACCCGGCGGTAACCGGCCCCGGGGGCCCTGCCAGGCCCCCGGACGCCAAGGAGGCGATCAGTCGTCGTAGACGATGACGGAGCGGGCGACCTCGCCCGAGCCCATGGCGGCGAAGGCGTCGTTCACCCCGTGCAGGTCGATCTCGCGACTGATGAGCTCGTCGAGCTTGAGCTGCCCGCTCTGGTACAGGTCGAGCAGCTTGGGCACGTCGGTGCGCACGTTGGCCGAGCCGTACCAGCAGCCCTTCACGGTCTTGGCGCCGTAGAGCCAGGTGAAGGCGGCGTGCAGGTTGAGGAACACGTCCATCCGGGGCACGCCCACGAAGACGGCCTGGCCGCCCATGCGCACCATGTTGACGGCCTGCTCCATGGTCGCCCCGAGGCCGATGACCTCGAAGGCGACGTCGGCGCCGCGGCCGTTGCTGGCCATGACCTCGCCGACCGGGTCGCCCTCGTCGGCCTTGACCACCTTGGTGGCGCCGAACTCCTTGGCCATCTCGAGCTTCGACTCGAACATGTCGATGGCGATGATCTCGCCGGCGCCGGCGATCTTGGCGCCCTGGATCACGTTGAGGCCCACGCCGCCGGCCCCGATCACCGCCACGGTGTCCCCCTCGCGGATCGAGGCCGTGTTGAGGGCGGCGCCGACACCGGTCAGCACTCCGCAGCCGATGAGGGCGGCGACCTTGAGGGGGACGTCGTTCGGGATCTTGACGCAGCTGATGGCGGGGACGATCGCGTGCTCGCCGAAGGTGCCGAGCATGGCCATCTGGAACATCGGGCCACCCTGCGACGTCAGCCGGGTGGTGCCGTCGAGCATTCCACCCGTGGCCGACGCGCCGTTGTTCTCGCAGAGGAAGGCCTCGCCGCGCTGGCAGAAGTAGCAGGTGCCGCACTGGGGCACGAAGGAGAGCACGACGTGGTCGCCGGGCGACAGGCCCTCGACGCCCTCGCCCACGGCCTCGACGGTGCCGGCGCCCTCGTGGCCGAGCACGATCGGGGTGGGCAGGGGGATGGTGCCGTTCTGCACCGAGAGGTCGGAGTGGCAGACCCCCGACGCCCCCATCTTGATGCGGACCTCGCCGGCCTTGGGCTCGGCGAGCTCGACGTCGTCCCGGACCTCGAGCGGCGTGTCGACGCCGGTGAGGACTGCTGCGGAGTGGCTCATGTCTCGTTCCCCTTGTTGGTGGGTCGTCCCTGCTCGGCATCTTCCCGCTCGGCGGCCTTCACCCCGTAACCGAAGACGATGGCGGGGGCGAGGATCACCGAGCCCACCACCATCGAGACCACGATCACGCTCACCAGCGGATCGGTGAAGTCGACGAGGAGCCCGACGAAGAAGCCGACGATGGCGACGCCGAACAGTCCGTAGCCGACGCGCTGACCCAGGTCGACGAGGCGCTTGATCTGCGCACGGCGGGCGAGCACCTCGTCGTGGGTCTCGAGGTTCCTCGGGCTCACGACGCCCAGCTTCTCACGGTCGCCACCCCGCCTCCTCCAACAGCACGCCCACGTGCTCGGTCTGGCGCTCCCAGGAGAACTCGCGGCGGGCCAGGGCCTCGTTGTGGTCCAGCACCGCCGGATCGGGGTCGGCCAACCAGCGCCGCAGCGGCTCGGGGTCGTCGGTGGGGAACCACTTGAACCCCAGCCAGCGCAGCTCCTGGGCCACCGGGTATCGGGCCACCGCGGCGGGCCGGCGGTAGATGGCGGCCTCGATGGGCGGGTTGCCGAACCCCTCCCAGTGCGACGGGAACACCACCGCGTCGGCCGGCGCGTAGATGTTGGGGCCGTGGGCCATCGGGCGGTGGATCACCCGGCAGCGGGCGCCGGCGAGGATGCGGTCGAGCTCGGGGCCGAAGCCCTCCTCGGGGCCCCCGAGCAGCCAGTAGGTGGCGTCGAGCTGCTCGGCCAAGGCGATGGCCGCGGGGATGTCCTTGCGGGCGATGGCCCGGACGGGGTGGACGAGCAGGCGCTCCTCGGGGTCGACCCCGAGCTCGTGGCGGGTGCCCCACCGGTCGCCCGCCGGGCCGTCGACCTCGAAGCCGTTGTAGATGGTGAACGACGGGATGCCCCGCTCGGCCAGCTGGCGCCGGGTGAGCTGGTTGATGCAGACATGGCGCCAGGCCGGGTCGTCGGGCGGCAGCTCGGTGACGTGCGCGAAGTGGGCCCGCTGCCACGGCGGGTCGTGGTGGTGGAGGATCGCCGGCCGGCCCCGGAGCACGAGCGCCACCACCCGGGCCGCGGGCAGGTTCAGGGGGATGGTGAGCAGGTTCTCGACCAGCACCAGGTCGGCGTCGAGCAGGGCCTCGTCCACCTCGTCGATCTCCGGTGGCTCGTCGGCACCCCAGGCCAGCCCCGGGACGAGGCGGTCCACCGGGCCGTCGCCGGCCACCGTCACCACGTCGAAGCCGAGCGCCTCCAGGGAGCGGCCCCAGCTCTCGGCGATGACCGAGACGCCGTCGGCCTGGCCGAGGCGGAACGAGACGATGGCGCAGGTGGGCACAGGGTGGGGATCCGGGGGTCGGAGTCGCTCGTTCGGGGAGGGCGGGTGCTAGCCAAGGGGCCATGGACGACGCCGCCGCCCCGCCCGAGCGGCCCCGTGGAGCGGGAGGAGCGAGCGAGGCCACCGTAGCGAGCGACCTGCGGGATCGGGTGCGGGCGGTGATGGAGGCGCATTGGCGCGAGGTGGACGGCGCCGGCTTCACCGTGCCCAACGCCACGGTGTATCCCTGGCAGTGGTTGTGGGACTCGT
The DNA here is from genome assembly GCA_016794585.1 of Acidimicrobiales bacterium. Lineage (NCBI taxonomy): Bacteria > Bacillati > Actinomycetota > Acidimicrobiia > Acidimicrobiales > Acidimicrobiales bacterium. The sequence goes on from JAEUJM010000044.1 coordinate 6,650, forward strand.
GCTTCCACTCGATCATCTGGGCCGAGCTGGGCGACGGCGACCGGGCGGTCCGCGAGCTCCAGTCGTTGTTCGCCCACCAGGACGACGACGGCTTCGTCCCCCACGTCACCCACCACGGCCGCCCCGACTTCCACGCCGACTTCTGGGGCCGTCGGGGCACCTCGTCCATCACCCAGCCGCCCATGTACGGCCACGCTCTCGCTGAGCTCGAGCGCCGGGGCATCGCCGTGCCCGCGGAGCTGGTGGACCGGGCCCGCGCGGGCCTCGAGTTCCTGCTGCGGGTGCGCCGGCGCGACGACGAGTCCGGGCTCATCACCGTCGTGCACCCGTGGGAGACCGGCGCCGACAACAGCCCCCGCTGGGACGACTTCTGCCCCGGCGGCTTCGACGTCACCCGCTGGAAGCAGGTGAAGGGCGACCTGCTCGCCACGGTCGAGCGCACGGCCGGCGGAGCGCCGGTGGCCAACCCCGCCTTCCCGGTGGCGCCGGTCAGCTTCAACGCGCTGGTGGCGTTCAACACGTGGGAGCTCGGTCATCTGGCGTCCGAGGACGACGAGCCGCTCTGGGGGATGGGGCGCATCCTCCTGGAGCTGTCGGTACGGGTCGACGACCGCTGGGACGAGGGCCTGGCGACCTGGGTCGACGGCGGGCCCTCCGCTGGGGGGTCCGGCCGCGCCCGAACCTCGGACGCGATCCTCGCGACCCTCACCCGCGGTCCCGAGGACCGCGAGGCGCGTGCGTTCGCCGAGCTGTTCGAGCCGTCGGCCTTCGGCGCCGCCTACGGGCCGACCCAGGTGCACCGGGCCGAGCCGTCGTTCGACCCGCGTGGCTACTGGCGGGGGGCCACCTGGCCCCAGGTGAACTACCTGCACTGGGTGTCGGCGCTCGCGCCAGGTCGGGAGCACGGTCGCCGCCTCCACGCCGAGGCCGACCGCATTGCCGTCTCGACCGTCGCCGGCGCCACCGCGTCCGGCCTCGCCGAGTACTGGGACCCGGACACCGGCGCCGGCCTCGGCGCCGTCCCCCAGTCCTGGACCGGCTTGGCGCTGGTCCTGGCCGCTGAACCACAGCAGACAAGAGAGGCGCCTGGCTGACTCGTGCTCGCTGCGGTCGTGCTGCCTCGGCCGATCAGTGGCCTCTGACCCAGGGCCTACGGTCCTGCCTCGCATGGACGGGCTGCGTGTGCGCCGACGGTCCGCTGGTCTGGATGAAGGGTGGGACCGGCCGTTGGCGCCGATGCTCGGCACTGCCGTCGTGTGCCGTCGTCAGGACCTGCAGTGGATGCGGGTGGCGTAACGTCGGCGGGCGTGGCTGACCCGACGACCGATGACGCACCGGCGCCCGAGCTGCTGGCCGAGGTGGCCGACGGCGTGGGGCGCCTCACCATCAACCGGCCCGAGCGGCGCAACGCCATCTCGTGGGCGGTCATGGAGGGCCTGCGCCGGCACCTGGCCGACTGGAAGGACGACCCCGACGTGCGCGTCGTCGTCCTCACCGGCGCCGGCGACCGGGCCTTCTGCGCCGGCGCCGACCTGACCGGCATGACCGGTGACGGGGGCTACGTGGCCCTGCACGAGTCCCGGGGCGAGCTCGCCCGCCTGTTCCACGACCTGTGGGATCTCGGGAAGCCCACCATCGCCCGGGTCCGGGGGTACTGCCTGGCCGGCGGGTTCGGGCTGGCCCTGTCGTGCGACCTGGTGATCGCCGCCGACGACGCCCAGTTCGGCACGCCCGAGATCGACGTCGGCCTCTGGCCGTACATGATCACGGTGCCCCTGATCCGCTCGATGCCGCCGAAGAAGGTGCTCGAGCTGATGATGACGGGCCGGCGCGTCCGGGCGGCCGAGGCCGACAAGCTGGGCTTCGTCACCAGCGTCGTCCCCGTCGACGACCTCGACCCCGCGGTCGACGAGCTCGCCGCCACCCTCGCGGCCAAGTCGCCCGCCACCATGAAGCTGGGCCGGGATTCCTTCTACGCCGTGTGGGACCAGTCGGCCGAGGACGCCCTGCGCCTCCTGCATCCGATGCTGACCATCACCTCGTCCACCGAGGACGCCGCGGAGGGCATCGCCGCCTTCGTCGAGAAGCGCGAGCCCCAGTGGAAGGGCCGCTGATGGCCGACGATACCCCGAACCTGCACGACTGGGCGCCGCTCACCCAGGACCTCGCCGAGCGCCGCGAGCGGGCCCTCGCCATGGGCGGCCCCGAGCGGGTCGAGCGCCAGCGCTCCCTCGGCAAGCTGCCGGTGCGCGAGCGCCTCGAGCGCTTCGTGGACCCCGGCACCTTCGTCGAGTACGGCCAGCTCGCCGACTCCATGGACCCCGGCCTCGCCGACAAGGGGTACCTGGCCGCGGACGGCTGCGTCACCGGCATCGGCGAGGTGGACGGCCGGCGGGTGGCCATCTGCGCCTACGACTTCACGGTCATGGCGGGCTCGATGGGCGCGGTCAACGAGCAGAAGACGTCGCGCATGCGCGAGCTGGCCCTGCGCCAGCGCATCCCCATCGTCTGGCTGCTCGACTCGGCCGGCGCCCGCATCATGTCGAGCTCGGGCTCCACCTTCGCCGGCGTGGGTCACCTGTTCCGCGAGCAGGTCACCCTCTCCGGCGTCGTGCCCCAGGTGGGCGGCATGCTCGGGCACTGCGCCGCCGGCACCGCCTACATCCCTGCCCTGGCCGACTTCATCCCCATGGTGAAGGGCGTCTCCTCGATGGCCCTCGCCGGCCGCCACCTGGTGAAGGCGGCCACGGGCGAGGACGTCACCGAGGAGGACATGGGCGGCTCCACCGTGCACACCAAGGTGAGCGGCGTGGCCGACCTCGAGGTCGAGTCCGACGATGACTGCCTTGATGCCATCCGCACCTACCTGTCGTTCTTCCCGAGCCACAACCAGGAGGCGCCGCCCGTCCGCGAGTGCACCGACCCGGTCGACCGCAGGGTCGAGGAGCTGTACGACATCGTCCCCACCGCGCCCCGTCGCGCCTACGACATGCACAAGGTCATCCGTGCCGTCGTCGACGACGGCGAGTTCTTCTCGATGAAGGGGGCCTGGGCCAAGAACATCATCACCGGCCTGGCCCGCGTCGGCGGCCAGCCCGTGGGCATCGTGGCCAGCCAGCCCATGGTGCTCGGCGGTGCCCTCGACGTGAACGCCGCCGACAAGGCCGCCCGCTTCGTGTGGCTCTGCGACGCCTTCGGCATCCCGCTGGTGTTCCTCCACGACGTCCCCGGCTTCGTGGTGGGCAGCGCGGTCGAGAAGCAGGGGATCATCCGCCACGGGGCCAAGATGCTGTTCGCCATCAGCGAGGCCACCGTGCCCAAGGTCAGCATCGTGCTGCGCAAGAGCTACGGCGCCGGCTACTTCGTGATGAACGGCACCGCCTACGAGGCCGACTACGTCGCCATCTGGCCCACGGCGGAGATCGCCGTGATGGGCCCCGACGGGATGGTGAACATCATCATGCGCAAGCAGCTCGAGGCCATCCCCGAGGGCAAGGAGCGCGACGAGGCCCGCATCGCCATGGCCGACGAGCTCCGCAAGAACATCGACCCGTACATCGCCGCGGGCCACGCCGCGGTGGACGACGTCATCGACCCCGCCGAGACCCGCCACACCATCTGGCGCGGCCTCCAGGTGAGTCGCACCAAGCAGGTCCAGCGGCCGTGGCGCAAGCACGGCGTGCTGCCGGTCTGACCCCGCCCTGTCGATGACCGTCCTCTTCCTGCACATCCCCAAGGCCGCGGGCACGTCCTACGGGGCGGCGCTGGCGACCGCGCTCGGCGGTCCCGCGTACTTCCCCGACATCCCTGGCGGGATCACGTCCGAGGAGTTCCAGCAGGTCGACGTCGACTCGCTGCGGGAGTTCTCGTTCGTGGGCGCCCACGTGGACTACGGGCTGTGCCGGCGAGCACCGTTCCTGCGCCCGGTCACCGTCCTACGCGACCCCGTCGACCGCATCGTCTCCTGGTACCACTACGTGCTGAACGACGACGGGCCGTCGCTCGCGGAGTGGCGGGACTTCATCCACGCCCGGCGTCTGTCGGTCGAGGAGTTCCTGCTGCACCCGCAGCTGCGGTGGCTCCAGGGGCAGGCGCAGACCATGCAGATCGCCGGCCACCTGTGGAGCGGCGACCCCCTCCCCTTCGTCGACGACTTCGTGCCGATCGCGGCGGAGAACCTGTCCGGCTTCACCCACGTGGGCCTCTTCGAGCGCCTCGGCGACTCGATGCGCCTGGCGCAGGCCGAGCTCGGGTTGGCGGACGTCCCCACACTGCCCGACCGCAACGTCTCGCCCGAGCGGCCGACGCCCCTCGACCCCGAGGTGCGGGCCGAGGTGGCCGGCCTCATCGGCATGGACGCGGCGTTCTACCCGCTGGCGGTCGCGGAGTTCGAGCGCCGCCTCGCCGCGCACGGCCTCGCCGACGACCGCGTCGACCTGCCCCCGCCGGTGCGACCGGCGGCGATCGTGGCGCCGCCGGCGCCGGCCGCCCCCGCCGCGGGCCCGACCGACACGGCCGCCGGGGTGGGGGACTGGGTGGAGCTGGCCTGGGCCCCCGAGCCCGGCACATCGCTCAGCGGGCCACTCATCTGGCCACTGCCCCTGACCGCTCCGGAAGAAGCGACGACGGCGTCCGTGGGTGGGTCGCTCGTCACCGGTGACCCGGCACCGGTCGACATCGGCGCCAACTGGGTGCGGGTCGCGGCCGGGCTCTACCACGTCCAGGCCACCGTCCCCTGCCGTCGCTTCGACCACGACGACGACGGCGAGGAGTGGCAGCTGCTGTTCGACTTCGCCTGGTACGCCGATCCGCCCATCCCGTTCGCCGAGGGCCTGCCCGGCATGCCCGACCTGGTGCTCTGGCTGGCCCAGGCCGTGCCCGCCGGCCTGCCGAAGCTGCCGCTGCGGGGTGCGCCGGTCACCGCCGGCGGCCTGCTGCGCGTGCCGCGGGACGGTGGGCACGTGTGCTTCCTCCTGGGCTCCAACCGCCCGGTGGTCATGTCCCCGGGTGACGAGGTGCTGCTCCGCTACGCCAAGGTGGGGTGACGTCGTGGGCGGGCGTCGCCCGGCTCAGGCCTGGTGCTTGACGCCCGACAGCAGCACGTCGCTGATGCGACGGGGGGCCTCGGCCAGCAGCGGGAACGCGGCCGCCCGCTTCGGCAGGCGGATGTGGGACCGACCCTTGCGCACGGCGTCCACGATCGCGTCGGCCACCTGCTCGCGTGGGATGTCGACGAGCAGGCGCAGCTGGTAGCCCCGGTCGAACGAGTCGCGGGTGGGCGCGTAGTCGCGCACGTGGTCGAGCATCTCGGTGGGGATGGGCCCCAGCTGCACGACCGTCGTGCCCACGGGCAGGCCCTTCAGGTCGAGGGCCAGGATCTCGGTGAACTGGGTGAGCCCCGCCTTGGTGGAGGCGTAGGTGGCCATGCCCGGGTAGGCGGCGACGCCGGCGAGCGACGACACGTTGACGAGATGCCCCCGGCCCCGATCCAACATGCCCGGGAGCACCTGACGGCACAACTGGACCGGCGTGACGAGGTTGAGGCGGTAGATGCGCTCGATGTCGTCGGGATCGGCGTCCGCGAAGGCGCCCACGGCGTCGATGCCCGCGTTGTTGACGAGGACGTCCACCCCGGCGCCGGTCGACTCGACCTCGTCGACGAGCCCCGCCACCACCGAGGGGTCGAACAGGTCCGCCGGGTGGGCGGTGCCGCCGAGCTCGTCGGCGAGCGCGGCGAGGCGCTCGGCGTCGCGCGCCACCAGCGCCACCGACGCACCGGCCGCCGCGAAGGCGCGGGCCGTGGCCTCCCCGATCCCGCGGGAGGCCCCGGTCACCAGCACTCGACTGCCCTGGAGGTCCATGCCCCCAGGATGCACCGCCGAGGGGTCAGCCCGCGGGGGTGTTCTCGATCTCGACGTACTCCCGGCACGGCTGGCCCCGGTAGGACTCGCAGTCCGGCACCTCGTCGGGAACGTCGTGGTCGCCGCCCAGGATCGGCAGCACCACCGACGACGGGAAGTCCGCCGACTGGGCCACGGTGTTGGTGATGTCCTGACCGCTGAGCGAGTCGAACTCCCACTCGGGCCGGTCACCGCCGGGGGAGTCGACCGTGATGCGCAACTGGGAGCCCGGGTGGAACGCGTGGGCGAAGGGGAAGATCTCCACCCGCACGAGGGTGAACTCGCCCTCGGGCAGGCGCTCGTCGTCGGTCTCGAGGTGGGTCGACTGCGGGCGCAGCTCGGTCGACACCTCCTCGTCCAGCTTGCGGTGGCTGGCCCGCAGCCAGCCGTTCTGGAGATAGAGCTCGTCGCCGTTCGGGCGCACCTCGCTCAGCGTGACCTCGAGGTCGGTGTCCAGGGCGGTCGACTGCACATACAGGTCGGCGCTGGCGGGACCGGCCATGACCGTCGCCTCGTCGAACGGCTCGCTGAGGTAGCTCACCGCGTCGCCCTCGAGCAGCGGCTGCCAGTCGAACTCCTGCTCGGCGCTGAAGCTGAAGCCGTCCGCCGTCCGGTCGTCGCCGTACTCGGGGTGGTACTCGAACGACGCCGCGCTGTCCGCCTCGCCGTCCTCGACCGTCGGCTCGTCCTCGGCCAGGGTGCCGTCGGGCTGGAAGAACAGCCGGGTGGGCTCCACCTCGGACGGCGGCCAGGCCGTGTAGGTCTCCTCGAAGGTCGAGCCCGGGACGCGGGGCTGGTCCGTGCCGGCGCCGTTCTCGTAGAGGATGCGGATGTCGTCCTCGGCCTGGTACGCGGCGAGGGCCTCGTCGTAGGAGTCGTACTCGGTGAAGCGGTCCTCGGGGAACGGATAGTCGCCCTCGCCGAACTGGCCCGCGAACACCGCCGGCGCGCCGGCCCGGATGATGGGCGGGATCTCGGGGATCTCCTGGGCGACGTAGAAGTCGAGGAACTCGAACCACCGTTGGGTGTTCTCGGGGATGAGCGCGTCACCGTGGGTGCCGTTCTGCATCGAGACCACCAGGTCGGGGGTGTTCGTCAGGTGCTCGATCAGCGCGGGGAAGTGGCCGCCCGTCTGCTCGTCCTGCCACGAGCCCGTGAGGAACACGGGCACCTCGATGCGGTCGGCGAAGGTCACCGGGGTGAGCGGGGGGCTCAGGACCGGGTCGTAGTGCGGGTAGGCGCGGGCCAGCCGCTCGATGTCGGGGTTCTGGCTGCGCAGGCCCTGGTTGGCGGCGCACTCCTCGGCGTTCGGGCCGCCCTCGTCCACCACGAACTGCTCCCAGCCCTGGCCGTAGGGCTGGGCCCCGTCCTGGACGTTGAGGATCCAGTTCCGGGCGAAGCCGTCGTTGTACATGCCGCCCGGGTAGAGCACCGCCGGCCAGATGCTGTCGAGCACGGACATCGGGGCGATGGCCGCCAGGTGGGGCGGCTGGGTGGCCGCCACGTAGAGCTGGCTGTTGCCGGCGTAGCTGATGCCGATGAGGCCGGGCTTGCCGTGCTTGACCCAGTCCTGTGCGGCGACCGCCTCGACCACGTCGTAGCCGTCGCTGACCTGGGCGGCCTCGAAGAAGCTGAACGTGCCGCCCGAGCACCCGGAGCCCCGGACGTTCACCGACACGGTGGCGTAGCCGTAGATGTCCGCGAAGGGGGCGATGCTGCTGCCGGACCCGTTGGGGTTGGCGGTGTCGTAGCCCGAGTAGTTGATGACCGTCGGGTAGGGCCCGTCCTCGGGCGGGCCGGGCATCTTCACCAGCGCCGCGAGCGTGGTGCCGTCGCGGGTCTCGATGAAGTTCAGCCCCGGCTCGAGCACCTGGTCCTCGTAGAGCGAGGGATCGGGCTCGTCGTACACGTCGCCCACCGTGATGGGCTCGCTGGTGGCGACCGCCTCGCCGTCGGCGACCTCGACCACGTGGTACCCCTCGCCGGGAGGGACCCGCGCGAACACGAGGTTGCCCTCGTCGTCCACCGTGCCGGCGTCGGCCTGGAGCCCGTCGATGGTGAGCACCACCGGCTGGGGCACGCCCTCGGCGTCCACCACCTGGAGGTCGGTGCCCGGCTCGGCCTCGGTCACCGTGATGGCGCCCGTGTTGCCCACCACCTCGAACTCGGCCGGCGCCGCACCCTCGAGCTCGATGGGCTCGGCGGCGGCACCGTCGCCGTCACCGCCGTCGCTGCTGCAGGCGGGGAGCGCGATCGCGACGAGGGCCACGACGGCGAGCGAGAGGGCGCGTGCGGGTCGGCTCGAGGCCATGTCGGATGGTTCCCCCGTGAGGCAGGTGACCAGCTGGTAGACAGCGGGTGACGGACGGTCCGAGCACACTAATGGGACCGCACCCAGGAACGGGAGTCGCTCCATGACCGAAGTCGAGGCCGAGATCACCGCCAACGTCTGGCAGGTGCGGACGGAGGTCGGAGCGGTCGTCGCCGAGGGCGACGAGCTCGTCATCCTGGAGTCCATGAAGATGGAGATCCCGGTGCTGGCGCCGTGTGCCGGGACGGTCACCGAGATCCGGGTGGCGCCCGACGACCAGATCCACGAGGGCGACGTCGTGCTGGTGATCGATTCGGCTTAGCGCCCGTCGCCCTGCGGCTGCGGGGTCCTGTCCCCGCTCCGTTTCCACTGGCCCGGGGCGCTTTGCCGTCGGCCCTCCGTGGCGGGCTCGGTCCTTGGGTCTCGGGCGGCGCGGGTCGAGCGGGGCCGACGGGCGCCCCGGTCCAGCGGACCCTCGGAGCGGCGCCACCCCTCCGCCTCCGGGCGACCCCTGGCGGCCGGCCTCGGTCACCAGCTCCTTGGGGTCGGGGCGACCGCTCGGTGGGTCCCGTCGGTTGGTGCCGTTCCCGCGGGAGGCGCCGGCCGCCGGCCATCGCCTTCCTGGCGGGTGGTGCCGATCTCGGTCCTCGGGCTCCTTGGGGGCCGAGGCGACCGGCGCGCGGCTCGAGCGGTTGGCGCCCTTCGTGCGACGTCCTTGGTCCGGGCGGCGCAACATCTCTGCTTTCGTGACGGCGGGTGCGATCTCGGTCCTCGGACTCCTTTGGGGCGGGGGCGACTGCTCGGTGGTGCTCGTCGGTTGGTGCCGCTTCCGCTTCTCCGCTGGCCGTGGCGTCACGCTGGGTGGTCACTTCGAGGGTCGCCTCCGAACCTGAGGCAATAGCGCGCGGTATGCGCGCGCTATTGCCTCGACTTCGAGGGGCGCGGGCCTCGTGGGCACGGAGGGTGGGATCGGCGCCTCGGCCGGACCCCGTCGTCGCCGCCTTTCGCTCGTGCGAGCCCCCTCGGAGTCCGGCGTCGGACTCGGGATCGCGCCGGGAGGTCCCGGCGCCGCCGCCGGGGGTCAGGCGCCGGCGGCGCTTCCGGCCACGGTGGCGGTGAGTTGGGCGGCGGGGTCGAAGGCGACGCAGACGGCTTCGCGGTCGCCGCCGGACCAGGAGGCCTCGGTGGGCCAGAGGGAGACCATGGAAAGGGGGGAGGTGCCGTAGGCGACGCCGACGTAGGCCTCGAAGGCGATGGCGCACTGCTCGTCGGCGTAGGCGGCCACCTGGTCGGCGCCCGGGAAGGCCACCTCAGGGCCCTCGGTGTAGGTGATGACCCCGACGACCTCGCCGTCGTGGGCGGCGGCGCAGTCGACCACCTGCGCCTCGGTGGCCTCGCCGGTCGAGTCGGCGGAGAACGCCGACCCGTCGACGCAGTCGCCCGCCACCAGGTCGGTGATGGGCGTGGCTGCGGCCGAGGTGGTGGCCGGACCGCCCCCTGCGACCGTGGTGGTGGTCGCCGCGGGGGCCGCGGTGGTCGTGGTGGGGGCGCCGAGCTGTTCCAGCCAGGTGGGCGGGTCGGTGTCGGCGCACGCGCCAGCCGCCAACGCAGTCCCGAGGGCCAGGCCGGCGACGAGCACGGACAGGGTGGGACGTCGCATCGTCAGAAGCCCGCCGGCAGGAGCTTGTAGAAGTTCTCGAAGAACACGTAGAGCGTCACCGCGAAGAACGGGAAGGCGATCAGGTAGGCGGGCCACTTCCGCCAGGCCCGGCCCACGAAGTAGGCGGTGAGCCAGATGGCCGCGGCGGCCAGGCCCCACAGGACGGCGGGCGCCTTGGAGACGGGCTCGGTCTGCTCGGCGTCGTCGAGGGACACCTCTTCGGTGCGGGTGGGTCGCTGGCCGGGCGGGATGGGCACGGGCGCCTCCTCGAGGCGGGCCCGGATGATGATGCGCTCGCGGGCGCTGTACTTCGGGTGGCAGGCGGTGAGGGTGAGCATGTTGTCGAGCTCGCCGTCCTCGTCGAAGTCCTTGGCCTGGAGCACGTCGGTGCGGTCGGGGGTGACGATCTCGGTGCTGCGGTAGCTGTAGGTGAACTCGGCGCCGGTGACGTAGGTGACGATGATCTCGTCGCCCGACTTCATCTCGTCGACTCGGTTGAAGGGGGCGCCGTAGGTGGTGCGGTGGCCGGCGATGGCGGCGTTGCCGGGCTGGCCGGGCATCGGCGTGCCCTCGTAGTGGCCCGGGCCGTCTTTCAGGATGCTGAGATCGACGCCCTCGTAGAAGTACCAGTCGGCCCCGATCGACGGGATCTGGATGCGGCCCACGAGTCCGCCGGTGGCCGGAGGCGGGGGGATGACCTGATCGCCCTCGGTGGCACCGGACCCACCGGCCACGGTGGTCGCAGTGGTGGGCGCCGACGTCGTGGTGGTGGCCCCGCCGGCCGCGGTCGTGGTGGTGGCGCCCGGCTCCTCGTCGCCGCCGGCGAGGGTGCCGGTCTGCTCGAACTCCGCGGCCTGCGCCTCGAACTCGCTCTCGGCGCTGCTCTGGGCCTGGCGGGTCTGGATGCCCGTGCCCCAGAGCTGGAAGGCCACGAAGGCCAGGATGAGCACGCCGGCGGTGATGAGCACCCGGCCGATGCGGGAGAGGGCCTTGGCCAGCCTCACGGGGACACCACCCTGCGCGCTCGGCCCATAGGGAGGCGAGGCTACCCGGGGGCACGGGGGACGCGAGGGCGCGTGCGCCGCGGATGGGACGTTCGGCCCTAGGCCGGGAGGGCACGGCCCGGGCATTCTCGGAGGGTTCGCCACCCGAGGGGGAAGATCCATGCGCATCCTCGTGACCGAGACCCATGCCGAGGCGGCCCTGCCCGCCACCCGCCAGCTCGTCGAGGCGGGCCACGAGGTCGTGCGCTGCCGCGCCGACGACGGCCCGGCCTTCCCCTGCGCCGGCCTCGAGCCCGGCGGGTGCCCCGTCGAGGGTGGGATCGACGTCGCCCTCACCGTGCGCACCGGCCCGCCCGAGCAGCCGACCGCCCGCGAGGACGGCGCCGTGTGCGCCCTGCGCCGCCACGTGCCGCTCGTGGTGGCCGGCCCCGCCGGGCCCAACCCCTTCGAGGGGTGGTCGACGGTGGCGGTCGACGAGCGCGACCTCGTCGCTGCCTGCGAGGCGGCCGCCGCCTCGGACATCTCCCGGCTCTCCGACGCCGCCCGGGCCGAGGCGAGCCGGTTCCTGGCCAAGCGGGGCCACGACGTGGACGGTGTCGAGGTGCACACCCGGCGCTCGGCGCACGAGCTCAAGGTCGAGCTCAGGCTCCCCGACTCCCTCACCGGTCCCGAGTCCGACGCCGTGGCGGTCAGCGTGGCCGACGCCGTGCGCGCCATCGAGCCGACCATCCCCGTCATCGACGTCCGGCGCGCCTGAGCGCCGGCGCCACCGTGATCGTGACCGTGACCTTCGGCCCTTCCACCGGCCGCCGCCCGGCGCGACCCTGACCACATGACCGAGACCACGAACAACGAGGAGCTCGCCGCCGAGCTCGAGGATCTCGAGCGCGAGACGGTGGACGCCGACGGAGATGACATCCGAGCGCAGGTCGAGGCCCAGCTGGCCAAGTGGCGCCAGTGGATCGACGAGCTGGTCGTGCAGGCCGACCTGGGTCGCCTGGACGTCCGCGACGAGCTGCGGGACCTGGTCCAGCGGCTCGAGAACTCCTACCTCGCCCTGAAGAACGAGGCCGAGAAGGCCGTCGACCGCAACCAGGGCCGCGGCGAGCAGGTGCAGAAGGTCGCGGCGGGTGCCGCCGGGGATCTGAAGGAAGGCCTCACCAAGGCCACCGACGATCTGCGCAGCGCCGCCCGCAAGGCCTACGACCAGGTCCGCAAGGCGGCGTAGGCCGCCGCGGGTCAACCGTTCTCGGCCCTCGGGCCGTCACCTCACGTCGGAGGGTGACGGTCCGAGGGTCGGAATCGTCGCGTCGAGGGCGGCCGACTTCGGGCCGGACGTGTCGATCTCGATGGCCTCGGGCCACGGCTCGAAGCGCGCCGCCATCCAGTCCGCCACCTCCGGTGTGGCCTCGGACGCGTCGTCACCCCGGGCCAGCCGCCGGGCGACCCGGTCCCGGCAGACCTCCGGCGGGGCCACGCAGCGGATCGAGGTGACCCGCGCGCCGATCGCCTCCGCGGCCGCGCCTGCGGCACGTCGGCTCGCGGCGGTGCGCCATGATGCGTCGAGCACCACGGATCCGCCGGCGCCGACGGCGGCCAGCCCTTGCCGCACCACCTCGTCGTAGACCCGGGCGGTGACGTCGGGGGCGTAGCCGCCCTGCTCGATGGCGTCCGGTGCCCTGTCCCCACCCTGCCCGTCGCTGCGACCGAGCAGCTCGCGGCGCACGTCGTCGGACCGCACCACCACCCAGTCGTGCGCCTCGCCGATGCCTCGGGCGAGGGTCGACTTCCCCGTGCCGGGGCCACCGCCGACGAGGACGACGCGAGGCTCGGCGCGGCGCAGGTGGTCGAGGGCGAGGGCGAGGAACTGGTCGACGGTCGCCTCCTCGTCCGTGCGGGCGGCGTCCTCGGCGGGGAGTTGGTCGGCCCGTAGGGCGTGCACCTTGGCCCGCACCACGGCCCGCTGGGCCACGTACAGGTCCGTGAGGGCGGCGGGCGGGTGCTCTCCGGCCGCCTCGCCGTAGGCGCGCCACAGGGTGGTGGCGAGGTCGGGACGGCCGAGGTGCTCGAGGTCCATGGCCAGGAAGGCGAGGTCGGCGGCGACGTCGCCCCAACGGAGCTCGTCGGCGAAGGCGAGGCAGTCGAGGATGCGGGGGCCGTCGTCGAGGCAGAAGATGTCGTCGGCCAGCAGGTCGCCCTGGCCGTCGACGATGTGGCCGCCGGCGACACGGCGCTCGAGCATCGGGCGGCGGGCCCGGATGCTGCGCTCGGCCAGGTCGCCCGCGGCGGCGAGCGCATCGCCCCGCTCGGCGCCGAACCCGGTGGACGCGAGCTCGGCGAGGTCCGCCTCCCACCGGGCGGCGAGCGCGTCGGGAGTCGCCACCGCCTCGATGGCGGGGGACCGGTCCGCTCGCCGGTGGAACTCCGCCATGACCTGCGCGACCGCCACCACTTCGTCGTGACCGCCGCCGGCGCGGGCCAGGGTGGCGAGGCGGCGGGCGGGGTCGAGGCGGCGCATGAGCACCAGGTGGTCGCACACCTCTCCTTCGGGCCCGCGCACCTCGGCCACTCCCAGGTACACCTCGGGGGCCAGGCGGCGGTTGAGGGCGACCTCCCGCTCGCAGTCGACCCGTCGACCCTCGACGGTGGTGTGGTCGAGGAAGTCGGTGCGGACCGGCTTGTAGCGCTTGACCGCCAGGTCGCCGTCGAAGAGCACGGTCGAGATGTGGGTCTCGGCCACCGCCGCGGGTGGCGGCGGACCCGGCGGCGCCGGTGGGCGGGCGGCCGGCTCGGTCACCGGCCCATCATCGCCCCGCCGGCCAGAAGGCCGCAGAGGCGAAGGTCACGTCAGTCGCGGTGCTCGCGCTCGCGGCGCTCGGCCAGGCGGGCGGCGAAGACCGCGGCCTCGGTGCGCCGACTCATGCCGAGCTTCGAGAGCAGGTTGCTCACGTAGTTCTTGACCGTCTTCTCGGCGAGGTACATCCGCTCGCCGATCTGGCGGTTGGTGAGGCCCTCGGCGATGAGGTCGAGGATGCGGCGCTCCTGGGCGGTGAGGCCGGCGAGCTCGTCGTCTTCGGGGGTGCGCAGGCGCTCGAGGACCTTCTGGGTGAGCGCGGGGTCGAGGAGGGACTCGCCGGCACCCACGCGGCGGATGCCGCCGACGAGGTCGGTGCCCTTCACCTGCTTGAGCAGGTAGCCGGCGGCGCCCGCCATGATGGCGCTGAACAGCGCCTCGTCGTCGGCGAACGAGGTGAGCATCAGGCACTGGATCTCGGGGTGCTTCGAGCGGATCTCGCGGCAGACCTCGATGCCGTCGCCGTCGGGCAGGCGCACGTCGAGCACGGCGACGTCCGGCCGGGTGGCGGGGATGCGGCCGTAGGCCTCCTCGGCCGTTCCCGCCTCGCCGACGACCTCGAAGTCCTCCTCGGCCTCGAGCAGGTCCCGGAGTCCCCGGCGCACCACCTCGTGGTCGTCGAGCAGGAAGACACGGACGGTCATGGCGGACAGTCTGCCCGTTCGGCCCGGTTCGCGGCGGTTGGCTGCGTTCGTGCCCGCGGTGACGGTGGTCGTAACCTCTCGACGTGTCCAGGCCCACGGCGCCGTCGAGCATGCAGCAGCTGCTCGACGCGGTCGCCGCCGTCGGGACCGATCTCGACCTCCCGGCCATGCTGCGACGCATCGTGGCCGCCGCCGCGCAGCTCGCCGACGCCCGCTACGCCGCCCTCGGCGTGCTCGACGAGAGCGGCACCGAGCTGGTCGAGTTCATCACCGTCGGACTCTCCGACGAGGGGGTGCGAGCCATCGGGCACCTGCCCAAGGGGCACGGCATCCTCGGCATGCTCATCGTCGACAAGGAGCCGCTCCGGCTCCGCGACCTCAGCCAGCACCCCGACAGCTACGGGTTCCCCGCGAACCACCCGCCCATGACGTCGTTCCTGGGCGTCCCCCTGCGGGTGCGTGACGAGGTGTTCGGCAACCTCTACCTGACCGACAAGGCCTCCGGCGAGCAGTTCACCAGCGAGGACGAGCTGTTGGTGGTGGGCCTGGCCGTGGCCGCCGGCGTGGCCATCGAGAACGCCCGCCTCCACAACCGGGTGCAGGAGGCCGCCATCGTCGAGGACCGCGAGCGCATCGCCCGCGACCTGCACGACACCGTCATCCAGCGCCTGTTCGCCACCGGCCTCTCACTCCAGGGCGCCATCCGCAAGGCCGAGGTGCCCGAGGTGGCCGAGCGCATCGAGGCGGCGGTCGAGGATCTCGACCTCACCGTCAAGCACATCCGCACCGCCATCTTCGGCCTCGAGTCGTCCCGGGGGCGCACGGTCAACGGCACCCGCGCCGAGGTGATGTCGCTGTGCCGAGAGGCCGCCGGCCCGCTCGGCTTCGAGCCCCGTGTCACCTTCGACGGCCCCATCGACGCGTCCGTGCAGGGCTCGGTGGCCATCGACCTCCTCTCGGCGGTGCGTGAGGCGCTCAGCAACGTGGCCCGCCACGCCCACGCCTCCCGGGTGGACATCCACCTGCACGTGGTCGACGACACCCTCAGCCTCAGCGTGGTCGACGACGGCGTGGGCCTCCCCGACGACCTCGCGGCCGCCGGCCACGGCCTGCGCAACCTCCGGGACCGGGCCGAACGCCACGGCGGCAGCTTCCTCGTCCTGCCCGCCGTCCCGAGCGGCACCCGCGCCGAGTGGCAGGTCCCGCTGTCGTAGGCGGCGCCGCCGCCGATCAGGTGCGGGCGGCGGCGGGGGTGCGGGCGGGGAGTCGGCAGCCGGCCACGACGTCGGTGGGGACGGCCAGGTAGCGGTCACGGGCGCCGTGGGCCCACCAGCCCCCGGGCTCGAAGCCGAGCTCGGCGCGGGCGGCGTCGGCGGCGTCGACCAGGCCGGAGACGTCACGGGCCACGCCCGTGACGGTGACGCTCCAACCCCAGGGCTCGTCCGCGCCCAGGGCGTCGACCTCGAAGGCCACCACGGCGTCGGTGGTGGCGGTGTGCAGGCGGCTGCCCTCGGCGGTGCGGAAGACCACCCGGTCGCGCCACAGGCGGTAGTCGACGGGCACCACGACGGGCAGGGCTCCGGCGGTGAAGCCGATGCGCCCCACCTTGGCGGTGCCGAGCAGGGCGAGGCACCGGGCCCGGGTGAGGGGCTCGCCGCCGCTCTGCTCGAAGTCGATGGGGTCGAACACGGTGCGGGAGACGTGGTCGTCGTGGTCGTGCTCGGGGAGGACGTCGGCTTGGGCGGCCCGCTGGCGCACCGCGTCCTCGACCACGAGCACGAGGTCGGCGCCGGGGCTGGTGTAGCTGGTGGCCCAGGCCGTGTAGGGGCTGGCGAGGGGCGTGCCGGCCAGCACGAGGGGGACGCCGCTCTCGGTCAGGGTGAGGACTCGCTCCTCGCACCACGGCACCCCGACGAGGGCGTGGCCGGGGATCGAGACCACGACGTCGACGGTGTCGGGATCGAACGAGTGCCGGTCCCCGGTCGGCCACCGGAAGGGCACCCCGCTCTCGGCGGTGACGTGGCTGACCGTGTGGCCGGCGCCGGCGAGTGCGAGCGTCGCCTCACCGATCGCGTCGGCATCGGGCCCCACGAGCAGGACGTGCAGGCTGGTGCGCATCACGTCGCTCCCGGGTGGGAGTGGGCGACGGCGGATCGCGGCGGAGACGGCGCAACGCGCCGGCGGGCGTGGACGCGGCGGGTCCCGGTCCCCCCGGAGGCCGTCCCCTGTGCCGTGCTCCTTCGAGCCATGGGGCGAAGGTACGGGGGTGCGATCCGGCCCGGCAGGGGCGAAAGTCCCATCTCTGCCGCCGGTGGTGCGCTCAGGACCCCTGGCGCTGCGCTTGCTGGTGTGAGCGCGGCCTCCGTAGCCTGCCCTTGGCCCCATGGATCCCGTCGTCCACCTCCGCGCCGCGGTCTCGCTGCTCGGGCGCTTCCCCGCCCTCGCCGGCGTCGACCTCGACGTCGGGCGGGGCGAGACCGTCGTGTTGCAGGGCCCCAACGGCGCCGGCAAGACCACCCTCCTGCGGCTGTGCGCGGGCCTGGCGCCGGTCGCGTCGGGCACCGCGGTCGTCCTCGGCCACGACCTCACCCGCGACCGCAAGGCCGTGCGCCGCCATGTCGGCCTGCTCGGCCACCAGACCCACCTCTACGACGAGCTCACCGTCGCCGACAACGTCACCTTCTGGGCGAAGGCCGTCCGTGCCGACGCCGCCGACGCCCAGCGGGCCATGGCCCGCCTCGGCCTCGACGGGCGCCTCCGCGACGTGGCCGTCGGTCGCCTCTCGGCCGGACAGCGGCGACGGACCGCCCTCGCCGTGCTGGTCGCCCGACGGCCCGAGCTGTGGCTGCTCGACGAGCCCCACGCCGGCCTCGACCAGGACGGACGCGACCTGCTCGACGGCCTCATCCGGGAAGCCACCGCCGCGGGGGCCACGGTGCTGATGGCCTCGCACGAGCTCGAGCGGGTCCAGGGCCTCGCCCCCCGGGTCGTGCACATCGCCGGCGGTGGCGTGGCCGGCGACGACCCCGCGCCCGAAGCGGCCGGCGAACCGGCCGACGAGGGGGAGGCCGCCCGTGTTCCGTGACGCCGCCCTCATGGCGGGCAAGGACCTGCGCCTCGAGTGGCGTTCCCGGGTGGCCACCAACCAGGTGGCGCCGTTCGCCGTGCTCGTCCTCATCCTGTTCGCGTTCGCGCTCGACCCCGATCGGGGGATCCTCGAGCGGGCCACCGCCGGCCTCTACTGGATCACCGTGCTGTTCTCCGCCCTGCTGGCGCTGTCGCGGGCCTTCTCGGTGGAAGCCGCCGACGGCAACCGGGACGCCCTGCGCCTGTCGGGGCTCGATCCCGCCGGCATCTTCCTCGGCAAGGCGGCCGCCATCGCCGCCGAGCTGCTGGCCCTCGAGGTGGTGCTGCTGGTCGGTGTCGTCGTGCTCTACAACGCCGACCTCTCGGGCATCGGGCTGCTCGCGGCGACCTGCGTGGCCGCGACCGCGGGGCTGGCGGCCACAGGTAGCCTCTACGGCGTGCTCGCCGCCGGCTTGCGGGTGCGGGAGACCCTGCTCCCGCTCCTGCTCCTGCCGGTTGCGGCGCCCGTCCTCATCGGGGCGACGCGGGCTTTCGAGGCTGCGTTCTCCGGCACCACGGGCGAAGGTTGGTCGTGGTGCGTCCTGCTCACCGTCTTCGCCGCCGTCTACACCGTGTTCGGGGTGCTCGCCTTCGGGCCCCTGCTGGAGGAGTCATGACCACCACTGATCCGACGCCGGCGGCCACCGACGCCGGTCCCATGGCCACGGGGTCGGCCTTCACCCGGGTGCTCGGCATCCTCTGCCTGGTCGGCATCGCCGCCCTGCTGGCCTTCGGGCTGGTGTGGAGCGCCCCCGACGTCGTGCAGGGCGACTCGGTCCGCATCATGTACGTCCACGTGCCGGTGGCCATCGTGGCCTTCCTCGCCTTCGGGGTGACGGCCTTCGGCAGCGTGATGTACCTGTGGAAGAAGTCGCAGTTCTGGGACCTCACCGCCGGCGCCTCCGCGGAGATCGGCGTCGTCTTCACCTCCCTCTGCCTGGTCACCGGCATGCTCTGGGGCCGTCCCACCTGGGGCGTCTACTGGGTGTGGGACGCCCGCCTCACCACCACGGCGCTGCTGCTCGTCCTCTTCCTCGGGTACCTGGCCGTGCGCCGCATCCCCGCCGAGCCCGACGTCCGGGCCAAACGGGCGGCCATCGCCGGTCTGATCGCCTTCGTGGACGTCCCCATCGTCCACTACTCCACGGTGTGGTGGCGCACCCTGCACCAGGGGCCCACCATCACCCGCCTCGACCCGCAGATCGACGGCCTCATGCTCTTCAGCCTGATGCTCGGCATGGTGGTGTTCCTGCTCGTGTACCTCTGGCTGCTCGTCCACCGCTTCCGGGTGGCCTACCTCGAGGCCCAGGTCGAGGACCAGGGCCTCGACGTCGCCATCGCCGAGCGCCGCGCCGAGGCGCAGGCCGCGGGTGGCGCGGCCGCCACCCCGGCCGCCGCGGCCGCCGCCGACCCGGCCCCGCTCGTCAGCACGGGGGAGGAGCGATGAGCCACGCCGGCTACGTCGCCGTCTCCTACGCCCTGGTCCTCGGCTCCACCGCGTTCTACGCGGTCTGGGTGATCGTCAAGGGCCGCCGCCTCAGCCGCCAGGTGCCCCCGGAGGACCGTCGATGGCTCTGACCCCACCGCCCCCGCCGCCGTCGGCCACCGCCGACGAGTCCGACGAGGACCTCCCCCCGGTCGACCTCACGCCCCGCGCCGGACGGGCACGGGGCAAGCGCCGCCTGCCCGTGATCCTCGCCCTCGTCGTGGTCGTCGCCGCCCTGATCTTCATCGCCGCCCAGAGCCTCGGCTCGGCCACCTTGTTCTTCTACAACGTCGACGAGGCGGTCGCGAACAAGGACGACCTGGGTGACGACCGCTTCCGCCTCCAGGGCACCGTCGAGGAGGGCTCGGTCCAAGAGTCCGACGACCGGGTCGAGTTCGTGGTGTTCTTCGGCGGCGCCGAGGTGGACGTGGTCCACCAAGGCGACCCGCCCGAGCTCTTCCAGCCCAACATCCCCGTGGTGCTCGAGGGCAACTGGGACGGCGACCACTTCGCCTCCGACCGCATCATGGTGAAGCACTCCTCGTCCTACGCCGAGGACAACCCCGACCGGGTCGAGCCGGTCGACGCACCGGCCGCCGACGGCGTCACGGACAGTGGGTCGTCCGCGCCGTCCGGCCCCGACGAGTCGTCGGGGGGCGACGCCGCCGAGTCCGGCAACCCGTGACGCGGCCATGAACGTCGCTCTCGGCTCGGCCGCGCTGCTGTTCGGCCTCGGGGCCTCCGTGCTGGGTGCCGGCACCCTCGCGGTCGGGCTCGCCAAGAAGCGGCCCAAGCTGCTCGTGCTGGGCCGCAGCTACGCCCTGCTCGCGTTCCTCGGGGCCCTCGTGGCGTTCGCGGTCATGGAGCGCGCCCTCATCACCCGGGACTTCACGGTGGCCTACGTCGCCGAGAACGGCAGCTCGAAGACCCCCGCCATCTACAACTTCGCCACCCTCTGGGCGGCCCTCGAGGGCTCGATCCTGCTCTGGGCGCTGGTGCTCACCGGCTACCTGATGGCCATGATGCGCAAGTTCCGCCACCGCCAGACCGACCCGCTGGTGGGCTGGGCCAACCTCACCATGTTCGTGGTGTGCATCTTCTTCTTCGGGCTGATGGTCACGGTGGCCAAGCCCTTCCTGCCCTTCGACCCCGGGCCGGGCTTCGACGGGCCGGGCCCGAACCCCCTGCTCCAGAACCACATCCTCATGGCCTTCCACCCACCGATGCTCTACCTGGGCTACGTCGGGTTCACCGTGCCCTTCGCCTTCGCCATCGCCGCGCTGGCCACCGGTCGCCTCGGCGAGGGCTGGCTGGTCGAGACCCGGCGCTGGACCCTGTTCGCCTGGGGCTTCCTGACGGTCGGCATCGTCCTCGGGGCGTGGTGGTCCTACGAGGTGCTGGGCTGGGGCGGCTACTGGGCGTGGGACCCGGTGGAGAACGCCTCGTTCCTGCCGTGGCTCACCGGCACGGCCTACCTGCACTCGGTGATGGTCCAGGAGCGCCGCGGCATGTTGCGGGTGTGGAACCTGTCGCTCCTGTGCGCCACGTTCTCGCTCACCATCCTCGGCACCTTCCTCACGCGCTCGGGGGTGCTCGACTCGGTGCACGCGTTCACCGAGTCCGGCATCGGGCCGGCCATCCTCGGGTTCTTCGCCTTCATCGTCGCGGTCACCGTCGGCCTCATCGCCTGGCGGGGCGACACGTTGCGGTCGCCCGGGCGCATCGACTCGCCGATGTCGCGCGAGGGCGCCTTCATGGCCAACAACCTCCTGTTCGCGGCCTTCGCCTTCGTGGTGCTCCTCGGCACCGTGTTCCCTCTGCTGGTCGAGGCCGTCAACGGCGACCGCATCTCGGTGGGCGTCCCCTACTTCAACCGCATGACGATGCCCATCGGGCTCACGCTGCTGTTCCTCATGGCCATCGCCCCGGTGCTCCCGTGGCGCAAGGCCAGCGGGGAGCTGCTGCGCCACCGCCTGTACTGGCCGATGTGGGTGGCCACCGCCTCGCTCGTTTTCGCCGTGGTCATCGGCGCCCGAGGGCTGGCCCCACTCGTCGCGTTCTTCCTCGGCGGGCTGGCCGCTGGCTCGGCCCTCCGCCAGATCGTGCTCGCCACGCGGCGCCAGGGGTGGCGCGGACTGGTGGGTCGGGCCAACGGCGGCATGATCGTGCACCTGGGCGTGGTCATCATCGCCGTCGCCTTCGCCGCCAGCCAGAGCTTCGCCCACCAGGGTGAGTTCCGCCTCTCGCCCGGCGACTCGGCGGTCGTGGCCGGTCACCGCATCACCTACCTCGGGGTCGAGACGGTCGAGCGTCCCGAGAAGGTCGTGGTCCAGGCGCGGGTGCGCGTCGACGACGACGGGGTGTTCACGCCTGCCCTCAACCGGTTCCAGTTCGGTGGCCAGGCCATCGGCACGCCGTCGGTCCGGGTCGGGTTCGCCGATGACGTCTACCTCGCCCTGCTGGCCCTGCCTGGCGAGGAGGGCTCGGTGACGGGCACGGGCAGCGACACCAGCGACGCGCTGGCCGACGCCGCCGGCGACGGCTCGGAGGACGGCGCGGCGGCGGACGGCGCCGACGCCGGGGACGGCGATGCCGCCGCCGGCCAGCCCGCGGCCGACGCCGTGCTGCTGCGGGTGATCGTCCAGCCCATGATCGTCTGGCTCTGGATCGGCGGCGGGGTGATGGCCCTGGGCACGATCCTCGCGGCCTGGCCCGGGCGCCGGCGGCGCCCCACCGATCCGGTTTCCGCCCCTGTCGAGGTCGCCGCCGGCGGCCCCGACGCCGGGACCGATGACGGCGACGGCGGCGACCAGGGCGGAGGGGACGAGGGCGACGACACCTCGGCCCCCGAACCTGCGACGGTGGGCTCGTGACCGACCCCCAGGCTCCTGACGGGCCCCGCCGGCACGGGCGCGTGCTCGAGGACCCGCCTTCCGCCGACGCCGACGCCGACGCTGATGCCGGTACCCGTGCCGGGGACGGCGGGTCGGGCGTCGCGTCGTCGGGTCCCGCCGCGTCGGGCGACGAGGGCACGGGCGACGCCGCCGGCCTGTCCGAGGGGCGCCCCCGCCGCCGCGGCCCTATCTTCTTCGTGGCCCTCGGCGTCGCCGTCGTCCTCGCCGTGTTCGTGGTGGTGCTGGCCACCCGTGAGCCCAGTCAGGACCGACGGGCCGACAGCCCCCTGGTGGGCGAGGTCGCCCCGCCGGTGCGGGGGGTCTCGCTCACCACCGGCGACGAGTTCGACCTCGACTCGCTGCGGGGCCAGTGGGTGGTCGTGAACTTCTTCGCCACCTGGTGCGTGCCGTGCCGGGTCGAGCACCCCGAGCTGCTGTCGTTCAGCCGTCGCCACGCCCAGATCGGCGACGCCTCGGTGGTCAGCGTCGTGTTCGACGACGAGCCGGGCGAGGTGCAGCAGTACTTCGAGGACAACGACAGCACCTGGCCGGTCATCGACGGCTCCGGCACCGGCGTGGCCCTCGACTACGCGGTGGCGGCCGTGCCCGAGTCGTTCATCATCTCGCCGACGGGCTACGTCGTGGCCAAGGTGACCGGCGGCGTCACCAGCGTCGGCCTCGACCAGCTCATCGACCAGCTCTCCGGTGCCGAGTCCGACGGCGCCGGGTCCGACGGTGCCGGGTCGGGCTCCCCGGGGACCACGACGCCATGACCGACACCGCCGCCCCCGAGTCCGCCGGGGCCCCTGATCCCGACTCCTCCCCGTCGTCGTCGACGACGACGACCCCGGCGTCCCTGTCGGGCAAGGCCGGTCCGGCGCCGTGGCTGTGGGTCCTGATGGGGGCGATCGTGCTCGTGGCCCTCGTGGTGGGCACCCGTCCCGACGACACGCCCCGCACCAACGAGGACCGTGCCCATGCGCTCGGCGACACGCTGAAGTGCCCGACGTGTCGCAGCCAGTCGGTGGCCGATTCGGACGCCCCCGTGTCGAAGGAGATCCGCGCCGAGATCAACCGGCGGATCGAGGCCGGCGAGACCGACGAGCAGATCCGTGACTACCTCGTGGGGCGCTTCGGCGAGGACGTCGTGCTGACCCCTGCCGCCACCGGGGTCACCGGGCTGGTGTGGGTCCTGCCGGTCGTGTTGGTGGTGGCCAGCGGCGCCGCCCTGGGCTTCGCCTTCCGGCGCTGGCGCCGCCGGTCGCCCGTCGGGGTCACCGACGACGACCGGGCGCTGGTGGAGAAGGCCCGCCGCGAGCTCGAGGGCGACGGGTCGTCGTGACCGGCACCCGGTCCGCCAAGCGGCCGCCCGCGGGGCTCGGCGCCGCCGACCGCGACGCCCTCGTCGAGGAGCGCGACTTCCTGCTCGCCTCCCTCGACGACCTCGACCGCGAACACGCCGCCGGCGACATCGACGACGACGACTACCGCGCCCTCCAGGACGACTACACCGTGCGCGCCGCCGCGGTCGTGCGGGCCCTCGAGGAGCACGAGGCCGCCTCGCGGGGCGCCGACGCCGACCGTGTCGGCGACGGCGCGAACGGATCGGGCCGGGTCCGCACCCTCGCCATCAGCGCCTTGGTGGTCGTGTTCGCCGTCGTGGCCGGGCTCGTCATCGCCAACAACTACGGCACCCGCGCCCCGGGCGAGAGCGCAGTGGACGACGGCGTGGAGACCGCCCGCGAGAAGGTGTCCGAGGCGCAGCAGCTCGAGGCCAGCGGCGAGCCCGACTCCCTCGCCCGGGCCGCCGAGCTGTACGACGAGGTCCTCCAGACCGATCCCGAGAACGTCGACGCCCTCACCTACAAGGGCTGGCTACTCGTGCGGGCGGGTGTCGACGGCGGGATGGAGTTGTTGGATCAAGCCATCGCCCTTCGCCCCGGCTTCGCTCCGCCCCACGTCTTCAAGGCGGTGGCGTTGCGCAACCAGGGTGACCCCGAGGCGGCGCTCGCCGAGCTCGACGCCGTCGACCCCACCCAGCTCTCGGCCTTCGGCGGCCTGGTCACCAACCTGCGCCAGGAGCTCGAGGCCCTGGTGATCGCGGGCGACACCTCCGACGGCGCCGGCGCCGCCACCCCCACCACCGCCGCGCCATGATGGCGGGGTGACCGGATCCAGCAGGGGCGACGCCGGCGTGGTGACGCCGCGCAGCGGAGCGGAGCAGCGGCGGTGAGCTCGAACGGATCCCGAAGGGGTGACGCCCGAGGCGGCGCAAAGCCAGTACGCATCGGGGGTGGGCAGGGGTTCTACGGCGACGGCCACGAGCCGGTGGGCGCGCTCCTCGAGGCCGGCGTGGACTACCTGGTCTGCGAGGCGCTGGCCGAGCTGACCCTCGCCATACTCGCCAAGGACCGGCTCCGCGACGAGGCGCTCGGGTACGCCCGTGACCTGCCGCTCTACGTGGCGGCCGCGGCGCCGTACCTGCTCGACGGGCGCACGAAGCTCATCACCAACGCCGGCGGCATCAACCCCGTCGCCGCCGGTCGGGCCGTGGCCGGCTTCGCCAAGCAGGCCGGCGTCGGCGGCCTGACCATCGCCACGGTGGTGGGCGACGACGTGCGTCCCCGGGCCGCCGAGTTGGGCCTGCCCGACGACGCCATCTTCGCCAACGCCTACCTGGGCGCCCGTCCCATCGTCGAGGCGCTCGCCGCCGGCGCCGACATCGTCATCACCGGGCGGGTGGCCGACGCCTCGCTCTTCCTGGCCCCGCTCATCCACGAGTTCGGGTGGGCGTGGGACGACTGGGACCGCCTCGCCGCCGGCGTGACCGTCGGCCACCTGCTGGAGTGCAGCGGCCAGGTCACCGGGGGCAATTACTCGGGGGCATGGTGGGAGAACCCCGACCCGCTGCACGTCGGCTTCCCCCTCGGGGAGGTCGACCAGGACGGCGCCATGGTCCTCACCAAGCCCGAGGGGACCGGGGGCATGGTCACGTTCGACACCGTCCGGGAGCAGCTCCTCTACGAGGTGCACGACCCGAGTCGCTACCTCAACCCCGACGTCGTGGCCGACTTCACCACGGTGCAGCTCGACGATCTCGGCGACGACCGGGTCCGGGTGTCCGGCGCCACGGGACGCCCGGCGCCCGAGACCTACAAGGGCCTGGTGTGCACGCCCGCCGGGTGGTCCGGCGAGATCCGCTTCGGCTACTCGTGGCCCGACGCCGAGGCCAAGGCACGTGCGGCGCTGTCCTTCGTGCGCCGACGGGCGGAGGACGCCGGGGTGGCCGTCGACGAGTGGCACGAGGAGTACTTCGGGCTGAACGCGTACGGCGGCGACACGGTGGACCTGGGCCCCCGCGCCGGCGGCGACCACGAGCCGCCCGAGGTCATCGGGCGCCTCGCGTGGCGAGCCGCCGACCGAGACGTCGCCGCGTCGGTGGCGAAGGGCGCCGGCGTGTTGGGCCTGTCGGGCCCGCCCACCATCACCGGCACCGGGCGCGCCCGCGACGGCAAGCCCACGCAGCTCCTCGCGGTCGAGCCCTTCTTCGTCGAGCGGGCGTCGGTCGACGCCGGCGTGCGCGTCGACGTCGCCGTGCTCTGACCCCGGCGAGCGGCGGCGGGAGCCGGGCATCGGGATGCGGGGCGACAAGCGGTCTCGGCCTCCTGAGCCTCCCAGCCGAACGGTGACGTCCCCCGCCAGTCGGCGTTCCCCCTGCCGTAACCGTGTGCCTGCACTAGCGTGCGCGCCATGACCAACGTCTCACCTTCGGGCAAGCCCCTCGGCAAGCTGCGCAGCCCCATCGGCGTGTGGCTGCTCACCCTCATCACCTTCGGGATCTACCTCGTGTACTGGTGGTACAAGGTCAACAAGGAGCTCGACGACTTCGACGACGAGATCAACATCTCGCCCGTCCTCAGCGCCATCGCCCTGTTCGGGGTCATCACCACGGTCGTCACCATCGTCCGCACCGGCGGGCGAATCGGCCACGCCCAGAAGCGGGCCATGGGCGAGGACGACACGTCCGGTTGGCTGGGTCTGCTCCTGGCCTTCTGCGCCACCCTGAACGTCGCCTATTACCAGGCCAAGCTCAACAAGCTGTGGGAGAGCCAGGGCGCCACCCGGGCCTGATCAGCCGCATGGCGGCGGTCGGCTCGGCCGGTCGTCCGCCTCGTCCAACCGGTGGTGTGCCACCGCGGTTAGGGTCGCGGCTGAACCAGCCACGCCCCTCCCGGGCACCTTGGTGAAGGAGAACCTCAATGTCTGATGCCCCGCCGCCGCCTCCTGGTCCGGATCCGAGCAGCGTCCCGCCGCCGCCCGCTCCCGGCTACCAGCAGCCCGCACCCGGCTACCAGCAGCCGCCCGCCTACCAGCAGCCCATGGCCGCCGGTGGCGTCCCGGCCGTCGGCCCCGACGGCACGCCCCTCAAGTCGAAGATGGTCGCCGGCCTGCTCGGCATCTTCCTCGGCGGCTTCGGCGTCCACAACTTCTACCTGGGCAACACCAACAAGGGGATCATCCAGATCGTGGTCACCCTGGTCACCTGCGGCATCGGGGCCATCTGGGGGACCATCGAGGGCATCTTGATCCTCGTGGGCAACCAGGGCTTCTCCACCGACGCCCAGGGTCGCCCGCTGACGGACTAGCCGCACTGCGGCGCGCCATCGTCAGGGGGCGGGCTCGTACCGCCCCCTGACGAAGCGCTTCCCTTCGGGGTGCAGCACCCAGGTCGAGCCCTTCTTGGCGTCGCGGCCGTGGGCCTCCATGCCCTCGCCGATGAGCCGGTTCACCAGGTCGGGGATGATGTCGCCGTGGCTGCACAGCGCCACGTCGATCCCCCGGACCGAATCGAGCAGCTCGCGGGCACCATCCACCGACGCGCCCTCGAGCAGGGCGTCGTGGTCCTCGATGACAAGGCCGAGGTGCGAGGCCAGGGGGTCGAGGGTCTGGCGGCACCGCACCGCCGGGCTGGTGATCAGCCGACGGATGCCCTTGGCGCCCCAGAGCTCGACCAGGCCCTTGGCCTGACCGAACCCCTTCTCGGTGAGGGGCCGGAGCAGGTCGTCGTGGGCCCATTCGCTGCGGCTGAGGGCGTCGGCGTGGCGGACGAGGTAGACGGTCACGGGCGGGCGGCGTTCACGATGCAGGGTCGGGGTCGCCCGTCGGGCATCGCCCGAATGTAGGCGAGTGGGCGACCCGATTGTGCCACCGTCGGGTTGCGGGGCCGTCGCCCGGATCGGGTGATCCCGCGTAGGGTGGCCGCCGTGGCCAGGATCCAGCTCCGGGACCTCTGCGGGGCCCGCTCGGGGGACAAGGGCGACATCAGCGACATCGCGCTGTTCGCCGACGACGAGGCCGCCTACGAGGCCATCCGGGCGCAGGTCACCGCGGCGCGGGTGAAGGACCACTTCGGCTCGCTGGTGGCCGGCCCGGTCGAGCGCTTCGAGGTGCCCAACGTCTGGGCGCTGAAGTTCGTGCTCTACGACGCCCTCGGTGGCGGCGCCCCCCGGTCGCTGCGGGCCGACAACCTCGGCAAGACCTTCGGCGCCAGCCTCCTGCGCCTCTGGATCGACGTCCCCGACGAGGTCGCCGCCGGCGCCCGCCGGCGCAAGGCCCCCGTCCCCCGCTGACCCCGCCGGCGCCGGCGCCGGCCAATCAGCCGCCGGCGAGGGCGCGGAGGTCGGCGAGGACCTTCGGGAGGGCGGTGAGGAGGGCGTCGACGTCGGCGTCGGTCGTGCTCCAGCCCACCGAGAGGCGCAGCGAGCGGTGGGCGTCGACGCCCATGGCCTCGAGCACGGGGGAGGGCTCGAGCGACTCGGACGAGCAGGCGCTGCCCGAGTGGGCGGCGACGCCGGCCCGGTCGAGGCCGAGCAGCACGGCTTGTGGCTCGATGCCGTCGATGCCGAGGCAGACGAGGTGCGGGGCCCGGTGGTCGAGGTCGCCGTAGACCCGGACGCCATCGAGATCGGCCACCGCGGCCAGGATCCGGTCGGTGAGACGGCGGGCCTCGGCGGCCTCCGCCTCGATCCGCCCGCCGCCGAGCGCCTCGGCGGCGGCACCGAAGCCGACCACGGCGGTGACGTTCTCGATGCCCGCCCGTCGGGCCCGCTCCTGGTCGCCGCCCAGCAGGAGCGGGCGCAGGCGCAGACCTCGTCGGACCAGCAGGGCGCCGGCGCCGGCCGGGCCCCCGAACTTGTGGGCGCTGAGCGACAGCAGATCGGCGCCGAGGTCGGTGAACGCGATGGGGAGGTGGCCGTTGGCCTGGGCGGCGTCGACGTGCACCAGCACGCCCCGGTCGCGGCACCCGGCCACCACGTCGGCGACCGGTTGGACGGTGCCCACCTCGTGGTTGGCCCACTGCACGTGGACAAGGGCGGTCTCGGGCGTGATGGCGGCCAGAACCTCGCCGGCGTCGACCCGACCGCCGCCGTCGACGCCCACGACGGTCACGGCGCCGGCGCGGGCCGCCGCCTCCCGAACGGCGGAGTGCTCGACGGCGGGCACGACCTGGTGCGCCCCCCGCTCGGCGGCGCCCCACACCGCGGTGGCGATGGCCTCGGTGCCACCGCTGGTGAAGACCACTTCGCGCGAGCGGGCGCCGAAGCACGCTGCCACCTGCTCCCGGGCCGTCTCGACCGCCACCCGGGCGGTCAGGCCCTCGGCGTGTATGCGGCCGGGGTCGCCGGCGGGGTCACGCAGGCAGGCGACCATCGCCTCGACCACCTCGGGCCGCGGGGGCGACGTCGACGCGTGGTCCAGGTAGTGGCGCCGGCTCACGCCCCCATCATCGCCCGCCCGCCGCCCATAGCCCCCACCTCATCGCTTCTGCCAGCACGAGCCTGTTCTGCACGACAGGGCGGTGCTGGCGGAATGAGTGGACCGGGCGGGTGGCCGGACGACGCACACCGGTCGCGCCGTTCTGCCAGCACGAGCCTGTTCTGCACGACAGGGCGGTGCTGGCGGAACGAGGGGACCGGGCGGGTGGCCGGCGGTCACTCGGGGACGGCGGTGACGCAGCGCTCGTCGCCCATGGGGAGCGACGCCTCCGTGGCGGGCGTGGTGTCGCCGTAGAGGGCGCCGAGCATGCCCTTCACCATGCCGCGGTCGACCGCGCAGATCACCGGGTGCTCGACGGCGGCATCGCCGAACGGGCAGTGCTCGGACACGAGGCGCAGCTGGCCGTTGCGCGACTCGGCGCGCATGGCGAAGCCGTGAGCGGTGAGCGCGTCGGCCACGGAGTGCAGCGCGGTCCGGAACGAACGGGACTGGTCGCCGCCGGTGCCCATGGACTCGGCCATCGTGCGGCCGTATTCGATGCCCACCTCCTCGGCCATCCGCTCGGCCTCGGCGGGTCCGAGCAGCTCGAGGGCGCGGCCCAGCAAGGTGACGAGCACGTCGTCGTGGCGCACCGGCATCTCGATGGGCATCGCGTCGCTGGTGACCCGGTAGTGCTTCGAGGGCCGACCGGCGCCGCCGGACTCGCTGCGCTCGACCGCGACCTCCAGGTACCCGCCGGAGGCGAGCTTGTCGAGGTGGTGGCGGGCGACGTTGGCATGCAGCTCGAAGCGTTGCGCCACCTCTGCGGCGGTGACGCCTTCGGCGTGCTCACGGGCGAAGAGGTAGATGTCCCGCCGGGTGGGGTCGCCGAAGGCCGAGGTGATCGCCGTGACCGCCGAGGCGAACTCGGTGGCGGTGAGGGCCGAGCCGTCCACGTCGGTATTCTACCTATGCGCGTAGGTGAAATACCCGAGGCACCGGGCGAGTGCCCGTGCCCGCCACGCGATCGGTGCCCGCCGGGGCGCCGTCGAGGAGGAGGCACGACCCCATGAGCGATCAGCGCAACGCCGTCGAGTCGGCCATCGGCGGCGTGCTCGAGCCCGAGCTCGAGCGCACCCTCGCCGACCTCGGCCTGGTGCGTGGCGTCGCCGTCGACGGCGGCCGCGTGCACGCGGTCGTGGCCCTCACCACCCCCGAGAACCCCACGGCGCCCGAACTGGCCCAACGCATCACCGACGCCGCCGGCGCCGTCGAGGGCGTCACCGGCATCGACATCGAGTTCTCGGTCCTCACCGACGACGAGCGGCTGGCCCTGCGCCAGCGCCTCCTCGGCGACCCCCACGCCACCGCCGGCACCACCGAGGCCCACGGGCATGCCGAGGGCCGGGCCATCCCCTTCAACCAGCCCGGCTCGCACACCCGCGCCCTGCTGATCGCCTCCGGCAAGGGCGGCGTGGGGAAGTCCTCGGTCAGCACGAACCTCGCCGTGGCCCTCGCCGCCCAGGGCCACCGCACCGCCATCGTCGACGCCGACGTGTGGGGCTTCTCCGTCCCACGAATGCTCGGCATCCACCGGCCGCCCACCCTCATCGACGAGATGCTCGTCCCGCCCCGAGCCAACGGCGTGGCGTGCATCTCGATGGGCTTCTTCGCCGACGAGAGCCAGCCCGTGATCTGGCGGGGTCCGATGCTCCACAAGGCCCTCGAGCAGTTCCTCACCGACGTCTACTGGGGCGAGCCCGACTTCCTCGTGGTCGACCTGCCCCCGGGCACGGGCGACATCTCGATCTCCCTCGCCAGCTTCCTGCCCCAGAGCGAGGTGTACGTGGTCACCACCCCGCAGCCCGCAGCCGAGCGGGTGGCCCAGCGAGCGGCCTTCATGGCCCAGAAGGTGGGCCTCGAGGTGAAGGGCGTCATCGAGAACATGTCGTGGTTCACCGGCGACGACGGCACCCGCTACGAGCTCTTCGGCGCCGGCGGTGGGGCCGGCCTGGCCGAGCGCCTCGACGTGCCCCTCGTCGGCCAGGTGCCCCTGGTGCCGGCCCTGCGCGAGGGCGGCGACGGCGGCGAGCCCATCGCCGCGGCCGACCCCGACAGCGAGGCCGGGCGGGTGTTCGCGGAGATGGCCCGCACCATCGCCGTCGATCTGGCACCCACGAAGCGCCGTCACCCCGAGCTCCGGATCGTGTGATCGGGCGGTCGCCGCGTACCATCGGTCCCTGCGGCCGCTGGTCCCGGACCGGCCGCCCCACCCCGCCGAGGCCCCGCCTCCGCCCCGACCCCAGCGCCAGACAGAGGAAGACCATGGACGTTCGCATCGGTGTGACCTACAGCCCCAAGGAGCTCGACCTCGACCTGGGCGACGACGTCGATCGCGACGCCCTGAAGAAGAGCATCGAGGCCGCCCTTTCCGACGACGACGGTGTGCTCTGGCTGAGCGACAAGCGCGGGCGGGAGGTCGCCATCCCGTCGGGCAAGGTGGCCTACGTCGAGCTCGGCAGCCCCGAGGACGAGCGGCGGATCGGCTTCGGGGCCGGCTGAGCGCCCGCCCGTGCCCGCCTCCGCGGTGCCGCTGCTCGATCGGCGGCTCCTCTTCGTCACCGGCAAGGGCGGGGTCGGCAAGACCACCGTCGCGTCCGCCCTCGGGGTGCTCGCGGCGAAGCAGGGCAAGAAGACCCTCGTCTGCGAGTTCGACGCCAAGGGCAACATCGCCGACTTCTTCGGGTCGGACCCGACCCGCTTCGAGCCGCTCGAGGTGCAGCCGAACCTCTTCGCCATGTCCATGGACACCGAGGAGTCGCTGAAGGAGTACCTGCGTCTCCAGATCAAGGTGCCGCTGCTGGCCAAGATCGGGCCGCTGGCCCGGACCCTCGACTTCGTGGCCAACGCCGCGCCGGGCGTGAAGGAGATCCTCACCGTCGGCAAGGTGGCGTGGGAGGTGCGCGAGGACCACTACGACCTCGTGATCGCCGACGCCGCCGCCAGCGGCCACGTGGTGGCGCAGCTCTCGGCGCCGCAGGCCATCGGTGAGCTGGTGAAGGTCGGCCTCATCAAGGAGCAGACCAGCTGGCTGAGCGACATCCTCGACGACCCCGCCGTCACCGGCGCGGTCCTCGTGTCGGCGCCGGAGGAGATGCCGGTCAGCGAGACCCTCGAGCTGGCCGAGCGCATCCGCACCGACACCCGGGTGGACATCGCCGCCGTCGCGGTCAACCGGGTGCTCCCCGAGCTGTTCGGTCGGGGCGAGGAAGCGGTCTTCGACGCCTTGTCCGAGCCCGCCGCGCGCGAGCGCCTCGACGCGCTGGTGGGCCACCCCACCGCCCCGCTCTTCGACGCCGCCCGGCTGGCGGTCACCCTTCGCCGCACCCGGGCTGAGCACCTCGACCGCCTCCGCCACGAGCTGCCCGCAGAGCTCCCCCTGCTCTACCTGCCCGAGCTGTTCACCCGCAGCCACGGGTCGCGCGCCACCCACCAGGTGGCGGCCGCCCTCGCCGCCGAGCTCGGGCTGGAGGCCTAGGCCGTGGCCAAGAAGACCACCGTGGCGCCGCCGCCCGCGTCGTTCGAGCAGCTGCTGGCCACGCGCGAGATCGTCGTCACCTGTGGCTCGGGTGGCGTGGGCAAGACCACCACCGCGGCGGCCGCCGGGGCGATGGCCGCGGTGCACCTCGGCGGCAAGGTCCTCGTGCTCACCGTCGACCCCGCCCGCCGCCTCGCCACCGCCCTCGGCCTCGAGCAGTTCGGCAACGTCGAGACCCAGGTCCCCGCCAGTGCCTTCGCCGAGGCCGGCGTCGAGCCCCGGGGCGAGCTCTGGGTGGCCATGTTGGACATGAAGGCGTCGTGGGACGACCTCGTCCACCGCTACGCGCCGGACGAGGAGACCCGCGAGGCGATCCTGGCCAACCCGCTCTACCAGAACATCACCGGCAAGTTCGTCCAGAGCCACGACTACATCGCCATGGAGCGGCTCTACGAGATCCACGTCTCGGGTCGCTACGACCTCATCATCGTGGACACCCCGCCCACCCGGAACGCCATCGACTTCCTCGAGGCGCCCGAGCGCATGGCCGACTTCTTCAGCAGCCGCCTGCTGCGCTGGCTCACCGCCCCGGCCCGCTCCCGCATCCTCAGCACCGCCTCGAAGCCCTTCTACTCGATGGCCGACCGGATCCTCGGCTCCCAGTTCCTCCAGGACATCGCCGACTTCTTCCTGCTCTTCCAGACCATGTACGACGGCTTCGTCGAGCGCGCCCGGTCCATCGAGCGGACGCTGGCCGACCGCTGCACCACCTTCGTGGTGGTGAGCACCCTCGACACGGCGCCGGCACGCGAGGCCGAGTTCTTCATCGAGGCACTCGCGGAGCGGGAGCTGAACCTCGGGGCGCTGGTGCTCAACAAGGTGCTGCCGCCGTTCTTCGTCGACGCCGAGGCCGGGGCGATGGCCGAGCAGGTCTGCCGGGACAGCGAGGCGCTGGCTGAGCAGGTCGTGGCCGAGGGCATCGGGGGCTGCACCGACGCCGGACAGGTCGCCCGGGTGCTCAGCGAGGTCGGCGAGAGCTTCGTCAACTACCGGGTGGTCGCCACCCGCGAGGCCGAGGAGGCCGCCCGCCTGGGCGAGCGTCCCGGCCTCGTGGCGGCGGTGTCCTACCTCGAGTCCGACGTCCACGACCTGGGCGGCCTCCTCGAGCTCGGCGAGCGTCTCTGGTCGTGAACGCAGGCGTCCAGGGCGGGCCCGGCCGACGGCGGGGCGCATGACCGCCGGCCTCGTCGCGGGCGGCCACCCGGCGGTGGCCGAAGCCGCCGCTTCCGTCCTACGCCAAGGTGGCAACGCCTTCGACGCCGTCGTGGCGGCGGGGTTCGCCGCTGCGGTGGCCGAGCCGACCCTGTCCAGCCTGGGGGGCGGCGGCTTCCTGCTCGCCCGCACCGCCGGGGGCGCCGCCACGCTCTTCGACTTCTTCGTGGACACCCCGGGACGCGGTCTCGGTCCCGGGGCGGTCGAGCCCCACTTCGAGCCCGTCACCATCGCCTTCCCCGGATCCGATCAGGTCTTCAACGTGGGTCGGGGCTCGGTGGCGGTGCCGGGGTGCCTGGCCGGCTACCTCCACGTCCACGAGCGCCTCGGCCGCCTGCCCCTGCGTGACGTCGTGGCCCCTGCGGTCGACCTCGCCGGCGGCGGCGTGGTGGTGACGCCCATGGCCGCGGCGCTCTGCGCGCTGCTCTGGCCCATCTTCGACCGCTCGCCCGACACCCACGCCCTGTTCGCCCCCACCGGGCGGGCCCTGCGAGCGGGCGACCGCATGACCAACCCCGACCTGGCGGGCTTCCTCACCCGTCTCGGCGACGACCCCGGCCACTCGTTCTACCGGGGGGCGCTCGCCGAGTCCTTCGCCGCGGACATGGCCGCCGGCGGCGGCCTCGTCACCGAGGACGACCTGGCCGCATTCGAGGTGATCGAGCGCACGCCGCTGGCGGCGGACTACCGCGGCCATCTGGTGCTCACCAACCCGGCGCCTTCGTTCGGCGGCTCGCTGGTCGCCTGCACCTTGGGTCTCCTCGCCGACGGCGGCACCCTGCCCGACCGGGGGTCGCCCGACCATGCGGTCGCCCTCGTCGAGGCCATGGTGGAGACCGATCGCTTGCGCGCCCTCGGCGAGGTGGACGCCCGCCTCCAGGCCACGCGGGGCACCACCCATTTCAGCGTGGCCGACCACGAGGGGAACGTGGCCTCGATGACCACCTCCAACGGTGAGGCCTCGGGCTACCTCGTCCCCGGCACGGGCATCTTGTTGAACAACATGTTGGGCGAGGACGACCTGCACCCCGACGGCTTCCACGCCGCCCCGGCGGGGGAGCGGGTGGCGTCGATGATGTCGCCCACCGTGGTGCTCGACCCCTCCGGCCCGCCCGCCCTCGTGGTCGGCAGCGGCGGCTCGAAGCGCATCCGCACCACCATCGTCCAGGTCGTGACCGCGGTCGTCGACCACGGGGTCGCCCTGCGTCCCGCGGTGGAGGGCCCCCGCCTGCATTGGGACGGCGACGTCGTGCAGCTCGAGCCGGGGTGGCCCGCCGAGTCGGTCGGGGCGCTGCGCCGGCGCTGGCCGGTCAACGAGTGGACGGAGCGCAACCTCTACTTCGGCGGCGCCCACGCCGTCGTTCCCGCGGGCCCCACCGGCTCGGGCGCCGCCGCCGGCGACCCCCGCCGCGGCGGCGCCGCCCTCGCCGTCGACTGATCCCGCGACGGCCCGTCCGGTCCGCCCTGGGGAACCACACGGCTGAAACTTGTCAGAGCGGGTTCGTACGGTGCGGCCATCGGAACAGTGGAGGAGGATCCGATGGCCCACCGCACGAACCGCACGAACCGCACGCACCCCCACCGGCACGCCCGGCGGTGCCCCTCGGGGCGGACGCAGCACCTGATCGACCTCGAGAACCTGGCCGGCGGCCCGTTCCCGAACGCCGGCGTCGCGCTCGCCCGCCTCGACGAGTACCTCGAGGCCAGCGACTGGCAGCCGGGCGACCTCGGCGTCGTGGCCACCAACCGGTGGCTCCACCGCCGGATCGCC
Organism: Acidimicrobiales bacterium; assembly: GCA_016794585.1. Taxonomy (NCBI): domain Bacteria; kingdom Bacillati; phylum Actinomycetota; class Acidimicrobiia; order Acidimicrobiales; species Acidimicrobiales bacterium. The sequence goes on from JAEUJM010000044.1 coordinate 41,866, forward strand.
TTCGACCTGCCCCGCCACCTGCGGGCCCTGCCCGTGATCGGCAAGGACGGCGCCGACCTGGCCCTGCTGGGGTGGACCAGTCCCGCCGACGTGGCCAAGCGCTTCGACCGCCTGGTGGTCGGCAGCGGCGACCACGCCTTCGTCGAGCTGGTCGCCGGCGCCGCGGCGCTCGGGGTCCCGGCCTGGGTCGTGGGCGTCACCGGCACCATCTCGGCCCGCCTCGAGGCCGCGGCCACCCGCACGGTCGTGCTCGACCGCGCGGTCGCGGCAGCGGCCTGACCTACCATCCCGCCCCGTGGCCGGTGACCGCCTGGAGCGACTGTCCGACCTGCTCTTCCTGCTGTTGGAGCACGACCAGCCGCAGACCCAGGTCGAGCTCCGGGCGGCGCTCGGCCACCAGCCGACCACGGCCTACCCCGAGGGGGACAGCGGCGAGCGGGCCTTCTTCCGCGACCTCGCCACCCTCCGCGAAGCGGGCATCCCCGTCGTCGAGCGCGACGACGCCTACACCATCCGTCGTGAGGACTACTACCTGCCGAAGCTCGACCTCTCCGAGGACGCCCAGCTCGCGTTGAACCTCGCCGCCACCGCGGTCGGCTTCGCCGGGCGCAACTGGTCGACCTCGGCGGCGTGGAAGCTGGGTGGCCTGGTGGGCGGCCAGGACCAGGTGGCGGTGGTCGCCTCCGAGGAGCACCTGCCGGAGCTGTTCGCCGCCTGCGGCGACCACCGGCGGGTCCGCTTCACCCACGGCGACCGGGAGCGGGTGGTCGACGCCTGGGGCCTGCTGTTGCGGGAGGGCTACTGGTACCTGTTCGGCTGGTACGCCGACGCCGATGGCTGGCGCTTCTTCAAGGTGGACCGCATGACCGGGCCGGTGCTCGACGTCGGCCCCTCCGAGCACCCCGAGCCCGACGACTTCGACGCGGCGGCGGCCTTCCCCGCCGACCCCAAGCTCGTGGGCGGCGACGAGGTGGTCACCGCGCACGTCGAGGTGGACGCGGTGCTGGCCGCCAAGGTGCAGGCCGAGCACCCGCGGGCCCACGTGCTCGAACGTCGAGCCGACGGCTCGGTGGTCGTCGAGCTGGCCGTGTCCAACCGGCCGGCGTTCCGGTCGTGGCTCCTCGGCATGCTCGACCACGCCCGGGTGCTCGCCCCGGACGTGCTGCGCGACGACCTGCGCTCGTGGCTGGTCGCCATCGCCGAGGCCGGACGATGAGCGCGCCGGCGGTGTGGCGGCGCGCGAGCCGAGGCGGCCCGGTGGCGCCGAGCGGCGTCCTCTCCGCCCGGCTGGCAGTCGTGGCCGAGGCCCGACGATGAGCCGGCCATCGGTGGCCGAGCGCCTGCCGCGCATGCTCGCCGTGCTCGCCTTCCTGCACCAGGAGGGGTCGGCCACGGTGGCGGAACTGGCCGAGCGCTTCGGCCTGCCCGTCGAGCGCATGCGCCAGGAGGTGATCCTGCTGTCGATGTGCGGGCCCGACCCCTTCGACGTCCTGGACATCACCATCGACGGCGACGAGGTGGGCGTCGGGATGCTGCCCGACTACGTGCGCCGCCCGCTCCAGTTGTCCCGGGCCGAAGGCTTCGCGGTGCTGACCGCGGGCGAGTCGTTGCTCGCGAGCGGCCTGTTCGAGGCGGCGCCGTTGGACGAGGCCCTCGATGCGCTGGCCGCGGCGCTGGGCGTCGACCGCGACGACGTCGAGGTGGTGGTCGAGGTGCCGCCCTTCCGCGACGAGGTGCAGGCCGCCGTCGAGGCCGGCGAGACGCTCGAGCTCACCTACTACTCGCTCTGGCGAGACGAGGTCGACGAGCACACCGTCGATCCGCTGCGGGTCTCGCTGGTGGACGGCGAGTGGTACCTCGACGCCTGGGACCACGGCCACGACGAGGTGCGCAAGTACCGCGTGAGCCGCATCCACGCGGTGCGGCCCACGGGTGCGACTTTCACCCGGTCGGTGGCGCTCGACGATCCGTCCGCCTTCGTGGCGCCGGCGGCGTCGGTCGAGGCGCGGGTGTTGCTGCCCCGGTCGGCGGCGTGGGCGGCCGAGGTCTACCCCGGGGAGGTCGTGGCCGAGCACCCCGACGGCAGCGTCGAGCTCACCTTCTCGGTGGTGGGCACCACCTGGCTCGAGCGCCTGCTCTTGCGGGCCGGCCCCGACGCCCGGGTGCTGTCACCCCCCGACCTCGTCGACCTCCCCGCCCGGGCCGCCCGCCGCCTCCTCGCCCACCACGACGCCTGAGCCATTTCATTCTGGTAGCGACTTGGCAACGCCAGGGGAGCGTCGATCTTTCCAGCGGCGCCTGCATACGGCCAGCGCGGCCGAGCGTTTCCCCTGGTGGGAATGCATCGTCGCGCAGGCCCGAGCCCCCAGCGTCGCTGACGAGGGACCAGAACGAGCGGGGTGGCGGGTCAGGGGGCGCCGACGAGCGAGCCGGTGAGGCCGTAGCGCTCGGCGAGGCGGAGGGTGGCCCGGGCGTCGCTGGCCACGTAGCGCTCGAGGGCGGAGGCGGACAGCGACGGGAGTCGGGCGTAGTCGTGCTCGAGGCAGTCGATGCCGTGGAGCGCGGCGAAGGGCTTGAGCCGGGCCGAGCCGGCGATGCGGTGGGCGATGGGTCGGAGCTCGAGGTAGGCGTCGATGTGGTCGTGGGCGCCCCAGCGCACCCGGTAGGCCAGTCGGTGCCCGGCCGGTGGGCCGTGGGGCAGGAGGATGCCGGGGTCGGGCGAGAGGTAGAGGTCGAGGGCCACGCCGGCGGCGATGGCCCGGTCCCACACGAACGGGAAGTCGAAGCCGGCGCCGTTCCAGGTGACGAGGTGTCCCGGCGGGAGCTGGGCGAGGAACGCGTCGGTCTCCGCGAGCACGTCGGCCTCACGGCCGGTGAAGCTGCGCTCCCATCCGTCGCCGGCGATGCCGATGGCGATGATCCGGCTGGTGGCGGGGTCGAGGCCGCCGCGGGTGGTGTCGGTCTCGATGTCGAAGCCGTAGGCCGGTCGTCGCTCGTGGGCGGTCCCACGTGTCGTCAGCCGGTGAGTGGGGTGCGGGGTCACGTCGTGCCTCTCCTCGTCGCCCGATGTCGAACGGTAACCAGGGCCTGTGACAGGCAACCCGGGGCGTCCCGCCCGGTCGGCGGTCAGAGCGCGGAGAGGATGAGGTCGTCGGGGTCGATGGCGGGTGGGGCGGCGAGCTCCCATCGGCCGGCCCGCTTCTCGAAGCGCCACCAACGGCCGTCCCGGCCCAGTCGCAGCTGGACGTCGATGGCCGGGATGGTGAGGCGGTTCTCGCGCACGGCCACGGCGCCATAGCGCTTGAGGGCGGCGCCCACGGCGTCGCGGGCCGCGCCCATGACCAAGGGGTCGGCGCGCCACGGGGGGTCGCCGATGGCATCGAGCGCGGCCTCGCCCCCGAAGCGCCAGGCGGTGGCCAGGTGGCGCAGGGCGCGGTCGCTCTCCCCTGTGGCGGCCAGCAGCGGCATCCATCGGTCCGTGCCCAGGGCGCTGCTGGCCCGCCGGGCAAGATCAGCGTCGGGAGCGAGCGTGAGGTCGGCGCCGCCTTCGCCGCGGGTCAGGGCCCAGGCCCGCTCGGCGGCATCGGCGGCCAACTCGTGCAGGCCGGGGGCGGTGAAGGGCGCGCCGTTGGGTGGGTCGGTGGCCCACGGCGCCGGCCGACCGGGCGCGGTGCGGGGTGCCGGGGGCCGAGGCGGGTCCGCCGGCGTCCAGGCCCACGCCTCCCGGGCCACGACGCCGGGGTCGGCCTCGGGGGGCCGTTCGCCGGCCGCACCGGCTGCGTTCGTGCCCTCGGTACTGCTCGTGCCCGAGCGCCGGCGGCGGACCTCGGCCAGCACCTCGTCCCGGGTGCGCCCCCGCACGAGGAACAGGGTGAACGGGTCGTCGTCGAGCAGGTCCGCCGTGAGGTAGCAGACCGCGGCGGCGTGCTTGCAGGGATTGGCCCAGTCGGGGCACGAGCACTCTGGGCGCAGCTCGCCGGCCAGGGGCAGCAGGTCGACGTCGGCGGCCCGGGTGTCCTCGACGATGCCCGGGTCGAGCTCGCCGTCGAGCAGGGCGGCGGCGTGGCCGGCCCGGGCGGCGATGGCGTCGAGGGCGAGGTCCCACTCGCGGTCGGTGAACGGACGCACCCCGAGGCGCACCCGGTAGGGCACGGAACGACTGCCGTGGACGAAGGCGCGTACCGCCCCGGGCTCGACCTCGAGGCGCTCGACCCGGTCCTGGCGGGCGTAGGTGCGCCCCCGGGGCAGGCGGTTGGGGTCGAGCTGCGCGCGGTGTTCGAGGGCGTCGACCCACGCCGCCCCCCACCACGTGTTGCCGAAGGTCCGCCGCGGAGGCATCAGGCGTCCTCCGCATCGGTGTCGTTGTCGGCCAGCGGCGGCACCAGGGACAGGCCGCCGCGGCTCGGGGTGGCGGTGGACGGAGGCGACGACGTGGGAGCGGACGGGGAGGGAGCCGGGGAGGCGGGGCCGGACGCGGAGGCCGCCTGCCCTGCGCCGACGGGCTCGGCAAGACGGACGAGGTCGGCGAGGGCCCGGTCGTCGAGCTCGGAGATCCAACCCTCGCCGCTGCCCACCACCGCGTCGGCGAGGGCCCGCTTGTCCTCGAGGAGGGCGGCGATGCGGTCCTCGACGGTGCCTTCGCAGATGAGGCGGTGGACGGTGACGGGCCGGTCCTGGCCGATGCGCCACGCCCGGTCGCTGGCCTGGTCCTCGACCGCCGGGTTCCACCAGCGGTCGAAGTGCACCACGTGGCTGGCCTGGGTCAGGTTGAGGCCGGTGCCGCCCGCCTTGAGCGAGATGACGAACGCATCGGCCTCGCCGGCCTGGAACCGGTCGACCAGCTCCTGACGTCGGCGCACGCCCAGCGATCCGTGGAGGAAGAAGGTGCGCAGCCCGTGGGCGGCGAGGTGCTGCTCGAGCAGGCGGCCCATCTCGACGTACTGGGTGAACACGAGGGCGGCGGCGCCCTCGTCGGCGATGATGTCGAGCAGCTCGACGGTGGCGTCGAGCTTGCCCGAGCGTTCGACGAGCGGGCCGGGTTGGTGCAGGTACTGGGCGGGGTGGTTGCAGATCTGCTTCAGTGCGGTCAGCAGCTTGAGCACGAGGCCGCGCCGCTCGATGCCCTCGGTCTCCGCGATGGTGGCGAGCGCCTCCTCCGTGACCGCCTTGTAGAGCGAGGCCTGCTCGACGCTCAGGGGGACGATTCGGTCGACCTCGGTCTTGGGTGGCAGCTCGGGGACGATGGTCGGGTCGCTCTTACGGCGGCGCAGCAGGAACGGGCGGGTCACCCGGGTGAGGGCCTCGGTCGCCTCCGGGTCCCGGTAGCGCTCGATGGGCAGGGCCACCTTCCGACGGAACGGCTCGAGGGGGCCGAGCAGCCCAGGCGTGGTCCAGTCGAGCAGTGCCCACAGCTCGGTGAGGCGGTTCTCGACGGGGGTGCCGGTCAGCGCGAAGCGGGCGTCGGCGGGCAGCTTGCGGAGGGCCTTGGCCGTGCGGGCGAGCGGGTTCTTGACCGCCTGCGCCTCGTCGGCGGCGATCAGCCCCCAGTGGACCTCGGCCAGGCGCTCGGCGTCGCGGCGCACCATGCCGTAGGTGGCCACCACCAGCTCGTCGGGGGCGAGGTCGTCGAGGCTGCGTCCGGCGCCGTGGTAGCGGCGCACCGGGATGTGGGGGGCGAAGCGGGCGGCTTCCCGCTCCCAGTTGGCCAGCACCGAGGCGGGGCAGACCACGAGGGTGGGCCGGCCGGGGGCGTCGCCCTCGCTCCCGGGGTCGCCGTCGGGCTCGGGCACGGGTGCGGGCGGGTGGCGGTGGAGGTGGAGGGCGAGGAGCTGGACGGTCTTGCCGAGGCCCATGTCGTCGGCGAGCACGCCGCCGAGGCCGAGGTCGGCCATCTCGGCCAGCCAGGCCACGCCCCGCTGCTGGTAGGGGCGCAGCTCGGCGCCGAGCCCGGCCGGCGCCGGCAGGGCATGCGTGGGGTCGAAGGCGGCGAGGCGTTCGGTGAGCCCGGCCAGGGGGCCCTCGAGCTCGACCTCGAGCGCCTCGCCGTCGATCACCAGTTCGGCGCCGAGGCTGGCGGCCAGCACCTCGCCCGCACTGAGCCGGCGGCGCTGACGGAGTCGGGCCAGCCGCTCGGGATCGGCGCGCACCCAGCGGCCCCGCAGGCGGACGACGGGCCGCTTCGCCTCGGCCAGCGCCGCCAGCTCGGCGGCGGTCAGCGCCTCACCGCCGATGGCCGCGGTCCACCGCAGCTCGAGCAGGTCCTCCAACGAGAACCCGGTCTCGGCCACGCCCGCCGGCGCGGGCGTGGAAGACGCCACCGCGGTCAGCGTGAGGTCGTCCACCAGCTCCTTCGGCCAGAGCACCTGGATGCCGGCGCCGGCGAGGTCGTCGACGACGGGTCCGAGCAGGTCGTCGGCCTCCTCGTCGCTCACCTCCAGCGCGGTCGGTCGGGCCTCGTCGAGGAGCCGTTGGAGCGGCGGCCAGGTGCGGGCACCGCGGCGCAGGGCGAGGAGCAGGTCGGTCTCGCCCTCGGGGAAGCGCTCGAGGACGACGTCCGGCGCGTCCCACAGATCGGCGGCGTCGAGCACGAGTGACGGGTCGGCGGCGCTCTGGAGCTGGAGCGCGGCCCGGAAGGGGTCGGCCTCGTCGAGCGGCGGCTCGAGGCGCAGGGCCACGACGACGGCGTCGGTCGACGGGCGCAGACCGGCCAGCCAGGCCGCGGTCGCTCCCTCCAGCCGGGGGGACGACCCACCCTCGGCCATCGGGCCCACGGATGGGGCGTGCCGGTCGGCGGCGCCTCGACGGCCGGCGCCGGTGTCGGGCGTCATCGGACGGCCGCCGTCGACGTCCGGTCGGCGCTCTCCAAGGCTGCTCGACCGGGCGAAGGCCACGTGGCCGGCGGCGGCCGGCGCCGACGCGGTGCGGGGGAGCAGGTCGGCGACGGCATCGGCGAAGGCGGCGACGGCCACGTCCGCCGATCCGATTCGCAGCGGTCGGTGGCCGGGGAGAGCGACGGCATGGGCCTCGGGGGGCAGTGCCCGGGCGAGCTCGCCCTGGCGGCGGTGGTCGTCGGGATCGAGGGGGCCGACCCGCCAGGTGTCCGTGCCGGTCGGGGTGACGCCCGGCTGGAGCCGCCCCCGTGCGGCGAGCTCGACGGCGATGCGGGCGGCCGCCGCCCACGCCCGCACCGACCGCCCGACCTCCGCCCCGGCGGGCAGCTCGACGAGGGCGTCGAGCGCCTCGGCGAGGGGCACGCGGTGCACCGCCACCTTCTTGCGCCGCACCTGGGTGCCCGCGGGCACGGCCAGCTCGAGCTCGTCGGTCGGCGTCAGCCGCCGAGCCGCGTCCTTGCCTTCGGCGTCGCCGGCGAGGGGCCAGAGCGCGAGCCAGCTGTCCCTCGGCGGGTCGGCGGCGACGAACGTCGCCGCGACCGCGGGACCCGCGAGCTCGTGCAGGGACGCGTCGGCCATCGTCCGGGGACCGTACCCGCCCCCGTCGGCGCTCCCACGTCCGGCCGGGGTCCGTGGCCGGCGTCGCCCGCGGGAGTCAGCGCCAGCCGGTGCGGAGGACCTCGGCGTCGTCCCAGTGGTCGTGGAACACGACGTCGGCGAGGGGGCGCCGGCGGACCGGGCCGTGGGCGCCCCGGGGCCAGCCGACGACGACGTGTCCGGCGAGCAGCCACCCCTCGGGGATGCCCACGGCCTCGCGCAGCAGCGCCTCGCCGCCGTAGTTGGCCCAGCTGGTGAGGCAGGCGCCGAGGCCCTGGGCGCGGGCGGCCAGGAGGAAGTTCTGCATGGCCGGGTAGATCGAGCCGCCGAGCAGTAGCTCGGAGGCCGTGTCGTAGCCGAAGGTCGTGAACAGCACCGACGTCCGCTCGCCGGCGTGGTCGTGCAACTCGTAGGTGGCGCGATCGGTGCGGGCCCGGCGGCTGTCGTCGTCGGGATCGGGGCGGGACATCCCGTACACGGGCTCGATCACCTGGAGGGCGAGGCGGGCGGCCTCGGCCACCACGGCCCGCACCTCGGGGGATCGCAGCACCACGAAGCGCCACGCCTGCACGTTGGCGCCGTTGGGCGCCCAGGTGGCGGCTTCGAGACAGCGGTCGAGCACCTCGTCGCCGACGGGCTCGTCGGTGAAGCGGCGGATGGAGCGTGCGGTCGCCAGCACCTCCCAGACGTCGTCGGTGGCCCCCGGCATGGCCGTCCTTCTAGCAGGCTCCCGCTGCGGATGCTTCGGGCGGCCCGAACCTCGAACCGTCGATCGCGGAGGGCGACCGCGCCGCCGGCGGTCGGACCGAGGCGGCGCCGCTGGTCAGGCGGAGGCGGCGCTGGTGGTGCGGTCGGCGGCCTCGACCACCTCGTAGCCGCAGTTGTAGCCCGGGGTGAAGGTGACGCCGGGACCGCCGTGGCAGCCGGCGCCGCAGAGGTACAGGCCCTCGTAGGGGATCGGGTTGTCCGGCCACCCGGTGGGCCCGGGGCGGAACGGACCCATGAGCTCGGGGTGGATGAGGCCGTGGCAGAAGTCGCCGTCGATGGCGCCGTACATCATCTCGTAGGTGTACGAGGCGTAGGTGAGTTGGCGGTCGATGATGTCGGGGAAGTTCGGGGCCATCCCCGCGACCTTCTCCACGACCCGCTCGGCCATGACGTCTTTGAGGCGGGACTGCTCCTCGCGGGTGCCCACGACGGGGAAGTAGAAGGCGTAGGAGCTTGCCGCCTGCTTGCCGGGCGGGGCGAGGGCAGGGTCGAGCAGCGAGGGGATCTGCATGCCCATCGAGGGCCAGGCGGGCACGTCGCCGCGACAGCAGTCCTCGTAGTCCCGCTGCATCTCCTCGGGGGTGCCGAACATGCCCATGGATGCCCGGAGGTTGCCCTCGTTCAGCATCTCGTACGGGCCCGCGAACTCGGGGAGCCCGTCGAGGGCGAAGTGGATCTGCACGTAGGCGGCGCGGTGGTCGATGCGCTCGACCCGGCGCACCAGGTCCGGGGGCATTGACTCCCGGTCGACCAATCGGGTCAGCGTCGTGGTGAGGTCGAGGTTGGACACGACGTTGGGCGCCGAGACGGTGTCGCCGTCGGTGAGGCGCACACCGGTGACCCGCCCGTCCTCGATCAGGATCTCCTCGACCTTGGCGTGCAGGCGCAGCTCGCCGCCGGCGGCCTCGAACTGCCCGAGCAGGTGCTCGGAGAGCGCACCGATGCCGCCCTTCAGCTTGCGCATCATCTGGGTGCCGGGACTGGCCATGGCGAAGGCGAGGCACATGGCGCTGCCCGGGGTGTACGGGCCGCGGTAGGTGGAGTTGACCGCGAGGAAGGCGAGCATGCCCCGGAGCATCCCGTGGCGCTCCTTGTCGGGCAGGAAGCGGTCGATGACGTCCATGACGCTGCCGAACAGGGAGACCTCGATGGCCTCGCGCTCGGCCTCGTTGCGGGCGCAGGCGAACATCTCGTCGAGGCTCTTCGGGCCCTGGCGGACCTCGAAGCGGCCGAGCGCACGGGCGGGCGCGTCGCACCACCCCATGATCTCGGCCATGCCCAGCACGGCGTCCATGCCGTTGGTCTCGCTGATGTGCTCCATCAGCTTCTCGGGGTCGGTGTAGAAGATCATCGGGTCCTGACCCGGCCGGCCGATGTTCACGGACATCACGTCGCTCTCGACCGTCTCGCACGCATCGAGGCCCAAGTCGTCCCAGATCTCCTGGGCCATGGGGAACAGCACCGAGCCCGCGATCTCGAACTTGTAGCCCTTGATGAGCTCGGTGGTCGACGCCATGCCGCCCACGTGTTGGTTCTTCTCGAGGCAGAGGACGCGCAGCCCGCCCCTGGCCATGATGGTGGCTGCGGTGAGGCCGTTGTGGCCCGCTCCGATGACGATGGCGTCGTAGTCGCTCATGGGCGCCACCCTCCATCACTTGCGCACTCATGTCAACACTGACATGATCCGGCCACAACGGACACCAGGTGCGGACGGCCGCACCGGACCGCCGATCCGGGGGGATGGCCATGGGGGACCGCGGAGGACGCCGACACGGCGCCGTGAAGTTGCTGGCGGCGGCGATCGCCATCGTCGTCGCGGCCTGTGCCTCGGGGTCGAGCACCAGCCCCGACCGCGAGGACAGCACCGCCACCAGCGCCGGCGGCGGGGGCACCACCACGACGGTGGCCTCCGTCTTGAGCGGAGCCGACGCCGTGGCGGCTGCGGAGGAGGGCCTCCAGCCCTGGCTCGAAGGCACCTTCCGCCCGCCGCCCGACGACGGGCCCGCCGCGGTCGACGGCGCCGCGATCTACGTGATCTCGTGCGGCCAGCTGCTCGAGAGCTGCAGCGTGCTGGTGGACGGCGTGATGGACGGCGCCGATTCCATCGGCTGGGACGCCACCCTCTTCGACACCGGGCTCGACTTCACCAAGGCCGGCGACGGCGTGCGACAGGCCATCGCCGCGGGCGCCGACGGTGCCGTGGTCGTCGGGGTCGACTGCCAGCACTTCAGTGGCGCTCTGGACGAGGCCAACGCCGCCGACTTCCCCGTCGTGGTCCTCAACGCCTTCGACTGCGACGTGACCTCCGACGGCGAGCAGGACGCCCGCTTCGCGGCGCAGGTCAGCTTCACCCCCGAGGGCCAGGACCCCGAGCAGGGCGCCCGGGACTTCGCCGGCGCCAAGGTCGACTTCGGGGTGGTCGAGACCGACGCCGAGCTGAAGGTCATCAACCTCACCCAGGACGACCTGCTCGCCATCACGCTGCTCGGCGAGGGCTTCGAGCAGGCCGTGGGCACGTGCGGGTCGTGCGAGCTCGTCGACACCGTCACCTTCAGCACCGGCGACCTCCTCGACGGCTCGCTGCCCCAGAAGGTCGCCTCGTCCATCGTCGCCCACCCCGAGGCCAACGCCATCAGCTTCCCGTACGCCGCCGCGGTGCAGCTCGGCCTACCCGGCATCGCCGACGCCGGCCGCGACGACCTGCTCGTCCTGGGTGCCGAAGGCATGCCCTCGCAGTACGACCTGCTCGCCGATGGCCAGATCGACATGGTTATGGCCTTCCCCGCCGACTGGACCGGTTGGGCCGCGATCGACACCCTCAATCGCATCTTCCAGGGCGCGGAGACGGTGGACGAGGGGGTGGGCTACCAGCTGTTGACCGCCGACACGCTGGTGGACGGCAACGAGCCGCCGGCGCCCCCGTACGACTTCGAGGCCACCTACCGCGAGGTCTGGGGGGTGTGAGCGGGAGGCCCGAGCCCGCCCTCGCCGTGCGGGGGCTCACCAAGCGCTACGCCGGCGTGCTCGCCCTCGACGGTGTCGACCTGTCGGTGGCGCCGGGGTCGTTGCACGCCCTGCTCGGAGCCAACGGGTCGGGCAAGTCCACGCTCATCCGCGTCGTTGCCGGCGTGGAGCGGGCCGATGCCGGCGGGACGGTGTCGGTGGGGGGCGCCCAGGTCCGCGCCGACCGCACCTCGCCGGCGTGGTCACGGGCGGCCGGCGTGCGGGTCGTGCACCAGGGCACCTCGGTCTTCCCCGACCTCACCGTGGCCGAGAACATCGGCGTGGTCGCGGGCCTGCCCACCCGGCCCGGTGGCTCCATCCGGTGGCGGGCGGCGCGGGCCGACGCCGCCGCGGGCCTGGCCCGGCTGGGGTTGACCGTGGACCCGGCGGCCCGCATGGGGTCGCTGTCGCCGGCGGTCCAGACGCTGGTCGCCGTCGCCCGCGCCCTCGCCGACGTGGACGGCGGCGGCTCGGCCGTCGCGAGCGGAGGCCCCAAGCTGCTCATCCTCGACGAGCCCACCGCGGCGCTGCCCGCCGCCGAGGCCGCCACCCTGCTGGCCGGCCTGCGGTCCCTCGCCGGCGAGGGTCACGCCGTGGTCCTGGTCACCCACCGCCTCGACGAGGTCACGCGAGCCGCCGACGAGGCCACCGTCCTGCGCGACAGCCGCACCGTCGCCCGGGTGCGCGTGGCCGACACCGTCCCTGCCGACCTCGTGGCCCTGGTCACCGGGGCGGTGACGCCGGTGGCGTCCTCGGCGACGATCGACCCGGGCGCCGGCGATGGCGGAGGGGCGACCGCCGGCGCCCGGGCCGCAGCCCGCCGGGAGGCCTCTGGGGCCTCCGCTAGCAGTAGCGGCAGTAGCGGCGGTGCGGAGGAGCCCGAGGCCGCCGAGGCGGCGCCGTTGCTGGAGGTGGACGGCCTCGCGGTCGGTCCGCTGCGGGGGGTGTCGTTCACGGTGGCGCCGGGCGAGGTCGTGGGGATCGCAGGGCTGCTCGGCTCTGGGCGCTCTGCACTGCTCGAGGCGCTGTTCGGGGCCCGACCCCGTCGGGGCGGGACCGTGCAGCTCGTCGGCGCCGCGATGGCACCGCGCTCGCCGGCCCACGCGATGACCGCGGGAGTCGCTCTCGTCCCCGAGCAGCGCGAGCGGGCACTCTTCCCGGCCCGGTCGCTGGCCGAGAACCTCAGCGTGGCCGACCTCGGCCGCTTCCGTCGACGCGGCCGCATCGACCGGGGCGGCGAGTCGCGGGCGGCGGCGGACGACGTCGAGCGCTACGGCATCCGGGCCCGATCCGTCGCGGCGCCGGTCCGCACGCTGAGCGGCGGCAACCAGCAGAAGGCGGTGGTGGCCCGGTGGCTGCGCCGCGACCCGACCCTCCTCCTGCTCGACGAGCCGACCCTCGGGGTCGACGTCGGCGCACGGGCAGAGATCCACGCGCTCGTGCGCCGCTTCGTGGCCGGCGGCCACCGGGCCGTGCTCTGCGTGTCGTCCGACGCCGAGGAGCTCTGCGCGCTCGCCGACCGGGTGCTCGTGCTGCACGACGGGCGCCTCGTCGGCGAGCTCCGGGGGGCCGACGCCCACCCCGAGGCCGTCGCCCACCTGTCCCACGGCGGGGTGGCGGCGTGAGCGGTGAGGACCCGGTGGTGGACGACGCCACCGACGCGGTGGTCGACGTGGGTGCCGCCCCGGCGCCGAGCCGGTCGAGCGGGCGGGGTGCCGACCTGGCCGAGCGCTACGCCCTGTTGCTGGCCCTGGTCGGCGTCATCGCCTTCTTCTCGCTGCTGCCGGCCACCTCGGAGACCTTCGCCACGGTCACCAACTTCAAGTTCGTGCTCAACAACCAGGCCGTGCCCGTGCTGGTTGCGCTGGCGGTGACGGTCCCGCTGATCTGCAACGAGTTCGACCTTTCGGTCGGCGCCCTCACGGCCCTCTCGTCGGTGATCGCGGCGGCGGGCATGACCCGGTTCGGCCTCGGATGGGGCCCGGCCATGCTCCTGGCCGTCGGCGTGGTGGCGCTGATCGGGCTGGTCACCGGCCTGCTCGTCGCCCGCGGCGGGATCAGCTCGATCGTGGTCACGCTCGCCGTGTCGAGCGTGGTCATCGGCGTCCTGTCCTGGTACACGGGCGGCGAGAGCGTGCTCGGCACGTTCCCCGACCCCTTCACCTCGATCGGCGCCTGGCCCTGGCCGCTCGTCGTGATCGTGGTCGTCACCGGACTGCTCTGGTACCTCCTCGAACAGACCCCGTGGGGGAGACGGCTGTACGCGGTCGGCTCGAACCGTGAGGCGGCGCGCCTGGTCGGCATCGGCGTCGCTGCGAAGGTCACCCTCAGCTTGGTGCTGTCCGCCGCGCTCGCCGGCCTCGCCGGGGTGGTCGCCGTGGCCCGCAACGGGGGTGCCAATCCGACCGTCGGCCCGGCGCTGGTGCTGCCCGCGTTGGCCGCCGCCTACCTGGGGGCGACCGCGTTCCGCCGCTGGTTCAACCCCCTCGGCACCGTCGTCGGCGTGCTGCTGGTGGCCTTCACCGTCAGCGGCTTCACCCTCGCCGGCATCGACCCCTGGGTGAAGGACGTCATCAACGGCACACTGCTCCTCCTCGCCGTCGCCCTGGTGGCGCTGCTCCGCCGGCGCTCGTCCGCCACGGCCGGCTGACGCCCAGCGGCGGCGACCGGACCGGAGTCAGGCCCGATCGCGGAGGTCGAAGACCTGGATGGTCGGCCGGGCGGGGTCTGCGCAGGAGACCTGCGTGGCGAACGTGGCGCCCGCGGCGACGGCCAGGCCGCACGACGGACCGAGCAGGCGCTCCTGCCGGTGAGCGACCGAGTCGTAGGCGATCGTCCTGCCGTCGGCTGAGTCGGTGAGGATCACGTGCTCGGCGCCCACGGTGACGGAGAAGGCACCGGGCGTCGTCTCGAACCACCGCTCCTCGCCGGTGGTGGCGTCGTACACGACGACGTGGTCGTCGGTGGTGAGGACCACGACCTGCTGGGATGCGCCCACGATCGGGCTCGCTTCGAGCCCTTCCTCGTACTCGACGTTCCAGCGGCGTTCGCCGGTCGACGGGTCGAGCCGTTCCAGCCGCGCACTCTCGGGCCCAGCGGGATACGTCGCCGCGGTGCGCACGAAGACGGCGTCGTCGGTGGCGAAGAGGGCACCGATGTTGGCCTGCATCTGCCAGATCCCCATGCCGTAGTCGCCGTCGAGGGCCCGCAACTTGTCGTCGTTGCCGACGTAGACCTGGTCGTCGTCGACCGCGATGGCGGCATCGCCGAGTCCTCGTCGGGCCCATCGTTGCTCGCCGTCCTCGAGATCGAGGACCCGCACCGCCTGGGTCGACTGGAGCACGAGCATCGTCCGACTCTGCCGCACGCGCTCGGTCCCTGCGGGCACGGGACGGCGCCAGAGCACCTCGCCGCCGTCGGCGTCCACTGCGGTGATCTCGCCCCCGCAGTTGAGGACGAGCGGCGAGCCGTCCGGTCCGGGGACGGGCGCGAGCCAGCCCGGGAAGATGCAGTCGTCGACCGACCACCTCGGCTCTCCCGACTCGACGGTGAACGCCCGGAGTCCGCCGTCGGTGGGCACGACGACGTGGTCGCCCGCGATTCGTGCCTGGTCGGTCGGGTACGAGGAACCGAGCGACAGCTCGATCGAGGGAGGCGCGGCTTGGCCGGCGGTCACGATGTCGGCACTCGCGGTGCCCCCGGGGTCGTCCGGTTCGGTGATGGTGACCCGATAGCGCTGGTCCTCCTGGTCGACCCAACCGGTCCAGTGAGCGTCCTCATGGCGATCGAGCAGCCACCCGTCCCGTTCGAGGATGGCCGCGGCTCGATCCGAAACGTGTCCACCGGGCCTTCGCTCCTCGAACGCGAGTCGATGGCGGCAGCCCGGCGCGGGCGATGCCGATGCGATGGCGACCGAGTCGCCGTCGTCCACCGACGGGAGGTCCACCGGGCGGCACCGCTCGATGCCGGGTCCGGCGGAGGGAAGGCACCCCGTGCCCGCCAGCGCAAGCAGGGCTGCGAGGCTCGCGAATCCCGACCGTGCGCCCATCGGGTTCCATCGGCGGTCGCCGGATTCGGGATGAGTGATTCCACCGATGTTCGAGGCCGTCGAATCCGGCATCTTTGGAGGAAATGCCAGTCACCGGTGACTGGTGGTTCCTCCAGTGAAGGGTCAGGCGAGGGGGACGTCGCCGAGGAGGGCGAAGGCCTCGCCGGTGAGGACGGTCATGTCCTCGGGATCGCCGCCGCCGCGGCGGGTCCAGACGTCGAGGACGCCGAGCAGGGCACCGGCGATGACGTTGCCCACCACCACCGAGACCAGCTCGATTCGGTCGTCGGTGGTGCCCGCGCCGTCGGTGGCACGGGTGTGCTCCATCTTCTGGCGGATGGCGCCCTCGAGCTCGCGGGCGAAGGCGCCCTGGACGAGGCGCAGGTGGTTCTCGATGGTCTCGGGGCTGAGCACCCCGTGGCGGATCGCGGCGACCTGGTGAAGGATCTCCCGGTCGTCGGGGAACGACCCCACCGCCACCATGACCGACTCGAGGACGGGCTCGTCCAGGGGCCGGACGGCGAGGGCGGCGCTGAACCACTCGAGGCGACTCTCGTAGTCCTGGAAGAGCACCGCCTCCTTCGTCGGGAAGTGGCGGAAGAAGGTGCGCTCGGTGACACCGGCGCCGGCCGCGATCTCGGCGACGCTGGTGGCGTCGAAGCCGTCGCGGCGGAACAGCTCGAGGGCGCTGGCCTGGAGGCGCTCTCGGGTCTGGGCCCGTTGCTTGGCGCGCGTGCCCAGCTCGGCCATGGGCCCACGCTACTCAGGTCGTGGCAGTCCTGACATCATCGGGTCCAGTTTGACAGCCCGGAGGGCAGGTTCAGAACGCGCTCGACCCGTTCAGAGCGTCGGTGACGAGCTGGGTGCCACCACTGGCCAGCAGGGTCACGCCGATGGCGGTGAGCAGGATGCCGGCGATGCGCTCGAGGGTGCCGCGGGAGCGGTCGGACAGGCGGCGGTCGAGGTGGCCGGCGACCCAGAGCGTGATGCCGGTCATCGCCGCGTAGGCCACCCCGGCGACGGTCACGGCCAGTTGGTCGGCGGCGCCGTCGGTCTGCGCGGTGAACCCCACGAGGATGCCGAAGGTGGTGCCACCCACCGTCAGGGGAAACGTGACCGGCGTGAACAGCACCCGACGCCAGCTCTCGCCGGCGGCGTCGTCGCCCCTGTCGGCGCCGTCGGCCCCCGCCTCCGCACCCGCAGGCCGGTCGCCGAGGAGCGCCGGGTCCGTCAGGCCCCGCATCATCGGGATGCTGGCGTAGAGCAGGGCGATGCCGCCGGTGACCGACAGCGCCGCGGTGCTGATGCCGAGCACCTCCAGCAGCGGCTCGCCCACCCAGATCGACGCCATGGCGAAGATCAAGACGTAGGTGAACAGCCCGACGGCCAGGCGGGTGCGGTCGGGAAGGGGCAGGCGCCCCACGATGGGCAGGTACGACGACAGCGCCGCCAGCGGGCTGTAGAGCGCGAAAAGGGTGACGAAGAGCAGGACCCCGAGGTCCACGGAGCCGCTCATCGGGTCCGCCGGCTCAGAAGTCGACGGCGTCGCGGACGAGCGGGCAGGTCATGCAGTGGCCGCCACCGCGCCCGCGGCCGAGCTCGGCGCCGACGATGGTGATGACCTCGACGCCGGCCTTGCGCAGCAGTGAGTTGGTGTGGGTGTTGCGGTCGTAGGCGACCACGACACCGGGCTCGAGGGCCACGAGGTTGTTGCCGCTGTCCCACTGCTGGCGCTCGGTGGCGTAGATGTCGCCGCCGGTCTCGATGACCCGCAGCTGGTCGAGGCCGAGCGACTCGGCCACCACGTCGACGAAGGGCTTGCGCTCGGCGTGTACCTCGACGCCCTCGCCGGCGTCGTCGGGGCGGATGGAGAAGGTCTCGATGCCGTCGACGATGGGCGCGTGGGCGGTGGCGATGTCGCGGTCGGCGAAGGTGAACACCGTGTCGAGGTGCATGGCCGCCCGCAGCTTGGGCATGCCCGCGACGATCACCCGCTCGGCGGCGCCGGCCTCGAACAGGGCGTGGGCCACCTGGGTGATGGCCTGGCGGGACGTGCGCTCGCTCATGCCCACGAGGACGATGCCGTTGCCGACGGGCATCACGTCGCCGCCCTCGAAGGTGGCGAGGCCCCAGTCCAGCTCGGGGTCGCCCCACCAGACCTTGACGTCGGCGTCGGCGAAGTCCGGGTGGAACTGGTAGATCGCCTTCATGAGCAGGGTCTCGTCGTGGCGGGCGGGCCAGAAGAGGGGATTCATGGTGACCCCGCCGTAGAGCCAGCAGGTGGTGTCGCGGGTGTAGAGGGTGTTGGGCAGGGGTGGCATGAGGTAATCGCGCACACCGGCGTGCTCGCGGGCCAGTGCGAGGTAGCCGGTGCGGAACTCGTCGGGCAGGTCGTCGGTGGCGAGGCCGCCGATGAGGAACTCGGCCAGCTCACGGGTGTCGAGGCCGTCGAGGAAGGAGCGGGTCTCGTCGACCAGGCCCAGGCCGACCTCGTTGGCGGTGATCTTGCGGTCGAGCAGCCACGCCTTGGCGTCCGGGAGGTCCATGGTCTCGGCCAGCAGGTTGTGCAGCTCGACCACCTCGACGTCGCGCTCGCGCATCTTGGCCATGAAGTCGAAGTGGTCGCGTTGGGCGTTCTGCACCCACATCACGTCGTCGAAGAGCAGGTCGTCGCAGTTGGTCGGCGTGAGGCGGCGGTGCGCCAGGCCGGGGGCGCACACGAGCACCTTGTGGAGCTTGCCCACCTCGGAGTGGACGCCGTAGGGGAGGGGTTGGTCGGGCATGGGATCGCTCCTGGAGTCGGTGCGGCGGGGTGGGAGAGAGGGTTGGCCGGAGGGGGGAGGGTCAGATGGAGATGGTGCCGGTGGCGAGGGCGACGACGCCGGCCACCGCGCCGAGCACGGACACCACGAGGATGACGAGTTCGGGTCGGCTGAACAGCTGGCGACCCTGCTCGCGGCGGGCCATGACGAACAGGATCGTGCCCGGGGCGTAGACGATGAAGGCCACCAGCAGGTACTTCGCGCCGGCGGCGTAGAGCAGGAACACCGTGTAGAGCGTCGCCAGGCCGGCCACCAGCAGATCGCTGCGACCCTGCTCACCGGCGGCCACACCCCCGCGGCCCCGCGCCAGCTTCACCGCGAAGCCCGCCGCCAACAGGTAGGGGATGAGGCTGAGCGCGCTGGTCATGTTCAACATGAAGTCGAAGGCGTTCTCCGACAGCAGCACCACGAAGAGCACGACCTGGATCAGCGCGGTGGTGAGCAGCAGCGCCGCCGCCGGCGAGTCGGCGGCGTTGGTGCGGCTGAGGAAGGCGGGCATGTCCTTGTCCCGGGCGGCCACGAAGAGCACCTCGGCCGACATCAGGGTCCACGCCAGGTAGGCGCCGAGCACCGAGACGATGAGCCCGACGCTGATGAAGACCTCGCCCCACCCGCCGACCGCGGCCTCGAGCACCCCGGCCATCGAAGGCTGGCGCAGTTCGGCGATCTGCTCGCGGGGGAGGATGCCGTAGCTGACGATGGTGACGCTGGCGAAGATGGCGAGCACCATGACGAAGCCGAGGATGGTGGCCCGGCCGACGTCCTCCCGGCGCTTGGCGTAGCGGGAGTAGACGCTGGCGCCCTCGACCCCGAGGAAGACGAAAACGGTGGCGAGCATGGTGCCCCGCACCTGGGAGAACAGCGAGCCGGCGCCCTCACCCGACAGGTTGTCGGCCAGGACGTCCACGTCGAGGTAGGCGACGGCGAGGACGATGAAGACCAGGATCGGGATGATCTTGGCCACGGTCACGATCTTGTTGATGGCGGTGGCCTCGCGGACGCCCCGCAGCACGAGGGCGGCGAACACCCAGATGGCCACGCTGGAGAGGCCGACGGCGGCGAGGGTGTCGCCCTCGCCCAGCCAGGTGAAGATGCCGCCGAGGGTCGACATGATCAGCACCCAGTAGGTGACGTTGCCGACGCAGGCGCTGGCCCAGTAGCCGAAGGCCGAGAAGAAGCCGAGGTACTCGCCGAAGCCGGCCTTGGCGTAGGCGTAGACGCCGGCATCGAGGTCGGGCTTGCGCACCGCCAGCGTCTGGAAGACGTACGCCAGCATCAACATGCCGGCGCCGGCGATCACCCAGGCAATGAGCGCGCCGTAGACGCCGGTCTCGGCGGCGAAGCGGCGGGGCAGCGAGAACACGCCGGCGCCCACCATCGAGCCCACCACCATGGCGGTGAGGGTGACGAGGGTGAGGCGGGGGGCATCCTCGCCGACGTCGGTGTCCGTCTCGGAGGCGGTCCCGACCCCTTCGTCTGCTGTCACCGCTCGGTACCCTAGCGATCCACCCGTCGACCGCCCGGGTTGCGCGAGGGGTTGATCCATGAACTGGAGGTCACGAGATCATGGTCGCCCCTGACGCCGGCGTGGAGCGCCGGGCCCTGCGGGTCTCGCTCGTCGCCGCCGCGGGGCTCGGTGTCGCCGGGGTGCTCTGGGGCATCGCCACCGGGTCGCAGCTGATCCTGCTCGACGGGGCCTATGCCTTCATCGGCGTGGCCGTGTCGTGGCTGCTGCTAGCGGTGTCGCGTGCCGTCGGCCGGGGCCCCAACCACGTCTACCCCTACGGCCGTCAGGCGCTCACCCCGCTGGTGGTGGGCGTGCAGGGGTTCGTCCTGCTGGGCACGGTCGCCTACGCCGCCGTGGACGCCGTGAACTCGATCCTCGCCGGGGGCGAGGAGGTCGCGGCCGGCTGGGCCCTCGCCTACGGCGTGCTGACCCTCGCCGCCTCGCTCGTTGTGTGGCGCCTGCTCCTGCGCATGGCTCCCGACTCGGACCTCGTGGGCGCCGAGGCGACGGCGTGGCGCGTGTCCGCTGTGCTCGCCGGCGGGATGGTCATCGGCTTCGGCGCCATGCTCGCACTGGAGGGCGGCGCCCGCAGCGACTGGGTGCCGTACCTCGACCCGGCGCTGGTGCTCGTCGCCGCCGTGGTGCTGGTGCCGGCGCCGCTCGGCATGGTGCGCACGACCTTCGTCGAGCTGGTGGAGGCGTCGCCACCCGCCGACGTGCAGGCGCCGGTCCGCGCCGCGGTCGCCGCCATCGAAGCCGAGTACGGCGTGACCGTCCCCGACCTGCGCATGACCAAGGTCGGCCCCAAGCTCTACGTCGAGGTCGACGGCGTCGCCCCGCCGACCCTCACCATCGCCGACGAGCACGCCATGCGCCTCGACCTCGAGCGCCGCCTCGACGCCCTCCCCTTCGACGTCTGGCTCAACTTCGAGCTCTTCCCCGCCGACGCCCATTGACGGCGTCGGCTTCGCTGGTTTCGAGGTCTTCGGGGGTGGACATCTCTGTACATTTCCCTGGGTTTTGCTTGACAGTGGCGTGGTGTTAGGTGGGTAGTGGTGCCTCTGCGAGGGGGTTCTTTGTGATGGTTCGGCGGTGGGCGGGTGCGGTTGTCGTGGTGATGGTGTTGGCGGGTGTGGTGGTGGCTGCGCCGGCGGGGGCCGAGGTGTCGCGTGCGGGGGAGGTTTCGCCGACCCCCCCCGCGTGAGGTGGGGGAGCTGGTGTTCTCCGAGGACGGGGGGATCGAGCGGGGGGCGGAGGTGGTGTCGTTGCGGTCGGAGTTCTCTCGGACGTTCGCGACGAGCGTGGCGGGGGTGTTCGAGACGGTGTCGTCGTCGGCGCCG
Organism: Acidimicrobiales bacterium; assembly: GCA_016794585.1. NCBI lineage: Bacteria > Bacillati > Actinomycetota > Acidimicrobiia > Acidimicrobiales > Acidimicrobiales bacterium. The sequence continues at coordinate 62,841 of JAEUJM010000044.1, forward strand.
TTGCACTTCGAAGGTGCTGATGGTGGGTGGCGCCGGTTCGACAACGATCTCGAGTCGGCGTCGGGGGATGTGGTGGCGCCGGCGGCGACCGATGTGCCGGTGGCGATCGCGTCGGACGCGTCGGCGGCGGAGTTGGTGGCGGTGGAGCCGGCAGAGGGGGTGTCGGTGGGGTTCGGTCTCGAAGGGGCCGCGGCGGTCGAGGCGGAGGTGGCTGGGGACACGGCGACCTTCAGTGAGGTGGTCGAGGGGGTCGATGTGGAGTTGACCGCGTTGGATCGGGGGGTGAAGGAGACGATCGTGTTGGCTTCGCCCGAGTCGCCGAGCGAGTTCCGGTTCCCGTTGGTGTTGGAGGGTGCGTCGGCGTCGGTGAACGCCGAGGGTGCGGTGGAGTATCGGGACGGGACGGGGGCGGTGGTGGCGGTGACACCGGCGGGGTTCATGGTGGACTCGGCGACGGCTCGTGGGGTGGGGGAGCGGTCCGAGGCGGTCACCTATGCGGTCGAGGACGACGGGTCGGGCCCGGTGTTGGTGGTGTCGGTCGACCCGGGGTGGTTGGCGGACCCGGCCCGGGTGTTCCCGGTGTTGGTGGACCCGACGGTGGAACCGCCGTTCGCGACGGTCGAGGTCGGGGCTGATGACACCTACGTCGCAGATTCGGACACTGGGGACCATTCGACCAATAACAGCTTGTATGTGGGGTACGGCGACGGGGCGGTGCTGCGGTCGTATCTCCAGTTTCCGGGGATGGACGACTTCGACGGGATGAACGTCTACGACGCCCGCCTGGACCTGCGCCAGGTGTTCGGGACGAACTGCTCGCCGGGCCCGGTGGAGGCCTATCCGGTGCCGACCGCGTGGGAAGGGTCGGAGGTGACGTCGTGGCCGGGCCCGGTCGAGGACCTGGTGGATCGAGTGGCGATCGATTCGATGTCAGGCACGGCCGGGTTCGGGGCGCCGGGTTGTTCGTCGCCGGGGGCGGTGTCGATCCATCTGACCGCCGGGGCGGCGCGGTGGACGAGCACCAACCCGAACGAGTCGTGGGCCAACAACGGGGTCATGTTGCGGGCCGCGGACGAATCGCAGAGCGCGGGCGGCTTCCGGGAGTTCGCGTCGGCGGACTCGTCGACCCCACCGACGTTGAACCTGATCTGGTCGGACCCCTCCGACGCCGGCGAGGACAACACCGCGCCGACGGTCTCGGGTCCGTACGCCCCGCAGGGCGACCTCGCCTCGACCGCGGTGACCGCGTCGGCGGTGTATGACGACACCGACGAGGACCGCGGCCACGTGACGTACTTCTCGTACTTCCCGGATACGTACCTGCTCTCGGTGATCACTGCCCCCGAAGTTGACCCGGGGGAGACGTCAGGATTCTCGGCAACGGTCCCGTGGGACGTGCGGTTCTCGTGGCGGGCGTCAGCAGTCGAGGACGACGTCGACGCGCCAGGGTTGCCGCATTCACCGCTCACCCCGTTCATCGAGTTCGAGGCCAGGTCGGTGCAGCTCACCGACCCCGTCCCGGACCAGGTCCTGTTCGACGACGTGACCGTGACCGCCACCGCGGCGGTCACCACCAACCTGACGGGCGTGCAGTTCCTGTTGGACGGCAACGTCGTGTTCACCGACACGGCGGCGCCGTTCGAGATGGCCGGGTCGAGCACCACCACCGCCGACGGGCCGCACACCCTGGCGGCACGGGCCGTGTACAGCAGCGGCCCGCCCCGGACCAGCGTCACGATCGACGTCACCGTGGACAACGGCCTCAACACCCAACAACGCCTCCAGGTCGACCTCGGCACCGGCCGCATCGACCTCGACGAGTTCACCGAGTACGGCGTCAAGGGCCTGCTGAACCAGGACGCCATCGAACCCCGCTACCGGTCCACCGCCGAAGCCTCTATCGACCCCACTGCGGGTGTGCTCAGCTACCTGGGCAACGGGTGGGGGAGCCTCGACCCAGCCCAGAAGGAGGACATCGAGTCGTTCCTCACTCCAGAAATGACCTCGGTGGCAGGGACACTGTCTGGTTGCACCGGCCTGGTCGAAACCGATGTCTTCGACTTCACCGGGCTACCGGGCTGCATCCACACCACGCCGCACTTCGCGATCATCTACAACCCTGGCGAAGGTGACATCGACCCTGACGAGGACGACAACCCGGAGAACGGGCTGCCTGACTTCATCGACACCATGGAAACCTCGCTCGAAGGAGCGCGCCAGGCCTACATCAACATGGGCTACGAACCGGCCCCCGGTGTCGTGGTGGTTCTGGTGCAGGGCGCCGGGGAAGGTTTCGCCAGCCCGGTCGGGTCGTTCATCCGGCTCGGGAACCAAGCACCGAGCGCGACGTACCTGGCGCGCCATGAGTTGTTCCATCAGGTCCAGTACAACTACACGGCCCTTCGAGACATCGACGGCTACGTCGCCGACTTCTCGGACTTCCACCTCCCGTATGACGAGACCACGTTGTGGTGGCTCGAGGCCAGCGCCGAATGGGCCGCCCATCAGGCCTCGGTCGCCATCGGCGACCCCGACGAACCTACCTATGCCCGTCATCTGGATCAGGTGTTCGGGGCATCTAGGTCATACCTCGCAGACTTTCCGGCGATCTTCACCGCCGGCGTGCCGTTCAACTCGGTGGACTTCACGCCGGACCGGTCGCACGCCTACGGGTCGTTCATCTTCGCCGAGTACCTCGAGGAGGAGTTCGACCCCGAGTTCATGCGGCGCATCTGGGAAGGGATCGACACGTCGGACGACGAGGTGTCCGAGGTCATCGAGGGCCTGCTCGTCGACGACGAGAGCACGTCGATCGACCAGGTGCTCCCCGAGTTCTGGATCGCGAACTACCTGTTCGACGACCGCTCCGGGCTCGGTGGTCGCTACCACTACGGCGACCCTCACCTCGATTCGGTGTGGCGAGATGCACTCGAGGACTCAGACCTCTCCGTCGGGGCCGATGATTTTGCGGAGATCCCGCGTCCGGATCGGACGCGGCTGGTGTTGTCGACGCCCGAGGTGCCGGTGACGTCCGAGGTGCGAGTGGCGCCGGGCGGCAGTGCGTTCGTCGACCTCGACCCCAAGAACAACCTCCAGGGCGATGTCGAGCTCACCCTCGAGATCGGGGACTCGGGCCACCTCAACAAGTACCGGTTCTCCACGATCGCTTATCAGCGGGCCCCGAACAGTGGCGTGGAGTCGGGTCTCCCGGCCGTGTGCCAGCGCGACGGCGAGTCGATCATCGAGACCTACGAGTCCGAGCTCGCGTCCTTCGGAGACCAAGTCCGAATCGACGGTGCGTGCCAGAGCGCCACGCTGGTCATCACCAACATCGACCTCAACTCCGATGACCGCAACGGCGACGAGTTCACGGTCACCGCGTCGTTCGAGAACACGTCGCCGCTGACCGACGTCGTGTCGGCCAACTCGCTCGGCGTGTTGGGCAACGACACGAGCACCCACGGGGCGCTGTCGTCCGACGGGACCGCGGCAGTGTTCGCCTCGACCGCCCCGAACATGGTCACCGGGGACCAGGGTTCGGGCGCCGAGATCTACCAGCACCGCCTCGTCGACCCTGGCGGTCGAGAGACCGTGCTCGTGTCCGGCGGGGACCCCGATGGGACCACCGACCCCGACGACAGCAGCGGGTACCCGGTGGCCTCCAGCGACGGTGAGCTCGTTGCGTTCGCGTCGCTCGACGAAGACCTCGACGACACCGGCCTACCCAGCGACGGCGCGCAGATCTACATCGCCCAACCCGGGGCGCCCGCGTCGATCGAGCGGGTGTCCTTGTTCGAGCCTGAAAGCACCCAGTTGGCGGCCGCGGGTCGCCCTGCGATCTCGGGCGACGGCCGCTACGTGGTATACGAGGCCGGCGCCTACGCCGGGCTCGACCGGCCCGCCACGTTCGCTTCGGGAGCGGTGTCGGCGATCTACCTGCACGACCGGGATCACCCGTTGTGGCCGCCGACCTGCCTGTCGTGCGACGTGAACGGCGTCCCGGTCGGGTTGAGCTTCGACCCGGACATCACCGACGACGGCGACTACGTGGTGTTCTCCACCGACGCGGCGTTGGTCACGACCGACACCAACAGCGTGGTGGACGTGTACGAGTACAACACGGTGCACAACACCTTGACCCGTGTCTCGACCGACGCGATCGGCGGGGAGTCGCTGGTCGCGTCCACGAGCCCGGAGGTCGGCGGGTACACCACAAACGATGCCGTCGCCTACCAGCAAGGCGACGACGTCGTGGTCCACTACCAGGGCAACCGGTACGTCCACGACGACGTCAACCTCGTCGAGCTCGCCCCCGGAGGTATCGGGGGCATGGTCGTCCGCTCCGGCGGCGACCTCTACCACCTGTGGCCGATCGACACGAGCCACGCACCGGTGCTCGTCTCCGCGGGGATCGACGGCCCTGCGAACGCCCCCGCCTGGGGCGGCAGCCTCGACTACTACGGGAGGTTGGTCGTGTTCAACACCGACGCCGACAACCTCCTCATCGCCGACACCAACGACACCACCGACGTGTTCCTCCGCTACTTCGACGTGAACAATCCGTCATGACCGGTTTGCTCGCCACCCTCGGCCGCACCAGCGTGCTCGCCGGCGCGATCGCGGCACTGCTCGTCGCCTGCGGTCCGTTCGCCGAAGACCTCGGGATCGAGGGGATCTGGGTGGTGAATCAGGGCGACGAGGCGGTCACGGTCGAGGCCCGCTACTTCTCCAACTTCGATGAGCCCGTTACCGAGGACGACATCGGGTACAGGGTCCGGCCCGGCGAGTCACAGGCTGTCCGAAGCGTATTCGATTCGAACCACTGCGTTCCTGCTGATCTTGTCGTGTTGAGGGGCGGTGTAGAGATCCAACGGATCAGCGGGCCGATCTGCGTGCCGGGCGACACACTGACGCTTGACATCGGCGACCCTGGGAATGACGACGCCGATCCTTGACACGATCGGTGAGTCGACAGCGCCGCCAAGACCCGACGAGCTCAGCGTGGTTCGGACCGCCGGCGTCACCGGTGTTCGACGTTGACGGGCACGAGGTCACCTTCACTGAGACCGGGTACGGGGACGGCTTGCCCGCCGATCCCGAGTTCTCGGTCGTCTCCACCTGCACCCGGTGGTAGCGCCCGGGTTCAGCTGGCTTCGGTGAGGACGAGGGTGATGGTGCCATCCTCGCGGAGGAGGGTGAGGGTGTCGCCGGCGATGGACATCTGGGCGGTCTCGTCGAGGGCGGTGAAGAGCGCCGCCTCCTGATCCATGACGCCCTCGGGGGAGTCGCAGGTGCGGAAGGTGGCGGCGAGCGGGCCGATGCTGAGGGCGTCGCCCTCGAGCTGCCATTCGCCGCTGCCGTCGTTGCAACCGGTGGTGGCCGACACGGTGCCGTCGTCGGCGAAGGAGACGGTGGGCTCGGTGCCGTCGACGGGGCCGGTGACCGCGTCGGGGGTGGCCAGGTTCACCACGTCCCAGTCGCCGACGAGGGCCTGGTACCGATCGAGGGCGTCGAAGGCGAGGCGCACGTCGTCGGGGCCGGTGAGGACGAGGCGGTCGTCGGTGATCTCGACCGTGTCGGCGGCCTCCAGCGCAGAGACGAAGGCGTCCTGGGCGTCCATGAGGGCCTGCTCGCAGGCGATGAGGGTGCCGGCCAGCGGGCCGATCTCGACCGAGTCGCCCTCGAGCACGAACGGGCCGGCGTACGAGTTGCAGGGCCCGACGCCGTTGGTGGTCTCGCCGTCGACGTTCAGGGTGGCCGAGGCGCCGTCGGGCAGTTCGACCGAGCTGTCGCTCGGGTCGAGCACCCACTCCTGGGCTTCGAGGTCGGTGAGGAGGTCGGGCAGGCCCTGGGTCTCGGAGCGGGTGTCGGCGGTGTCGTCGCTGCCGCACGCGGCGAGGCCGGCGGCGGCGAAGAGGAGGAGCCCGAGGGCGACGGCGAGAGCGAGGGGGCGACGGGCCATCGCCGGACTGTACCGAGCGGTGACAGGACAAGCTGGTCTGGCTACGGTCGAGGCGTGCTCCGCCTCCTCGCCGCCGCCGTGGTCGCCCTCATCGCCGACGCCCTCGGGCTGATCGTTGCCGCCGCGGTGGTCGACGGCATCCGCATCACCGTGGTCGGCTTCGTCGTGGCGGTCCTGGTGTTCGCGGTGGTCGACCTGCTCATCCACCCCCTGTTCCGCCAGATGGCCATCAAGCGGGCGCCGGCGCTGATCGGCAGCAGTGCGCTGGTGGCCACCATCGTCAGCTTCGTCGTCACCGCCACCTTCACCGACGGCCTGACCGTGTCCGGTGCCACCGCCTGGTTCCTGGGCCCGCTCGTCGTGTGGGCGGTCGCACTGGTGGCCCAGCTGCTGTTGCCCCTCGTGATCTTCAAGCGGACCCTGGCCCGGCGCGCCGATCAGCGCTGAACGCCGGCGCCCATCTCGGCGGTGGAGGCCACGGCATCCGGAATCCGGACGTGCTCGCCTCCACCTCGCGACTGATCGCGCCGGCTGCGCCCCGGGATCAGTCGGCGGGGACGGCGCCGAGGACGATGAAGCCCTGGTTGTCCAGCAGGGTCAGGCGGTCGGGGGTGGCCTCGACGCTCGTGGCGTTGCCCAGGGCAGCGAGGATGCGGGTCTCCTGGCGCATCACGCCGGTCGGGTCCAGGCAGGCCCGCTCGGTGACCTCCACCGGCCCGATGGCGATGTCGTTGCCGTCCACGGTGTACGGGCCACCGCCGGTGTTGCAGCTGGTGTCGACGGCCATGGAGCCGTCGGCCGCGAAGGTCAACGTGGGCGACGTGCCCTCCCGCACGCCGATGATGGCGTCGGTCTTGGCCACGTCCACGATGTCCCAGTTCCCGAGGACGGCGCGGGCGGGGTCCGAGGCGGTGAACGTGAGGGTGGTGTCGTCGGCGCCGGAGAGCACGAGCGTCTCGCCGTCGACCTCAGCGGTGTCGACGGCGCGGAGGGCGGCCGTGAAGGCGTCCTGCGCGTCCTGGAGATCGCGCTCGCACCCGATGAGGGTCTCGGCCAGGCTGCCGATGGTCACCGACGTGCCGTCCACTTGGATCGAGCCGCGGTAGCTGTTGCAGGGGCCGAGGCCCGACACGGTGCCGGCGTCCACGGTGAGGGTGGCGCTGGCGCCGTCGGGCAGGTCGATCGAGCTGTCATCGGCCTCGAGCACCCAGTCCACACCGGTGAGCTGGCCCGTCACGGGCGCCCCTTCGGTGGTGGTCGGGGCGGCGTCGCCGGCGTCGCTCCCACAGGCGACGGCGAGCCCGAGCAGGGCGGCGGCGAGAGCAAGGACGGCGAGGCGGCGGCGCACGGAGCGAGGGTACCCAGCCGGGTCCACGCCCTCGCGACACCACCGGCGCCCGCCTCGGCCGTTCTGGGACCGCCGTGCCCAGGCGACGCCAGCGTGGTCCCAGAAAGGGATGGGGTCGGGCGTCTCGTACGGTGGGGCCATGAGCGACGGGGACGGGCAGGCGGGCGCCGCGGGGTTCGACGCCGAGGTGCGGTACACGAGCGACGGGGTGCCCCACATCCGGGCGGGGGACTGGGGCGGCATCGGCTTCGGGCAGGGGTGGGCCTGCGGGCGCGACCAGTTGCCGGCCATCGCCGACCAGCTGCTGAAGGTGCGCAGCGAGCGGGCCCGGTGGTTCGGCGCCGGCCGGCAGGGTGATCACCTCGCCAGCGACTTCGGCTACCTCGCGCTGGACGTGATGGGTCGGGCCGTTGCCTTCCGTGACGCCCAGTCACCCGACCTGCGGGCGCTCATCGCCGGCTACGTGGCGGGCTACAACCGCGCCGTCGACGAGGCTCACGCCGCAGGCACCCTCCCCGACTGGTGCGCCGGCGCCGGCTGGATCCGTCCCGTCACCGAGCTCGAGTTCTACGCCCACCTGGTGGACATCTCGCTGATGGCGAGCGGGCGCAACCTGGTGGGCCTCATCGGGCGCGCCGAGGCGCCCGGTCCCGACGGCCCCGTGGCCCCGTCTCCCGTGGATGCCCTCGGCGGGGGTGGTGGCGCCGCCGGCGACGGTGCCAGCAACGGGTGGGCGGTGGGCGGCGACGTCACCGCCTCGGGCCACGGCATGGTCCTCGCCAACCCCCACTTCCCCTGGTACGGCGAGGCCCGCTTTTGGGAGTGCCACCTCACCATCCCCGGCGAGCTCGACGTCTACGGCGTGTCGCTGCTCGGCACCCCCGGCGTGCAGATGGGCTTCACCGAGGGCGTGGCCTGGTCGCACACCTTCTCCTGTGGCAACCGCTTCACCGTCTACCGCCTTGACCTCATGGCCGGCGACCCCACCCGCTACCGCTTCGGCGACGACGAGCGGGCCATGACGTCGGCCACCCACCGGGTGGCGGTGCGGGCCGACACCGGGGTCCCGGACGCGGTCACCGAGGTCGAGCGGACGCTGTGGCGCTCGCACCACGGGCCCATGCTCAACCTTCCGCTGCTGGGCTGGGGCCTCGAGCTGGGCTTCGCCTACCGCGACGCCAACCTCGACAACACCGCCGTTCTGGAGCAGTTCGCCCGCATGGACCAGGCCACCGATCTCGACCGGTTCCAGGCCGTCTACGCCGACGTCCAGGGCATGCCGTGGGTCAACACCCTCGCCGCCGACCGCTCGGGCCGGGCCTGGTACATCGACGCGTCGGCCACTCCCAAGCTGAGCGCCGGCGCGCAGTCCCGCTACACCACCCGCATCCGGGAGGACTTCGTCGCCGCCCTGCTGTTCGAGAACCGGGTGGCGCTGCTCGACGGCAGCGACCCCGACGACGACTGGCTCGACGCCGAGAGCGCCGGCGCCCGCTCTCCCGGGCTCGAGGCCCACGCCGAGCTCCCGCAGGTCGAGCGGCGCGACATCCTCGTCAACGCCAACGACTCGCACTGGCTCACCTCGCCGGCCGAGCCGCTGGAGGGGTTCTCGCCGCTGCACGGCCTCGAGCGCACGCCCCGCACCCTGCGCACCCGCCAGAACACGGCGCTGGCGGCGGCCTTGGCCGAGCGCGGCGGCGTCACCAAGGAGGACCTGCTCGCCACACTGTTCGCGAACGAGAGCCTCAGCGCCGACCTGCTCGTGGACGCCGTGGTCGAGCGCTGCCGGGCGGCGGGCACGGTGACGGTCGAGGGCCACGAGGCCGACCTCGTCGAGGTGGCCGACGTACTCGCAGCGTGGGACCGCCGCTACGACCTGGGCTCGCGGGGCGCCGCGCTCTGGCGTGAGCTGGTCAGCACCTTCCCCCCGGCCGAGCGCCATGACGCCGGCCCGCTGTTCGCAGAGGCGTTCGACCCCGACGACCCCGTCGCCACGCCGCGCGGGCTCGCGGCGCCGGCGGCCGACCTCGCCGCCGACCCCGTCGTGCACGCCGCCGGCCACGCGGCGCGCGTCCTGGCCGCCGCCGGCGTCGCCCTCGATGCCCCGCTCGGCGAGGTGCAGTGGGTCATGCGCGGTGACGAGCGCGTGCCCGTCCACGGCGGCGGCGAGGGCGAGGGGATGATGAACGTCCTCAGCCCCTGGGGCGCGCTGGCGCCCATGTCGCTCGAGCCCGTGCCGCCGAAGGCGATGGCCCTCCCCGGCCGCGAGCGCACCGGCCTCACCCCCGGTGGTTACCAGTGCGACTACGGCGTGAGCTTCGTCATGGCCGTCGAGCTCACCGACGACGGCCCGAACGCGGTCGGCCTGCTCGCCTACGGCCAGACCGGCGACCCGAGCCGCCCCGAGCACCGCACCGGCGCTGACGCCTATGCGGCCAAGGAGGTGCGCCCGCTCCTTTTCGCCGAGGCCGACATCGCCGCGGCGCTCGCCGACACCGTCCACCTCACCACCGGCTGACCGCGCCCGGACATTGGAGGAAATAGCCGCCACATGTGGCAGCGATTTCCTCCAATCACGCTCGTGCGGACCGCGGGAGCGCCGAGGGTGGGGCGGATAGGGTCGTGACGCAGTCGGGCCCCCTGGTCCGCCTGGACGAGGAGGGTGGGGGCGGTGGGCGCACAGACGGCGACGATCCTCGTCACCGACCTCGTCGGGTCGACCGAGCTGCGGGTCCGCCTCGGTGAGGACGACGCCGACGCCCTGCGCCGTGTCCACGATGAGCTCCTGACCGCCGCTGTCGCCGGGCAGGGCGGCACCGTCGTGAAAGGCCTGGGCGACGGGGTCCTCGCCATGTTCTCGAGCAGCGCCGACGCGGTGGCGGCGGCGGTCGCCGTCCAGCAGGCGGCGCACGTCCACGGTCGCGGCCACCCTGATCAGGCTCTTGCCATTCGGGTGGGGATCAGCGTGGGCGACGTGAGCGTCGAGGACGGCGACTGCTTCGGCACGCCGGTGATCGAGGCGGCCCGGCTGTGCGCCGCGGCCGAGGGCGGGCAGGTGCTGGCGGCCGACCTGGTGGAGGCACTGGCGCGGGGTCGGGGTGGTCACGAGTACCGCCCGGTCGGCGAGTTGGACCTGAAGGGTTTGCCCGACCCCGTCCGCACGGTGGAGGTCGTGTGGGTGCCGGCGACGGCCGGGCCCGGGGCGGGGGCGGCGCCTCCCTTCCCGCCGCTGCTGCACGACGAGCGCAGCGTCTCGTTCGTCGGCCGTCCTCACGCAGTCGAGCAGATGACCGCGCTGTGGAAGGAGGCGGCCACCGGTCCGCGCCGCTGCGTCCTCCTGGCAGGCGAGCCGGGTGTGGGCAAGACCCGCCTGGCGTCTGAGATCGCCCGCCGGGCCCACGACGAGGGTGCCACCGTCCTGCTCGGCCGTTGCGAGGAGGAGCTGGGCCTGCCCTTCCAGCCCTTCGTGGAAGCCCTCGCGTACGTGGTGGCGACCGCCGGGCCGTCGGCCGGTGACCTGGGCCGGTTCCCCGCGGACCTGGCTCGGCTCTATCCCGAGCTGGCCGATCTGGTCCCGGGCCTCGGCGACCCCGTCCACGGCGACCCCGAGGTCGAGCGCCACCGCATGTTCGAGGCCACCACCTCCTGGCTGGCGGCGGTGGCCGAGCCCGCGGGCCTGGTCCTCGTCCTCGACGACCTGCACTGGGCGGGCAAGCCGACCTTGCTGCTGCTCCGCCACCTGCTGCGGTCCGCCGACATCGGACGCATTCTCGTGATCGGCACCTACCGCGACACCGACCTCGACCGCACCCACCCCCTCGGCGAGCTGCTCGCCGACCTGCGCCGCGAGCCCGGGGTCGAGCGCCTGTCGCTGGCGGGCCTGACCGTCGAAGAGGTCGAAGCGTTCCTCGCCGCCGCCTCGGGCGAGGAGCTCGACGACGACAAGCGGGCGCTGGCCGCCGCCGTGCACGCCGAGACCGAGGGCAACGCCTTCTTCGTGGGGGAGGTGCTGCGCCACCTTGCCGAGTCCGGCGCCATCGTCCAGCGCGACGGTCGCTGGCAGGCGGTGGTGGCCCTCGAGGACATGGCCATCCCCGAGGGGGTGCGCGAGGTCATCGGTCGCCGGGTGTCGCGCCTGTCCGATCCGGTCAACGACGTCCTGCGTTGGGCTGCGGTGGTGGGCCGGGACGTGGAGTTCGGGGTGTTGGACGACGTGGTCGAGGGGTCCGAGGACGATCTGCTCGGCGCCCTCGACGAGGCCGTCGACGCCCGCCTGGTGCAGGAGGTGGGCGCCGACCGTTACCGGTTCGTCCATGCGCTGGTGCGGTCGACCCTGCTCGACGAGATCCGCACCACCCGCCGGGTGCGCATGCATCTGCGTATCGCCGAGTCCCTCGAGCGCCGCCGTCCCGACGACCTCGCCGCCCTGGCCTTCCACTACGGCGAGGCCGCCACCGCCACCGCCGGTGCGGGCGACCGGGCCGTCGACTACGCCGGGCGTGCCGCGGCCCAGGCCTTCGACCGCACGGCCTACGACGAGGCGGTGACCCGCTACGAACACGCCTTGGAGCTCCTCGACGACCTGTCACCCGCCGACGAGTCGCCCGAGGAGCAGGTGCGGCGCCTCGACCTCCTGCTCGGCCTCGGCCGGGCGGCCTTCGCCCGCGGCGGAGGCGGTCACGAGCAGCCCCTTGCCGACGCCTTCACGGTGGCCCGGGCGCTGGGCGACGGTGAGCGCATGGCCGAGGCGCTGCTCGCGAGCTACCGGGGTTGGGGGAGCGTGGCCTTCGCCGCCAACGCGGCGCTCGTGGCGGACCTCGAGGCCACCCTGGCACTGCTCCCACCCAGCGACTCGGGGCCCCGTGCCCGGCTGCTCACCATGCGGGCCGCCGAGGTCAGCGCGCAGCGGGATGACCCCCGGGGTCGAGCCTTGCAGGACGAGGCCGTGGCGATGGCCCGGCGGGTGGGCGATGACGGGGCGCTCCTCGAGGCGGTGGGGGTCAAGTGGGCCACGCTGGTCGGCCACCGGGATCGTGCCGAGTGGGAGGCCATCTTCGATGAGGTCTTCGCTGTGCTCGGACCGCTCGGGGACGCCGGCCAGGAGGTCTTGTGGCTGAGTAGCCGGCGCGACATGCTCCTGGGGGCGGGCTTTCCGGTCGAGGCCGATGCGATCCTCGACGAGATCTTGCGATTCGACCTCTCGGTGCTGCCGGCCGTGCCCCGATGGATGATCGCCAACGCCGTGGCCGGCGAGCGCCTCTACCGGGGGGCGCACGACGAGGCCGAGCCGCTGATCGAGCGGGCGTTCGTGCTCGGCCAGGAGAGCGGCGCCCTCGACGCCTTCGCTTACTACGGCAACCACCTGCTCTTCCTGCGCCACCAGCAGGGCCGCAGCGACGAGGTGGTCGACATCGTCGTCGACTGGCTGGCCACGGACCCTCCCGGCCGCATCTACTGGGACGCTGCCCTGGCCATGCTGCTGGCGGGGTGCGACCGCTTCGACGAGGCCAGGGCGCTCTATCGGGACGCCATCGACGCGTTCCCGGGTCACCGCTACGACGTGTCGTATCTGCCCTTCGGCGCCTGCCTCGCCCACCTCGCCGCCGACCTCGACGAACCCGACCGGGCCGCCGAGCTGCTCGACGGGCTGGTCCCGTACCGGGGCGAGCTCGCCGGCTGGCGCAGCCTGTCCACGCTCGGCCCGGTCGACCTGGCCACCGGCCGCCTGCTCACCCTGCTCGACAGCCCCGGCGAGGCGCTCGAGCACCTTGCTTCTTCTGCCGACATCTGTGAGCGGGGCCGGCTCGCGCCCTTCCTGGCCATGACCCGCCTGGCCCAAGGCGACGCCGCCCACGCCCTCGGTGACGACGAGGCCGCCCGGCGGTGGTGGACCGACGCGCTCGACCTCGCCGCCGCCGGCGACTATCGCACCACGGTGCGCCGCGCCTCGGCGGCGCTGACGTCGCCCTCCGAGGCTGGCTGAGGCTCGCCGGTCGGGTCCACCCCGCTCGTTCTGGGGCATGAACCCCCGCCACGCGTTCTGGGACCAGGAACGGGGTCCATGTGACCGAAATCTGGTCCCAGAGGCGGATGGTGGGGAGGCGGTGCGCTCAGGTGGTGCCGGCCTCGGCGAGCGCGGCCGCCACCGCGGCCTCGGCGTAGGCGACGGTCTCGGTGATGGAGAGGGACCGGCCCTCATGTCGGCAGGCCTCCCACGCCTCCGGGCCGAGCTCGTCGGCGAGGCGGCGGTCCAGGTCGGCGAAGGCCCCCGCGTCGATCCCGAGGGCCGGGTCGTTGCCGATGGCGGCCGCCAGCACCGCAGCGGAGCGTGGGTGGCCCGTATCGGCCAGCAGCGTGACGGTGCGTCCGAGACCTCGACCCAGCCCGGCGTCGCCGGAGAGCGACAGCCCGGAGAGCACGGCAGCCGCGAACTCGAGCGCCTCGACGTGATCCTGGAGCCACCAGTCACTGTCGAGCAGGCCCTGCAGGAACAATGCGTGGCTGAAGCGGTTGCCCGACCGCTCCGAGAGGCGCAAGGCGTCGCGCGCCGACTCGATCGACGCGTCGAGGTCCCGGTGCTTCGTCGCGCCGGCCAGTGAGAGCCGCGCGCCGGCGATCTGCGACGGCATGCCGAACGCCTCCGTGGCGGCCACGGCACGGGTGGCCAGGGCGATGGCGTGGTCGTCGGCATCCGGTGCGACGAAGCTGGCCAGGACGGAGAGGCAGAGGTGGGCCACGTCGTACGGGCTGTCCGCCCCCCGCTCGAGGTGCTCGATGGCCCGGGGCAGGTCACCCTCGAGCAGGTCCATCATGGCGAAGTCGGAGTGCGCCCAGCCGAAGGGCTCGAACCCGGGCTGGTCGTTGCAGGCGAGCGCCTCCTCGCCGAGGCGGCGGCCGGCGGCGAAGTCGCCTCGGGCCCATGCGCTGTCGCAGGCCATGGTCAGGAGCAGGGGGAGGAGGGGGTGGCGCGCCTCGCGGGCCGCGTCGAGGACCCGGGCCGCCCAGCCGTGGGTCTCGGTGCGCAGCCGGAAGCGGGCGATCTCGTGCGTGTGGGCGGCGAGGCGCACCGCGAGGTCAGTCTCGCCGCGGGCGACCGACCACTCGAAGGCGGCCTGGAGGTTCGGGAGTTCGTCGTCGACCCACTCGTACGCGCGCCGCTCGTCGGGGGAGAGGAACCAGGCCCAGGCCTGGTCGGCCGCGTCGGCGAAGTGCCCGGCGTGGCGGTCGCGTATCGCCACGGCCTCGGCCGCCCCGCCCAGGACCTCCTCCGCGAACTGCCGGATCGTCTCCAGGAGCCGGTAGCGGACCTGGTCCTCGCGGCGGTCGGCCACGACGAGCGACCGCCGGGTCAGGGCGTCGAGGTGGTCCAGGACGGTCAGGTCGTCCTCGCCCCCGTCGGCGCACACCGCGGTGGCCGCGGCGAGGCCGAAGCCGCCGGCGAACACCGACGCGCGAGCGAGCACCCGCTGCTCGTCGGGGTCGAGCAGGTCGAAGGACCACTTCACCGTGTTGTGCAGGGTCTGGTGGCGCTCGAGCCCTCGCCGGCCGCCGGTGAGGAGCCGGAAGCGGGCGTCGAGCCGGTCGCGCAGCTGGGCCGGGGTCATCGACGTGAGCCGTGCCGCGGCGAGCTCGAGCGCGAGGGGGATGCCGTCGAGCCTCGTGCAGATCTCGTCGACGACGCCCTCGTCGGTCTCGTCGAGGGCGCGGGCGCCGACCTCCCGGGCGCGCCGGGCGAAGAGCTCGGCGCTGGCCGAGCCGGCCCCGCCCGTGTCGAGTGAGGGGACCGGCCGGACCCGCTCGCCGGCCACGCCGAGCGCCTCCCGGCTGGTGGTGAGCACCACCACGTCGGGGCAGGTGGCGACCAGCCGCTCGACGAGGTCGGCGGCGACGCTGAGGACGTGCTCGCAGTTGTCGAGTACGAGGAGGGCCCGCCGCCGGCCGAGGGCCCGGGCGATGGCGTCGGGCAGGCCGGCGTCGTCGGGCGCGGTGACGTTGAACACCGCCGCCACCGTCCCGGGGACGGCAGCGGCGTCGACGGGCGCGAGGTCCACCCACCACCGGCCGTCGGGGAAGGCCAGGGCCGGCAGGCCGGCGACCCGCTGGGCCAGCCGGGTCTTGCCGACGCCGCCGACCCCGGTCAGGGTGACCACCCGGGCGGCGCCGACGAGTCCGGCGAGCTCGTCCACCTCGGCGTCGCGGCCGATGAGGTCC
Source organism: Acidimicrobiales bacterium (assembly GCA_016794585.1). Classification (NCBI taxonomy): domain Bacteria; kingdom Bacillati; phylum Actinomycetota; class Acidimicrobiia; order Acidimicrobiales; species Acidimicrobiales bacterium. The sequence goes on from JAEUJM010000044.1 coordinate 78,362, forward strand.
GACGGCTCGACGGGGAGGTTGCCGCTCAGGGAGTGATCGGTGCGCAGCGCCGGGAAGTCCCGTAGCAAGCCGTCGGCGAGCACCTGGTGGACCCGCTCGGGCACACCGATGCCCCGCAGGTGCTGCTCGCCGAGGTCGAGCAGCCGGGTGCGGTCGACGAGCGCCGCCGTCGACGCCGCCACGAGGATCTGCCCGCCGTGGCCTGCGTCCATCACCCGGGCGGCACGGTTCAGCGCAGGGCCGAAGTAGTCGCCACCGCGGGCGTCGGCCTCGCCGGTGGCGATGCCCATCCGCACCGGCAGTGCGACCGTGTCCTGCGCGGCGACCGCCGCCTCGATCGCACCGGCCGGCGACTCGAACACCGCGCACATGCCGTCGCCGGTGTGCTTGAAGACGTCGCCACCGTGGGCGGCGACGGCCGCCACCAGGGCGTCGTCGTGGGCCCGCAGTGCGTCGCGCATGGCGGCAGGGTCGGCCTCCCAGCGCGCCGTCGAGCCCTCGATGTCGGTGAAGAGGAAGGTCAGCAGGCCCGCCGCCCCCGGGGTGCCCACGGCGCTACGCCGGCTCGACCTCGACGGCGAGGGCGGTCATGCGGGCCATGCCGGAGAGGGGCTCGATGCCGTCGGGGCCGTCGGCGGTCAGGATGTTGGCGTTCACGCCGGCGTGGGCCCGGGCGACCGTGAGTCCGCCAGTGCCGGCGTGGCCCCAGCCATGGGGGAGCGACACCACGCCGGGCATCAGGTCGTCGGTGACGGTCACCTCGACCTCGACCTCGCCGGTCTTCGAGCGCACCCGGGCCCGGCCGCCGTCGCGTACGCCGGCGGCGGCCGCGTCCTCGGCGGTGAGGTGGAGGCGGTTGGTGGTGCGGTCGCCGCCGACGAAGGGCTCGGCGTTGTGGGTCCAGCTGTTGTGGCTGTGGCGCTCACGGCGGGTGATGAGACGCAGGCCGGTGTCGGTGCGCTCGGCCTCGAAGTCGGCCTCGAGCCCCGCCGCCGCGGCCACGAAGTCGGGCGGCGCCAGGTGGACCTTGCCGTCCTCGGTGAACACCCGCTTGCCGAGGAACTCGCCGCCGGGCACGTCGGGAAGGCGCAGCCCGTGGGGGTGGCGGCGCAGTTGCCGCACCGGGTGGCGGGCGACCGCGAGCACGAGCGAGAGGAGGCGGGCGTCGGACACCTCGGCGAGGCGGCCCAGCAACGGGACCCCGCGCAGGCGGCCGAGGGCCCGCGTGAGGAACCCGGCGGCACCGGCGCCGAGGCCAACCCCGCAGGCGTCGGCGAGCCGGGCGAAGATCCAGGACTCCTCCCGGCGCTCGCCCGCCGGCGCCACGACGGCGTCGGTGTACTGCAGCCACGGGTCGACCTGCAGGCCGGCAAAGGCGTGGACCAGGGGCACGTCGGGCCGCTCCAGCCACGAGCACGCGGGCAGCACGTAGTGGGCGTGCTCGGCGGTCTCGTTGCGGAACAGGTCGATGCAGACCAGCAGCTCGAGCTCGTCGAGGGCGGCACCGAGGCGCTCGCCGTTGCCGATCGAGAGCACGGGGTTGCCCGCCGAGACGAACAGCGCCCGCACCTGGTCCGGCCCGGGGGTGGTGATCTCGTCGGCGAGGAGCGACGCCGGGAAGGTGCCGAGGATCGCCTCGAAGTCGCCGACCCGCGAGCGGGCCGTGCTCGTGCCGAGGCCGGCGGCCTTCGCCCGCTTCTGGAAGTCGAACGGTGGCGTGCGCACGAGCGCGCCGCCGGCGTGGTCGAGGTTGCCGGTCACCGCGTTGACGAGGTTCAGGAACCAGTAAGCAAGGGTGCCGTGGGGGCCCATGTTCACCCCGGTCGAGCAGTAGAGGGATGCGCCGTCGGCGGCCAGGTAGTCGGCGACGAGCGCGCGCAGGTCGGCGGCGGCGATGCCCGTCACCGCTTCGGTGCGCTCGGGCGACCAGTCGGCCACGACGCCGGCGAGCGCGTCGAACCCGGTGGTGTGGGCCTCGACGAGGGCGCGGTCGATGGCGTCCTCGGCCAGGACCACGTGCAGGAACGAGGCGAGGAAGAACACGTCGGTGCCCGGCCGGATGAAGAGGTGGTCGCCCACGGCCCGGGCGGTCTCGGTGCGGCGGGGGTTCACCGACACCACCCGGCCGCCCCGGTCGACGATGGCCTTGAGGCGGGCCATCGCCCGCGGCGCCTGCACGACCGACATCTGGGAGATGGCCGGGTTGGTCCCGATCAGCACCACGAGGTCGGTGCGGTCGAGGTCGGGGATCGGCTGGAGCAGCTCGTGGCCGTAGAGGCGCTTGGCTACCAGGTACTTGTTGGTCAGGTCCTGGGAGGCGCTGCTGTAGGACTGGGACGTGCCGAGGCCCTCGAGGAACGCGTTGAACGCCAGCGCGTGCAGCGCGCCGAAGGCGGCGGGATTCCCGAGGTAGCCGGCGACGGCGTCGGGCCCGTACTCGGCCCGCAGCGCCTTCACCTTGGCGCCGATCTCGGCCAGCGCCTGGTCCCACGAGATCCGCTCCCAGCGGTCGCCGACGCGCTTCATCGGGTGGTCGAGACGGTCCGGCGAGTGGTGGAGGTTGGCGAACTTGAGCCCCTTGACGCAGGCGAAGCCCTGCGAAGCGACGTGGTCCTTGTCGGGGTCCAGGCGCACGACCCGGTCGCCCTCCGTGGTGGCGAGCAGGCCGCAGCCCGCCTCGCAGATGCGACAGAACGTGGGCGTGATCGTCTGGTCGGCCATGGTCGTCCCCCTCGTCGTCGGCGTGGTGCGGCGGGAACCGCATCGCCTGTCGCCAGCGTAGGTTCCGAGCGCCGCCGGTGACCGGCCCGGTACGGTCGCCGCCATGGCGCGCTGGCGGATCGACACCGAGCGCGCCTCGGCGCGGGTCACGTTCCGCCCCGGCATCCCGGGTCTCGGCATCACCGTGCGGGGCCTGTCGGGTGAGTTCGACCTCACGTTGGGCGACGACGACCGGCCCGACATGCGCGTCCCGGTGCGGGGCGAGTTCGCCCTCGCCCTCGCCGACCTCGACACCGGGCCCCTCACGAAGGTGAGCCGCTCGCTGCTGAGCGGCGGCGACCAGATCCCCATCCAGGGCACCATCCGCGACGTCGCCCGCACGAGGGGCCACGACCACGACGAGTTCGGCTTCGTGGTCGACGTCACCATGCGGGGGGAGACCCACAGCACCGACGGCATCGGCACCAGCGGGGTGCTCGACGGCGACCGCCTGCGGGTGGAGGGCCGCACCACGGTGAACCCGCGGGCCGTCGGCGTGCCCGTGCCCAAGATCTTCCACGCCCGGGGCCACATCGTCTGGGACCTCGCCCTCGTCCTGCTCGAGCCCTGACCCGCCCCCCACCACCTGATCCCCGAGGCCCCGTGACGTCCTTCCCCACCCGCTTCGAGTCCACCCTCGACCTCGCCCGCCTGCCGTGGTTCGAGGTGCGGGGCGGCAGTCGCCTCGCCATCGCCGCCGATGCCGCCGAGGCGGTCGGCCCGGTGATCGACATGCACACCCACCTGGCCATGGGCTACCTGCGCAAGCTGGCCGTGGACGTCACCGTCGAGACGCCGGCCACCTCCTACTACTTCCCGGTCACGCTGCCCGTGGACCTCGAGGGGTACGCCAACGTCAACTTCGACGCCGCCTCGATGTTCGCCATGCGGGTCGACCTCTCCGCCATGAGCCTCACCGGTACGGGCATGCGTCGCACCCACACCGCCCCCAACCTGCTGCGCGACATGGGCGACCTCGGCATCGCCCGCTCGGTGGTGCTGCCCATCGACTGGCCGGTCGGCCCGCAGAACACCGACGTGGTGCTCGACGCCTGCCGCCCGCACGCCGAGCTCGTGCCCTTCGCCTCGGTCCACCCCCTCCGACGCGACGTGGACGCCCAGCTCCGGCGCCACAAGGCCGCCGGTGCCCGGGGCGTCAAGGTGCACCCCGCGGTCCAGGGGATCGCGCCCGACCACCCGAAGGCCGTGCACCTCTGCGGACGCTGCGGCGTCAATGGCCTCCCCGTCCTGTTCCACTGCGGGCCGGTGGGCATCGCCGGCAAGGGCGCCGACGGGCGCTGCCAGGTGCCCCGCTACGAGCAGGTCATCGCCGAGCACCCCGACACCACGTTCGTCCTCGGCCATTCGGGTGCGCTCCAGATGGAGCAGGCCGTCGCCTATGCCGACCGCTACCCCAACACCTGGTTCGAGCTGGCCAGCCTCGGCGTCGACGCCGTGCGCACCGTGCTCGAGCGCGTGCCCTCGGATCGCATCGTCTACGGGACGGACTGGCCCTTCTACCACCAGGGCCTCACCCTGGCCCGGGTGCTCATCGCCACCGAAGGCGACGAGGCCCTGCGGCGGGCCGTCCTCCACGACAACGCCGCTCGCCTCCTCGCCGATCCGCCGGCCGCGGCGGGCTGACCGGGCGGGACCCGGGGCCGGCTCCTCGAGCCTTCACCGACCTTGGACCCTGTCGCTCGCCGGCGTCTTGGCGCGACCATCGAAGCAGCGACGACAGGGGAGGTGCGATGCGGACGCCAGTCGATCCTCCGTCGGTCACATCCGGCGGGTATCCACGGACATGACCCCCGATGAGCGCCGTGACGACTTGGAGCGGCCCGACGAAGCGGCCTTGGGCGCCGAAGCGCCCGGCGCCGACGAGGCGGACGATCCGGGCGTGGACATGCGTTTCACCGTGATCGACCGGGTGGACGGCCGGGTCCACCTGCTCAGCGAGGGCGGCGGCGTGCTGTTCGCGCACCCTTCGGTGTCCGACGAGGTGTGGGACGCCGCGCTCGACGAGGTTCCCGACGCCTGGGAGATCGTGGACCTGCCCGAGCCCGTCGCCGACGTGGTGCCGAGCGCCTGGCACCCCTCGCACGGGCAGGGTGACCCGGACGGCGACTACCTCGACGTCGACGAGCTGGCCGAGCGGCAGTTCGAGCTGCTCACCTCCTTCGTGCGAGCCGGCTTCGACCGGGCCGAGGCCATGGCCCTGGTGCTCGAGCTGTTGCGCTCGGAGGGACCGGACTGCTGATCGCCCCGGTCGGTGACGTCGGCGGTGACCGCCGCGGTGGCTGCCGCGGGGATCGCGCCTCCTAAGCTGCGTCTCTGAAGGTGCCGGCAAGGGGTGTCGGCGCCTCGGTCGAGGGGACAGGGGTCCGGTGCGCCGACGCGTGGGGAAATTCGTGAGGTCGCCGGCGGCGGTGCTGCTGGTCGTGCTGGTGGGCGCCGCGGTCTGGGTCTCCCGCGACCAGTGGACCTGGCTCTTCCAGGAGGGTGACGCCCAGACCGTGGGCGCCTTCGCCCCCGCCCTCGAGGTCCTCGACGAGGACAGCGAGCACCTCTACCGCATCACCACCGGCAACGGGTCGACCCTCACCTACGAGATCGAGGAGAGCCTCGCCGGCGAGGACAACCTGGTGCGCGGCACCACACCGTCGGTCGCGGGCGACATCGCCGTGAACGTCGAGGATCCGGCCGACAGCCGCATGGGCACCATCGTGGTCAACGTCGAGCAGTTCGAGTCCGACTCGAACCTCCGCGACAAGCGCATCCGCCACGACTTCCTGGAGTCCACCCACTTCCCCTACGCCACCTTCCAGGCCACCGAGATCGAAGGGCTGCCCGACGCGGTGGACGGAGAGGGCGAGACCTCCACCGAGCTCACCGTCACCGGCGATCTCACCATCAAGGAGACCACCGCGCCGGTCACCTTCACGGGCACGGCCACGGTCACCGAGGATCGCCTCGAGGCGTCCGTGTCGGGCACCGTGGTGATGTCGACCTACGACATCGGTCCCATCCACGTCCCCGCCCTCGCCCACACCGGCGACGAGGTGGCCTTCGTGCTCGACGTCGTGGCCGAGCGCACCGACGTCGACGAGGCGCCGCCGGCCGGCGGCGACGAGGACGTGGCCGCCCCGGAGATCCCCGAGGGCGACTTCGCCGAGACGGTGCAACCGATCCTCGAGTCCAGCTGTGTCACCTGCCACGAAGAGGACGGCCCCGGTTTCAACACCGTCGAGCTGGGCACCGCGGGTGACGCCGCCGAGATCGCCGAGGACCTCGCCCTCGTCACCCAGGCGAGGTACATGCCGCCGTGGCCGGCATCGGACCTCAGCCCCGAGTTCGAGCACGACTTCTCCCTCACCGACGAGGAGATCGCGACGATCCAGGAGTGGGCGGCCGACGGCGGCGGGCTCGACGTCGATCCCGACACCGTGCTGGAGGCCGAGGACGAGCCCTTCGCCCCGCTCCCGCGCGACCAGGTCGTGCCCTCGAAGGGCGCGTACGTCGGCGACCTCGACGTGAAGGACGACTACCGCTGCCAGATCCACGAGGTCGAGGACCCCGAGGGCGACGGCGAGTGGATCACCGGCATGGCCTTCGAGCCCGACGAGGAGGACATCGTCCACCACTCGATCGTGTACCGGGTGCCGGCCGAGGGCATGGAAGAGGCGCTGGAGCTCGACGGCGCCGACGGGCGCGCCGGCTGGACCTGCTTCGGGCGCTCGAACATGCGCACTCCCGGCGTGGTGTCCATCGGTGGCTGGGCGCCAGGGCAGCAGCCGCGGGTCTACCCCGAGGGTGTGGGCATCTTCCTCGAGCCGGGTGACTTCATCGTCAACCAGATCCACTACCACTTCGACCACGAGAACCCGCCCGACCGCTCGACCCTGGTGTTCGACACCCTCACCCCCGAGGAGCTGGCCGACCGGGACGAGCCCATGACCGCCATCACCGGGAGCACCTACCTCACGCCCGCGGAAGGGCCGTGCACCCCCGAGGAGTCGGGCCCCCTTTGTGATCGGGAGGCGGTGCTCGACCAGATCGCCGACAACTACGGCATCGAGGCCCGGTTCATCCCCGATGCGCTCATCGGCGCATGTGGCGGCACCGTCGACGACTACGACGACCTCGACGGCACCCGGTTCGGGAGCTCCTGCGACATGCGGGCCCGGGACTTCGGCACGCTGTACTCGGTGCTGGGCCACATGCACGAGTTCGGGGCGGCCTACCGCATGACCCTCAACCCCGACACCCCCGACGAGCGCGTCCTGCTGGACATCCCGAACTGGAGCTTCGACTGGCAGCTCTACTACGTGCCCACCGAGACCATCCGGATCGCCGAAGGTGACGTGATCCGCTTCGAGTGCACGTGGGACCGAGCCAACGCGGCCATGGAGGAGCCCCGCTACGTCACCTGGAACGAGGGCACGGTCGACGAGATGTGCTTCTCGAGCGTGTCGGTGGTCCCCGACGTGGACGTCGAGGGCCAGCCCAACCGCTTCGCGCCCTGAGCCCCGGGTCCTCGCCTGGCCCTGCGCCGCCGGTCAGGGGGCGGCGGTGGTGGGTGTGGGCTCGGTGACGGGGGGGACGGTCACGGGTGGCGTGGTGACCGACGGCGTGACGGGGGTGACGGTCGCCGGCGTGTTGGCCGTGGTGGTGGGGGTCGTCGGCGTGTCGTCACCGCTGTCGCGTGTGACGAGGAAGAAGATCCCGACCGCGACGGCGAGCACGAGGAGCAGGCCGACGACCACGGGCGCGGCCGAACGCGACGGGGGTGCCGGCGGGGGCTGGGTGGGCGAGGCCACCGGCGCCTGCAGTTGGCTGCCCGGGACGGGCGGGATGGTGGCCTGCGACGGGTCGGGCGGGAGGTTCAGGGTGACCCCGCCGCGGGAGATGGCGTCGGTCCACTCGATGCCGTTCCAGTAGCGGCCGTCGCACTGGCCGAAGGGGTCGTGGTACCAACCGGCCGGGGTGGTGTTCATGTCGGTCACGGCGCATCCTCCGCTCACTCGTGCGGCACGCGCCGCCGCGCGCAACGGTACGCGGGGGCGGCGAGCGGGGCGCGCACCCTCGCGCGCCGGGCGCCTACCTACCGGTAGGTAGGCTGACCGGGTGGTTCCCGTGATCGACGACGCATCAGCCCCTGAGACCCTCGGTCTCGACACCATGCGGAGGCGCGACGACGAGCGGGTGAACTGGCGATCGTCGACGCCGTTCCTGCTCGTGCACGCCACCCCCCTCCTGTTGCTCTGGACCGGGATCTCGGCCACCGCCGTCGTCCTGCTGGTGGTCACGTTCTGGGCGCGGATGTTCTTCATCACGGCCGGCTACCACCGCTACTTCGCCCACCGCTCGTACTCGTTGGGGCGGGTGCCGCAGTTCCTGATGGCCCTCGGCGGCACGATGGCGCTGCAGAAGGGGCCGCTCTGGTGGGCCGCCCACCACCGCGACCACCACCGCTGGTCCGACACCGAACGCGACATCCACTCGCCCCAGAAGGGCTTCTGGTGGAGCCACGTCGGCTGGATCCTCTGCGACAAGTACAGCGCCACCGAGACCGATCGCATCCGGGACTTCGCCGAGTACCCCGAGCTCCGCTTCTTGAACCGGTTCGACTGGATCGGCCCGCTCGGCCTCGCCATCGCCTGCGGGCTCATCGGGGGCTGGTCGGGCCTGGTGCTCGGCTTCTTCGTGTCGACGATCCTGCTCTGGCACTCGGTGTTCTTCGTGAACTCACTGGCCCACGTGATGGGCCGGCGCCGCTACGCGACCGAGGACACGAGCCGCAACTCGGCGCTCATCGCCGTGCTCACCCTCGGTGAGGGGTGGCACAACAACCACCACTACGCCCCCCGGTCGTGCCGCAACGGCTTCTACTGGTGGGAGTGGGATCCCACGTTCTACGTCCTGTGGGGCCTCAGCAAGGTGGGCGTCGTGCGCGACCTCCACGGCCTGGCTCCGGGGGCGCGCGAGGCGAACCGGCTGCGCGACGGCGCGTTCGACATCGGCATGTTCCGGGCGAACTGGGCGAAGGCGGCCCGAGCGGTGGCCGATGCCGGGGCGTGGCTCGATCGCCGCAGCGCGGACCGCCACCCGGGGCCGGTCGACGTGACCGCGGCGCTGGAGGCCGACGGTCGCCCGACCCCGAACGTCGCCGCCTCGAAGGTCGCCCTCGAGCGCCTGGTCCACTCCTCGCTCGACTCGGCCTCCGAGCTCGCAGCGGCCATGCGCGCCGCCCAGCGCCGCTCGACGCGCGCCGCGGGCACCTCGACGTCGTAGCCGCGGCCGGCGAGCACGACCGTCCTCGGACCGTCGGACCCTCGGACCGTCGAAGCGGCGGCGAGGCGGCCACTAGCCTCCGGGGGTGGACTCCGGAGCGGCGGGCACCCTCCAGGACGTCGTCATCGTCGGTGCCGGCGTCGTGGGTTGCGCCATCGCCCACGAGCTCAGTCGCACCGGTCTGCGGGTCGCCCTCGTCGAGCGGGCCACCGAGGTCGGATTCGGCACCAGCAAGGCCAACAGCGGCATCATCCACGGCGGCCATCACGCCAGCCCGGACACGCTCAAGGGCCGGCTGGAGTGGGCCGGGAACCAGCTGTGGGACGGCCTCTGCGCGGAGCTCGGCTTCGGCTTCGCCCGGGTGGGTGAGCTCACCGTCGCGCTGGCGGAGGACGACGAGCCCGCCCTCGAGCGGTTGGTGCGCCAGGCCGAGGAGAAAGGTGTCCCCGGGGTCGAGCGCTGGACCCGGGAGCAGGTCCTGGCGGCCGAGCCCGCCCTCAACCCCGCACTCGTGGGCGCGGTGCACGCGCCCACGACGGGCGTCATCAACCCCTACGAGGCCTGCTTCGGCCTGGCCGAGAGCGCCGTGGCGGGTGGGGTCACGTTGTGGACCGACTGCCCGGTCCTCGCCCTGCGCCCGATGCGGGGTCCCGACGACGGTTGGGAGGTCATCACCCCCAGTGCCACGATCGCCACCCGTGCCGTGGTGAACGCGGCGGGCGTCGCCGCCGGCGACATCGCCCGCATGGCCGGCATCGAGGGTGTGCAACTCCGACCCCGCAAGGGTGAGGAGTACCTGCTGGACAAGCGCCTCGCCGGCCTCGTGCACCGGGTGATCTACCCCTGCCCCTCACCGACGAGCAAGGGCACCCTGGTCATCCCGACCTACGACGGCACGATCATGATCGGCCCCACCGCGGACCTGGTCGACGATCCGGACGACCTCACGACCTCGGTGTCCGGCGCCGATCGGATCCTCGCCGCCGCCCGGCGCCTCGTGCCGGGCATCAGCGAGCGCGACGTGATCGCCCAGTTCGCCGGGATGCGGGCGGTGCTCGACGACGAGGACTTCCTCATCGGGCCCACCGAGGCGCCCGGCTTCTTCAACGTGGCCGGCATCCAGTCCCCGGGGCTCACCGCGGCACCGGCCATCGCCCGGTACGTGGCGGCGCTGCTCGGCGCCGCCGGGTTCGACACCGAGCGCGTCAGCGCGGCGCAGCGGGTCGCGCCGCCCGTGCGCTTCGCCCACCTCGACGATGCCGCTCAGCAGGCGCTGGCCGCCGACGAGCCCGCCCACCGGCGCATCCTCTGCCGCTGCGAGATGGTCACCGAGGGCGCGGTCCGAGAGGCCATCGCCCGCGGCGCCCACACGCTCGACGGGCTCAAGTTCCGCACGCGTGCGGGCATGGGGCGTTGCCAGGGCGGGTTCTGCACCGATCGCTGCATGGCCGTACTGGCCGCCGCGCTCGACCTGCCCCTCACCTCGGTCACCAAGCGGGGCGGCGACTCCTGGTTGGTGCTGGACCGCTCGGAGCCCTCGTCGTGACCGGTCCCGGAGCGCAACGATGATCGACGCGCGGCCCCACGTGCTCCACGACCGCTACGACGTGGTGGTGGCCGGTGGCGGCCCCGCCGGGCTCGGAGCCGCGCTCGCGGCGCGAGAAGCCGGGGCCGAGCGGGTCCTGGTGGTCGATCGCGAGCCGGAGGCCGGCGGCATCCTGCTGCAGTGCATCCACGCCGGCTTCGGGCTGCACCACTTCGGCGAGGAGCTCACCGGCCCGGAGTACGCGCACCGGGTGTTGCACGAGGCGCTCGATCACGGCGTCGACGTGCTCTGCGACGCCTACCTCATGGACCTCGCCGACGGCAGGGCGAAGCTCCTCTCCGGGGAGCACGGCGTCGCGTTCGTGGAGACGGGGGCGACGGTGCTGGCCATGGGTGCCCGCGAGCGCACCCGCAGCGCTATCCGCATCCCGGGCGACCGGCCCGCCGGCGTCTTCACCGCCGGTCTCGCCCAGCGGTTGGTCAACCTCCGGGGGGTGTTGCCGGGCCGCCGGGTGGCCATCCTCGGCTCGGGTGACATCGGTCTCGTCATGGCCCGCCGCCTCGCCCTCGAGGGCGTCGAGGTGGTGGGCGTGTTCGAGCTCCTGGCGCACGCCAACGGCCTGGCCCGCAACATCGTCACCTGCCTGCACGACTTCGACATCCCGCTGCACCTGTCCACCACGGTCGTGGGGATCCACGGTCGCGACCGGGTGGACCACGTGACCGTCGCCCCGGTCGACGAGCACCTGCAACCCGTTCTGGAGCGCCAGTGGGAGGTGCCCTGCGACACCCTGCTCATCTCGGTCGGGCTCATCCCCGAGAACGAAATCTCGCGCCAGCTCCGCCTCCGGCTCGACCCCGTCACCCAGGGGCCGGTCGTCACGAGTGCGATGGAGACGTCCCGTGACGGGGTCTTCGCCTGCGGCAACGTGGTGCACATCCACGACCTCGTCGACTACGTGAGCGCGGAGGCGACGGTGGCGGGCACTTCGGCCGGCGGGTACGCCATCGGTCACCGCCCGGCCGCCGACAACGTGTGCCTCCAGGCGGCGACCAACGTCGCCTACTGCGTGCCCCAGACGGTCTCGACCCACCGGGAGCACACGGTGTACCTGCGGGTGCGTCGGCCCCTCGAGCAGTCCACCCTGCGTCTCAGCACCCCCGATGGCCGTGTCGTGCACGAGCGCAAGCTGCGCTACGTCGTGCCCGCCGAGATGGTGCGCCTGAAGCTGCGTCCGGCGCTGCTCGCCGACTTCCACGGCGACGCCCTCCAGGTGGAGGTCGTGGCCCGGTGACCGCGGCCGAGACCCCGATGAACCCGGACCTGAGCCCGAGTTCAAACCCGAACCCGGAGCCGGACCCGGGCGCCAGGGTGACCACCCACGGCTACCTGTGCATCGGCTGCCCTCTGGGGTGCCGGCTCGAGGTGGACGAGGGCGCCGACGGGGACATCGTCGAGGTCCGGGGCTTCAGTTGCCGCAAGGGTCGCACCTTCGCGGTGCAGGAGCACACCGACCCCCGCCGTCTCGTGACCACCACGGTCGCGGTCGACGGTGCCCGGTGGCCCCGACTCCCGGTGCGCACGGTCGAGGCCGTGCCGAAGGAGCTCGTGCTCGAGGTGTGCCGGGAGCTCGCCACGGTCCGCCTCCGTGCCCCGGTGGCCCTCGGCGAGGTGGTGCTCGCCGACGTCTGTCGCACCGGCACGGACGTGGTCGCCACGCGCGATCTGCCCGCGCTCGGCTGACCCGCCCCAGCGCCGTCGGCCCCGGTCTCCTACACTCCCCGAGTCGCCGGTCCGTATGGGGGCGGCGGCCATCCGGGGGGATCGTGACCACTGCGGCGACGGGCGCAGGCTCGGCGAAGGGGACGGGTGCGGTCGTCGGCGTGTTCGTCGCCGGGGCGGCCACCGCGGTGCTGCTCGGCGCCTACGGGCGGGTGCACGACCCCACGGGCGAGACCGCCCTCACGGCGTTCTTCTCGGGTCAGCTCCAGTTCAAGGTCTGGGCCGCCACCCTCGCCGTGCTGTTCGCGGTGGCCCAACTCGTCAGCGCCGGGCGCCTCTACGGGCGGTTCCGGACGCCGGCGCCGCCGTGGTTGGGCGACATCCACCGCCTCACGGGCACCCTGGCCTTCCTCTGCACGCTGCCCGTGGCCTACCACTGCCTGTGGTCGATCGGCTTCGACATCGATCCCGGGGTGAACCGCGTGTTCATCCACTCGATCGCCGGGTGCCTCTTCTACGGCGCCTTCGTCGTCAAGGTGTCGGCGGTGCGCATCGGCCGGCTGGGTTGGCTGCTGCCGTTCGTCGGCGGCACCGTGTTCACGCTCCTCGTCCTGCTCTGGTTCACCAGCAGCTTCTGGTTCTTCACCACCTTCGACGGGTCGCTGCGGTGAGCCGGCGATGACGGCGGCGGGGACCGGGAGGCCGCTGCGGGTCGTGGTGGCGATCGTCGAGGTGTTCGCCGTGCTCGCGACCGTGGCCACCGTCGTGCTCCTCTTCGCCAACGAGCCGGCCGCTCCGCCGGCGGCCGCCCCGGCGGCGGACGGGGCGGCGACGGACGGTGCCGAGCCCGTCGCCCGCGACGGCGCCGCGGTGTACGCCGACGAGTGCGCCGCCTGTCACGGCGCCGACGGTGGCGGCGGCGTCGGCCCGACGCTGTCGGGAGGCGCGGTCGTCGCCGCCTTCCCCGACGCCGCCGACCAGACGACCCTCGTCGTCGAGGGCCAGGGTGGGATGCCGTCGTTCGGCGACCGTCTGAGCGAGGAAGAGATCGCCGCCGTCGTCGAGTACACGAGGTCGCTCTGACATGCGCTGGAGCACGCGTTCCCGGATGACCCGCACCGGCATCGGCCTCGGGGTGGCGTCGCTCGTCGCGGGTGCCGCGCTCGTGCTCACGCCGGCCCTCCTCGCCGTGCCGGTGGTCGGGGTCGCCGCCGAGCCGGCGACGTCGGCGACGTCGGGGTCGTCGGCGGCTGTGACCCAAGGCGCCTCGGAAGCCCTCGAGCACGAGGGCGAGATCTTCAGCTTCGGCATCACCGTGCCCGACGAGGCCATCACGGTGGGGGACACGATCGTCTTCCCGAACAACTCGGATCGACCCCACACCATCACCGACCGCGGGGGCACGTTCGACACCGGGGAGATCCAGCCCGGTTCCTCGGGGGAGGTCATCTTCTCGGTCCCTGGCTCGTTCGAGGTGTTCTGCCGTATCAACCCCTCGACCATGAACGCCCTGGTCGAGGTGGATCCCGGCGCCGACCCGCCGGACACCGTGCGTATCCAGGCCTACGACGAATTCCGGGAAGGGGAGACGCGCCGCTTCGACCCGGCCGACCTCGAGGTCGCGCTCGGCACCACCCTCTCGGTCGCCAACGTCGGTGGGCTCGAGCACTCGCTCGTGGCCACTGACGGCACCCTGGCGACCGGCCCCATCGCGCCCGGCGCGGAGCAGGGCACCTTCGCCGGCACGAGCGCCGAGGTGGTCGCCGACGAACCGGGGACCTTCGAGGTCTTCTGCGAGTTCTTCCCCGACGAGATGCGTGGCGTCCTGCGGGTGGTGGACCCCTCGCCGCCGACCACGGTCGCTCCCACGACCGCTCCGCCGGACGACGGCGGGGAAGGGGAGGCGGCTGCGCCCGCGGCGTCGCCCGCGGAGGACCGCGGCGTCGGCGGCGCCGTCGCCGGGGCGGTGGTGGTGCTCCTCGGCATCGCCGCGATCCTCCTGGCCCTCGTGCCGCGTGGTCGGAGGCGTCCCGCGCCCCCGTCGGCGTTCTAGTCCGCAGGCGTCCTGCCAGAGCGTTCTACGGCGCGGTCGGCTCGTCGAGTCCGAGTAGGTCGACGAGGCCCTGGCAGTCCTCGACGGTCACCGTGAGCGCCGAGTGCGGTCGGGGCCCGAAGCCCTTGACCCGCTCGTGGAAGTGCACGCAGACGCCGCGGTCGTGGTTGGTGCCGAAGGTGAGACCGTCGTCGGCGGCGGACAGCCGGGGGCCGACGGAGGTCCACCAGCGATAGCCCTCGGTGATGTGGCCGCCGGCGACGTTGGCCAGCGGTGTGTCGACCTTCAGGAAGCCGAAGGTCGCCCGGAAGCGGTCGTCGCCGACGTGCACGCCGTCTCGGCCGGGACGGGCCCCGAAGGGAAGGCACACGGCCAAGAAGCGCTTGTCGAACCGGTAGGGGAAGAAGGCGTCGGCCACGCGGGGAACCTACCCGTCCGGGGGCCGAACATACGTTTGCTCCCGGCGGGGTAGGCCTGGGTAAGGTGCGGCGATGGAACAGCGCCTGTCGCTCGTGACCCTCGGCGTCGCCGATCTCGACCGGGCCCGCGCCTTCTACGAGGCCCTCGGGTGGGAGGGCATCGCGGAGAACGAGGTGGTCTTCTTCCCCGCCGGGGGCATGGTGATCGGCCTCTGGAGCCGCGAGTCGCTGGCCCACGACAGCGCCGTGGAGGACGGCGGCGGGTGGGGCGGCATCACGCTGGCCCACAACGTCCGCAGCCCCGAGGAGGTCGACGCCGTCCTGGCCGAGGCCGCCGACGCCGGCGCCACCATCGGACGCCTCGGGGCCGAGACCTTCTGGGGTGGCTACACGGGCGTGTTCCTCGACCCCGACGGCCACGCTTGGGAGGTGGCCCACAACCCCGGCTGGCCACTCGGTCCCGATGGCGAGGTCCAGCTCTCCCTGCCGGAGTAGCACCGCGTCGTCCGCAGGGCGGGGCCGTAGCATTCCGCCATGCCGAGCCTCGCCGAGCTGGCCCGCCGCCAGACCTCCCTCAGCGAGGACGACGTCGCGCACCTCCATCGTCTCGTCGCCAGCTGGGGCCTGCTCGCCGACCTCTGCTTCGCCGACCTCCTTCTGTTCGCCCCGGTCTCGGGCGACGGGGTGGACAGCGCCGAGGAGCGCTTCGTCATCCTCGGCCAGATCCGCCCCACCACAAGCCAGACCCTCTACCGCCGTGACTGGGTCGGTGAGGTCCTCAGCGACAGCGAGCGCCCGCAGGTGGCGCGCTCGTACCGGCTCGACGAGCTCATCGAAGGCGAGATCGAGATCGCGGCCCTGCGCGAGCGCGTGCGGGTCCAGTGCATCCCGGTGCGCCACGACGGTCGCATCCTGGCCGTGCTCACCCGTGAGTCGACGCCGTCGATCGGGCGGGCACCGGGCGAGCTCGAGCGGACCTACGTCGAGCTGTTCAACCGCTTCGCCCGGATGATCGCCGCCGGCGACTTTCCTTTCACCGACGAGCACAGCCGCTCCGAGGAGAACCCTCGGGTGGGCGACGGCACCATCGTGCTCGACCGGGTCGGCCGGATCGAGTTCACGTCACCCAACGGCGTGTCGGCGCTGCACCGCATCGGCATCCACGCCAGCCTGGAGGGCCGCCACCTCGCCGAGCTGGGCCTCGGGGACGACATCGCCCGCACCGCGTGGTCGTTCGCCATTCCCGTCACCGAGGAGGTCGAGCGGGGCACCGGCATCACCGTCGTGGTGCGCTGCATCCCGCTGATCGAGCGGGGCGAGGTGTCGGGGGCGTTGGTGCTGCTGCGCGACATCTCCGAACTGCGCCGCCGGGACCGCCTCCTGCTCTCGAAGGAGGCGACCATCCGCGAGATCCATCACCGGGTGAAGAACAACCTCCAGACCATCTCGTCGCTGCTCCGGCTCCAGAGCCGGCGGCTGTCCAACCCGGAGGCCCGGGCGGCGGTCGACGAGTCGGTCCAGCGCATCCAGTCCATCGCCCTGGTGCACGACATCTTGTCCCGGGAAGCGGGCGAGGTGGTGCCCTTCGTCGACATCCTCCGCCCCCTCCTGCGCATGGTGGAGGAGGGGTTGCTGCCGTCGGACAACCGGGTGCACTTCCGCCTCGAGGGCGGCGCCGGAGAGCTGCCCGCGACGGTGGCCACACCCCTCGCGATGGTGATCACCGAGCTGCTCCAGAACGTGGTCGAGCACGCCTACCCGTCGTCGGACGCACCGGTGTCGGGCGAGGTGGTGATCGAGCTCGGCTACCGCGGGCGCGAGCTCGTGGTCACCGTCACCGACGACGGCGCCGGCCTGCCCCCGGGGTTCTCCATGGAGAGCTCGACGGGCCTCGGTCTGTCCATCGTGCGCACCCTGGTCGAGACCGAGCTCAACGGGACCATCACCATGCACAAGAGCGACGGCCCGGGCTCGGGCACCGTGGTGCAGCTGCACGTGCCGGTCGGGGCGACCTGGCCGATCGCCGCCGAGGGCACCCGGGTGCCCGGCGACGGCTGAGCGGTCGTGCACGCCCCGGGGCGGCGGAGGGGGTACCCGCGCGAGGTGGGGCGAGCGCGTCGACCGGTGCCCGGACGCGGAACGACCCCCCGGGGCGGGGGGTCGTCAGCAGGGTGCGGCGCCGAGGGGGGAGTCGGCGCCGACGATCTGGGGGTGGCTCAGGAGGCCTTGCGGCGGCGGGCCAGCCAGGCCTTGCGCAGCTTGCGGCGCTCCTCTTCGGAGGTGCCGCCCCACACGCCGGAGTCCTGGTTGGTGGCCAAGGCGAACTCCAGGCACTCGGACTGGGCGTCGCACTCGCCGCAGACGGCCTTCGCCGAGGCGATCTGCTCGATGGCCGGGCCCGTGGTGCCCACGGGGAAGAAGAGGTCGGGATCGGTGTCCCGGCAGGCGGCATCAACGCGCCAGTCCTCATTTTCCATGGTTACCGGCAGGGTGAGAGCCACCGCTCCTCCAAGGAGTCGATCACACGTTCGTGATTTCGTTCACATGCCGTCACCACGCGGATCTGCGGCGTTGGTGCGGCGGGGACGGGCGTCACCTTACCGCCCGGTAACAACAGTAGCAAGCAGTTTTTCTCCGAGAGTTCACAGAGTCGTCGAACGGCCGAAATCCCTTGTGCCGCAAGGGGTGAACCCCGTTCACCAACCCCAGGAGCACCTGTTCCCATGACCCTCGTCATCGCCCACCGCGGCGCGTCCGCCGCGTTCCCCGAGAACACCGTGGCCGCCTTCGAAGGCGCCCGAGCGCTCGGCGCCGACTGGGTCGAGCTCGACGTCCGCCGCACCGCCGACGGCGCCCTCGTCATCCTGCACGACGAGGCCCTGCCCGACGGGCGGGCGGTGCACCACCTGCGCCGGTCGGACATCGACCCCGTGGTGCCGTCGTTGGCCGAGGCCCTCGACGCCTGCGAGGGGATGGGCGTGAACATCGAGATCAAGAACCTTCCCCCCGAAGAGGCGTACGACCCCTCCATGGCGGTGGTGGCCGACGTGGTCGCCGAGGTCCGCCGGCGGGGCGACGTCGAGCGCTACCTCGTGTCGTGCTTCGACCTGTCCACCGTCGACGCCGTCCACGAGCAGGCGCCCGAGATCCCCACCGCGTACCTGGTGCTCGACCCGCAGGGCGGCGAGGCGGTCGACGTGGCCGCCGCCCACGGCCATCGGGCCATCCATCCTTGGGTGCCGATGGTCGACGAGGCCCTCGTCGAGCGGGCCCACGCCGCCGGCCTGGCGGTGAACACCTGGACCATCGACGATCCCGCGCGCATCGTCGAGCTCGCCGCCTGGGGCACCGACGGCGTGGTCACCAACGTGCCCGACGTCGCGAGGGCGGCGCTCGACGCCTGAGCGCAGGACTCCTCCCGACTCCTTCCCTCGTTCGGGTACCTACTTGGCAACGCCTGTGTTGCAGACTCGCTACCAGAACGAAGGGTGTGCTCAGAGGGGGAGGACGAGGCGGAGGGCGTCGGGCTCGTGGCGGAAGACGAGCTCGTCGATCTCGCCCAGGTAGTCGCCGTCGACCTGGTAGGGGAACGGTCCGAACCCCTTGACGGTCAGCGCGGACACGTCGGGGCGGTAGTCCACCCACTTCGACGAGCGCAGGCGGGCGCCCGAGCCGAGCGCCGACGACATCAGGCTCAGGAAGCGCAGGGTGCGCATCGAGCGCACGCTCACCGACGTGAGCGGTCGGTCGAGGGTGGCGTCGGGGGCGAGGTTGAAGGGCCGGTTGCCCACGTAGGTGTAAGGGTTCGTGTTGAGCACGACGGTCATGTAGGCGTCGTCGACCACCGAGCCGTCGGCGTGGTGGAGGGCGAAGTGGGGCCGGCTGCGGTCGTAGTGGCGGGCCCACGTGTCGAGGCCGGCGTAGGCGAAGAGGGCGTGGCCGGCGTAGCGCTTCAGTGCGGCACGTCGCTCGACCTGGGCCACCAGGGCGGCGTCGAAGCCGATGCCGACGTGGAACACGAAGTAGCGCCCGTTGACCACGCCGAGGCCGATGGGGCGGATGGTGTCGGCGTCGAGCGCGGCGAGCAGGTCGCCCGTCGCCTCGATGGGGTCGTCGGGGAGGCCGAGCTGTCGGGCGAACACGTTCGTCGAACCGCCGGGCAGCGGCGCGAGCGCGGTGTCGGTGCCGGCGAGGCCGTTGGCCGCCTCGTTGAGGGTGCCGTCGCCGCCCAGGACGACGACCACGTCGGTCCCCGCGGCCGCCGCGCCCATGGCCAGGCGGGTGGCGTGGCCGCGGCGGGTGGTCTCGGCGAGGGTGACCTCGTGGTCCGCGCTGAGGGCCTTGCGGATGACGACGCGCGCCCGGGCGGTGACCGACGACGCCGACGAGTTGACCAGCAGCAGGATCTTCACGACGGCAGCGACAGTACCGCCGCTCGCATCTCCCGCTCTGGTGGGCCGCTCGGGCCCACTTCCCGCTCGGAAGGGCCGCTCGGGCCCGAGAGCGCCCTGCGGATTTGTCGGCCCGCCGGGTCGCGACCGACAATCGACGTCATGAACGTCGTTGTCTGCGTGAAGCAGATCCCTGACCCGGCCGAGCCCGGGCAGTTGGATCCCGAGACCAAGACCCTCAAGCGGGACGGCAAGCTCATCCTCGACGAGTCCGACTCGTACGGGGTGGAGATGGCCCTCCAGCTGGTCGACACCGCCGGTGGTGGCGAGGTGACCCTCGTCTCCATGGCCCCGAACAGCGAGGTCGGCGGCATCCGCACCGCCCTCGCCATGGGTGCGGCCAAGGCCATCCTCGTGTCCGACCCGGCCCTGGCCGGCACGGACTCGCTGGGCACCGCCAAGGTGCTGGCCGCCGCCATCAAGCGGGCCGAGCCCGACCTGGTGCTGACCGCCACCGAGTCGTCCGACGGCTACACGGGCACCGTGCCCGAGCAGCTCGCCGGCCTCCTCGACCTGCCCTCGGTCACCTTCGCCAAGCAGATCGCCGTGGGCGACGGCAAGGTGTCCGTCCAGCGCCAGACCGAGCAGGGCTTCGACGACGTCGAGTGCCCGATGCCGGCCGTGGTCTCCGTGACCGCCGGCGTGGTCGAGCCCCGCTACCCCTCGTTCAAGGGGATCATGGCCGCCAAGAGCAAGCCGGTCGACGAGCTCACCGTCGCCGACCTCGGCCTCGACGCCGGGTCGGTCGGCTGGGCCGGTGGCCAGCAGGAGATCGTCGACGTGTCCGCCGCGGAAGCCCGTCAGGCCGGCGAGATCATCGAAGACGAGGGCGAAGCGCACCTCAAGATCGTCGAGTTCCTCGACCAGCTCAAAGTTCTGTAGGAGGACTGATCATGGCTCTCTCCACCGTTTGGGTCCTCGCTGAAGAACGCGAGGGCAAGGTCCTGCCCATCACCCTCGAGATGCTGGCCAAGGCCCGCGAGATCGCGGACAACGTCGAGGCCGTCCTCGGCGGCGACGCCACCGCGGTCGCCGCGGAGCTCGGCGCCCACGGCGTCACCAAGGTGCACGCCACCGGCGACCTCGCCGGCGCGCTGCCCGGTGTCCCCGTCGCGGCCGCCATGGCCGCCGCCATCGAGGGTGGGGCCAGCCCCGACCTCATCATGTTCGGCACCACCTACGACGGCCGCGACATCGCCGGCCGCCTGTCGGCCAAGCTCGATCGCACCGTCATCACCAACAACGTCGACATCACCGTCGACGGCGACTCGATCGTCGTGGTCGAGCCGGTGTTCGGTGGGTCGACCAACGTCTCCACCAAGTTCAGCGCCGCCGGCCCGCACCTGGCGCTGTTCCGGCCCAAGTCCTTCGAGCCCGCCGAGAGCGGCGGCGGCCCGGCCGAGGTCGCGTCCCTGTCGGTGCCCGACCTGGGGAACTCGGGTGGCGCCACCATCACCGAGCGCCACGTCGAGGAGCGCGAGGGCCCGTCCCTGGACGACGCCGCCGTGGTCGTCTCCGGCGGTCGTGGCCTGGGCGAGTCCGACAAGTACGAGATGATCGAGCAGCTGGCCAAGCTCCTCAAGGCCGCCCCGGGCGCGTCGCGGGCCATCGTCGACGCCGGCTGGGTGCCCTACTCGTACCAGGTGGGCCAGACCGGCAAGGTCGTGAAGCCGACGGTGTACCTCGCCGCCGGCATCTCGGGCGCCACCCAGCACATGGTGGGCATGAAGGGCTCGAAGAACATCATCGCCATCAACAAGGACGCCGAGGCCCCGATCTTCTCGATCGCCGACCTCGGCATCGTTGGCGACGTGCACAAGGTGCTGCCCAAGCTCATCGAGGCCCTCCAGGCCCGAGGCTGACGCCACCGCAGTCCTGAGCAGTGCCCGACGGGGCACCGGCGCTTCGGCGCCGGTGCCCCGTTGCGCGTCCACCCTCGGGTCGGGGGCCCGCCCCGCCTGCCCTAGCGTGCGGGCGTGGGTCGACGCGCTTGGACGAACTGGGCGGGGAACCAGCGATGCGCGCCCCACTCGATCGAGCGGCCCCGCACCGAGGCCGAGCTGGTGGCGATCGTGGGGCGGGCCGCCGCCGCCGGACGCCGGGTGAAGGCGGTCGGGGCCGGCCACTCGTTCACCGACATCGCCTGCACCGACGGCCACCTGGTCGACCTGCGCGACTACGGGCGCCTGCTGTCGTTCGACCCCGCGACCTGCCGGGCGACCGTGCAGGCGGGCATCCGCCTCACCGAGCTCAATCGCCTGCTGGCCGAGCGGGGGGCGGCGATGCCCAACCTGGGCGACATCGCCTACCAGTCGATCGCCGGGGCCACCGCCACGGCCACCCACGGCACCGGCCGTCGCTTCGGCAACCTCGCCACGACCATCGTGGGGATGCGGCTGATCGCCGGTGACGGCTCGATCGTCGCGTGTGCGGTCGACGACGATCCCGATCTGCTCCGGGTGGCGAGGGTGGGCCTCGGCGCGCTCGGGCTCGTGTCCGAGCTCACCCTCCAGTGCGTGCCGGCGTTCAACCTGCACGCCGTCGAGGAGCCGATGCTCGTCGACGAGGTGCTCGACGACTGGGACGGCCACCTCGACCGCAACGACCACTTCGAGCTGCTGTGGGTGCCCAACACCCGCTGGGCCCTGACCAAGAGGAACCGGCGGACCGACGAGCCCGTGCAGCCCCGGACGCCGTGGATGCGGTGGCGCAACGGGGTGCTCTACGACAACATCGCCTTCGGCGCGGCAAACCGGGTGGCCCGTCGCCGGCCCGATGCGGTGCGCCGCCTCGGCAAGGCGCTGCCGTCGGCCGGGCGGGTGGAGTACATCGAGCCCAGCCCCCAGGTCTTCGCCAGCCCCCGCCTCGTGCATTTCGTCGAGATGGAGTACGCCGTCCCCCTCGAAGCGGTGCCCGAGGCCCTGAACCGGGTGCGGGCCCTGGTGAAGGAGGAGCGCCTGCCGCTGCTGTTCCCCGTGGAGGTGCGGGCGGTGGCGGCCGACGACATCCCCCTCAGCCCGGCCTCCGGACGCGAGACCGGCTACCTCGCCGTCCACGTGTACCGGGGGACGCCCCAGGAGCCCTACTTCTCGGGGGTCGAGGCGATCATGGACGACTACGGGGGCCGCCCGCACTGGGGCAAGGTGCACTTCCAGACCGCCGAGTCGCTCGCAGCCCGGTACCCGGGCTGGGACGACTTCCTCGAGGCCCGCGAGCGCCTCGACCCCGCCCGCACCTTCGCCAACCCCTACCTCGAGCGCGTGCTCGGGGCGTAACCGCCCCGCGGGACGCGATCGGGCACCGCGACCGG
Source organism: Acidimicrobiales bacterium (assembly GCA_016794585.1). Taxonomy (NCBI): domain Bacteria; kingdom Bacillati; phylum Actinomycetota; class Acidimicrobiia; order Acidimicrobiales; species Acidimicrobiales bacterium. Next base: position 100,917 of record JAEUJM010000044.1, read on the forward strand.
GGCGGGGGGCCTTCAGATCGCCGTCGCCCCGCCGATGAGGGCAGGGATGACTCGATGGGGCGGCCACGAGGTCGGCCGCATCTCGCACACGGTCGGGCTCGTGCTCGCGGCCGCGGCGCTCGCCGTCGTCGCCTGCGTGGTGGCCGCCTTCCTGTTCGGGGTGTCGCCGTCGGAGGATCTGGTGGACGCGGCCCGGCGCGACGCCCGCAACTTCGGTTGGCCGCTCGTCATCGCCGTGGCCGTCATCGCCTTCCTGGCCTTCCAGCACCGCGCCGAGCGCCACGAGCGCAAGCTCGCCGACGCGCCCCTCGACCAGGGCGAGCGCCTGAGGTTCAAGTGACCGGGCGGGACGAGCACGACGCCGATCTGGTCCCGCTCTCGGACCGGCTCGCGGTCCTGCTCATCGCCCGCCTGGCCATCGCCGCCAGCGTGATCATCGCCGTCGGTGTGGTCGACGAGCTGGTCTCGGACCCCTCGCGGACGGTGTTCCTCGCTGCCGTCCTGTACGCCGGGCTCACCACCGCGGTCGAGCTCACCCGGCGCAAGCTGGGGTGGCGCGGGCTGCTGGCGGTGTCGGCGCTGCTGGTCGTGGACGGCGTCTTCCTCGCCTACGTCGTGGTGCAGACCGGAGGTCTCGACAGCCCCCTGGTCTTCCTCATCTACTTCCACATCGTGGCCGTCACCCTGGTCGCCTCGTACCGGACCGGCCTGAAGGTGGCCATCTGGCACGCCCTGTTGATGGTGGGCGGCTCGTCGGCCGTGATGGCCTACTACCTCCACGGCGAGCACACCGGCGAGGAGCAGGCCGTGGCCTTCCGGGCGTCGACCCTGCTCGTCCTGGCCATCGGCGCCGCCGCCTTCTCGTCGCTCAACGAGCGTGGTCTCAACCACAGTCGCCGCCAGATCCAGTCGCTCCTCGACCTCAGCTCGGACCTCGAGCGCGAGGAGTGGCCGGCGGAGATCTGCGCCGTGCTCGCCACCCACGTCCACGACCGCCTGCGCTTCCACCGTGCCCTCGTGCTGGCCACCGAGGGCGAGCAGGTCCTCGGGGCCGTGTCCGACGACGGCGTGTGCCTGTGGTTCGAGGCGCCGCCGCTTCCCGACGATGTCGGCGGGGTGATCGGCGAGTGCCGCCGCACCGGTGCGCCGGCGCTGGTGCGGTCACTGGACCCGGTGGACGACGCGCTCGTGGACACGATGCTGCCGCTGGCCCATAACGTCGTGGTCGTCCCGCTCGTGGCCAATGGCGAGCCCGTCGGGGTCCTCGTGGCCGAGTGGGCGGGTTCGCGCTGGAGCGGCCTGCCCGCGTCCACCCTCACCACGCTGGTCCAGTCGGCCTCGCATGCGGCGATGTCCCTCCGCACCCGGATGCTGCTCGGCGAGGTCGACCGCCTCGCCCGCCACGACGGCCTCACCGGGCTGTGCAACCGCCAGGAGTTCGACGCCGCGCTGGAGCGCGAGTTCTCGCGGGCGCAGCGCGCCGGTGCCCCGCTGAGCGTCGTGCTCGTCGACGTCGACCACTTCAAGGCCGTCAACGACACCCATGGGCACCAGCGAGGGGACGAGGTGCTGCGCCAGGTGGGCGCCGGGCTCGAGCAGCTGGCCCGCCGTGAGGACATCGCGGCGCGCTACGGCGGTGAGGAGTTCGTGGTCCTCCTGCCGGGGGTGGACGGTGCGGGGGCCTCGGCCTTCGCCGAGCGGGTCCGGGCGCGCCTGCGCGACGGCGTCGAGGCCGTCCCCATCACCGTCAGCGCCGGCGTCGCCTGCTTCCCGGAGAACGCGATCGACCTCGATGCGCTGGTGGGACGGGCCGACGCCGCGCTCTACGAGGCCAAGCGGGGCGGTCGGGACCGTGTCGTCACCAGCACCGTGCACGCGCGCCCGGCGGTGGTGGCCGACGCCGGCTGACGCTCTCTCAGACGAGGGGCCAGGGGTACTGGCGTCCCGAGGTGTCGACCGGGAAGCACCCGGCCTCGACGAGCCGCCGGGCCCGGAAGAGCACGGACCGGCACTCGACCGGTGTCAGCAGGGACTCCAGGGGAGCGGGCACGCCACGTGCCACCAGCGCGTCGAGGTCGGTGAGGAGGTCGTCGGGCACGGGCTCGCCGGCGAAGTCCCAGATCACGGTGCGGAGCTTGAAGTCCTCGTGGAAGGCGAGGCCGTGGTCGATCCCGTAGAGGTGGCCGTCGGCGCCCAGCAGGCAGTGCCCGCCCTTGCGGTCGGTGTTGTTGGCCACGATGTCGAACGCCGCCATGCGCCGCAGCTGCGGGTGCAGGGCCTCGTCTTCGAGCAGGGTGAAGTAGTGCTGCTCGAAGTCGGCGTCGACGAACTGCTGCACCGAGCCCTCGCCGAGCGGGCCGTCGCGCAGGACCGTCGGTGGCACGACGTCCCATCCGAGGGCGACCGCCAGCTCCCACGCCGCCACCTCGCGCTTGCCCAGGCCGGGCGGGAAGTCCCACAGCGGCCGCTCGCCGCGGTGGGGCTTGTAGATGGCCCGGCCGGTGCGGTCGTCGAGGTGCAGCTCGACCAGGAAGGTGGCGTTCGAGCTCCAGGGCATGCGGCCCTCGATGACGAGCTCGGCCTCACGGAGGAGGTGCAGCTCGTCGGCGTGGTCGCCTGGCATGCCCACCCGGGTCAGCTGGGCCGGTGGTGGCCGTTGGTGCGGGGGCAGGCGTGGCCCTCGGGGTCCATCGGGCGGCCGCACAGCGGGCACAGCGGCCGGCCCTGGCCGACCAGCTCCTCGGCCCACGGGATGAACGCCGCCACCTGCGCCGGCGTGAGGCGGACGCGGGCCACGCCCGGCGACTCGGGCGGCTCCTCCTCGTCGACGAGCTCGTCGACGACGATGACGAAGCGCTCGTCGTCCTCGTCGTAGGCCACGCCCATCGAGCCCGCCACCCACTCGGCGAGGACGGGCTCGACGAGGCCGAGCTGCGCCGGCGAGAGCGCCGCCGCCACCGGGGGCAGGTCGGCCAGCAGCTCGGCGAGGTACTGGGCGAGGGCCGCGACCTGCTGCTTCTCGCACTTGAGGCTGACCACCTGGCCCGCCTCGGTCACCTGGAAGAAGAACGTGCGGGCCCCGGGCTCGCCGAGGGCGCCCGCGGTGAAGATCTCGGGCTCGTCGAAGCGGAACGACGAGCTCATGTGCGTGCCTCCTGGGTGCGGGTCATGACGGGGCGAGGGCGGTCAGGTCGCCGCCGGTGGAGTTCACCGACAGCACGACGGGCCCGGTGGCCGTGTAGAGGATGGCGGTGACCGAGCAGGGCGAGATGACGATGCGCTGGAACAGGTCGAGGTGGGTGCCGAGCGCCTGGGCAACGGCCGCCTTGATCGGGTCGGCGTGGGACACCGCCACCACCGTCCCGCCGGGGTGCCGGGCCACGAGGCGGTCGATGGCGCCGGTGATGCGGGCCTGCATCTCGGCGAAGGACTCGCCCTTGGGGAAGCGGAAGCCGCTCGGGTAGCGCTGCACCGTCTTCCACTCGGGGAGCTTGGCCAGGTCCTTCAGGTTGGCCCCGGTCCAGGTGCCGAAGTCGCACTCGATCAGGCCGGCGTCGGTGCGCACCCGCTTCTTCACCGCCTTGGCGATGGGGGCGGCGGTCTCCTGCGTGCGCTCGAGGGGCGAGGCGTAGACCGCCTTCACCTTGTCGGCCAGCGGCCGGATCCGCTCGGCCGCCGCGGCGGCCTGCTCGTGCCCCTTCTCGGCGAGGTGCAGGCCCCGGGCCCGCCCCGGGAGGGTGGTGCCGGTGGTGGGCGTCTGCCCGTGCCGCACCAGCAGCACGAGCGTGGGTTCGGGGCCGGGAGGCGCCTTCTTCGCAGCCATGATCCGAGCACGGTACCCGCCACCTGGCGCCGTCGACCCACCGGCGGGGCTGCATCCTCGTGGCGGGCCCGCCGGGCCGGGTCACACCGGCCGGGTACCTTGAGGATGTGGGGACGGGGGCACGTGGGCCGCTGGTGCGAGTGCTCGGTCCGGTCGTCGTCGACGGCACGCCGGACGGCCCCACCGCGCCGGGCGGCCCGCGGCGGCGGGGGGTCCTCGCCATGCTCGCCGCCGAGCTCGGCCACGTCGTGTCCATGGACCGCCTCGTCGACGGCCTCTGGTACGACCCGCCGGCGAGCGCGGTGAACGTCGTGCAGGTGCAGGTCTCCCACCTGCGCAAGCAGCTGCCGGCGCCGGTGCGGCTGGAGACGGCCGGTGCGGGCTACCGCCTCGACGCGTCGGCCCGCCACGTCGACCTGGCCCGCTTCGAGGCCCTCGTGAACGAGGCCGCGGCCGCCGAGCGCCAGGGCCTCGCCGGCGCCAACGTCGAGGTGCTGGAGGAGGCCCTCGCCCTCTGGATGGGCGAGCCCCTGGAGGGCGTCGGCGACCTGCCCTTCGTCGAGCCGCTGCGGCGGGCGCTGCTCGAGCGGCGGGGGCGGGCCGAGGAGCGTCTGGCCGCGCTCCTCGTGGAGCAGGGTCGGTCGCGGGAGGCCGTGGACCACCTCGAGGTGTTCGTGGCCCGGACCCCGTACGACGAGCACCGCTGGGCGCTCCTGGCCCGGGCCCTGGGGGCCTCGGGGCGCAGCGCCGACGGGCTCGAGGCGTTGCAGCGCGCCCGCCGGCGCCTGGTCGAGGACCTCGGCATGGATCCCGGCCCTGAGATCCGGGCGGCCGAGCAGGACCTGCTGCGACTGGGCGACGGGCCGGCACCGGCGGACCCGTGGGCGGCCTTCGCCGAGTCGATGGCCGCGACCGACGGTCCCGCAGTCGTGCCCGTGAGCGCAGCGCTCGCTCCGTTCTCTGGCCGCGCCTGCGTCGGCCGCGACCAGCCCCTCCAGGAGCTCGAAGGGCTCTGTGCTCTTGATCGCTCCGACGGCGATCGCGTCGCCGTGGTGGTGGCCGAGCCCGGGGCGGGCAAGACCCACCTGTTGGCGGCGCTGGCCGCCCGGGTCGGGGCCACGGGCGCGATCACCCTCTACGGCCGCCACAGCCCCGAGCGCTACCTGCCCTACGAGGCCTGGGGTCAGATCCTCTCGGCCGCCGTCCAGCAGCTGCCCCCCGGGTTCGCGCCGGCGCTGCCGCTGCGGCTGCGGGAGCCGCTCGCCCGCCTCGTCCCCGCCTTCGCCGGTGACGGGAGCGGCGCCGACGCCGAGGTCGACCCGACGTCGCGGTTCCGGTTGTTCGAGGCGGTGGCCGACCTCCTGTCCCTCGTGGCCGAGGTGGTGCCCGTCGTGGTGCTGGTCGACGACCTCCAGTGGGCGGGGACCAGCTCGGTGGCGCTCACCCGCTCGGTCCTGTCCCGGGGCCTGCCGGACGGGCTGCGGGTCGTGCTCGCGTCCCGGCCCGATCCCGAGGACAACGACGCCGCCGGGCTGCTCGCCGAGCTCCACGAGCAGGCCGTGCCCGTCAGCCTCCCTGGCCTCGACGCCACCGCCGCACACGAGCTGCTCCGCCTTCACGGGCTGGAGTGCTCGCTCGACGACGCCGGCCGCATCGCCGCCCTCAGCGCCGGCAACCCGCTCGTCATGCAGCAGTTCCGGTCGTTCGACGGCTCGTCGTTCATCGCCGAGCTGGGCGGCGTGGAGCCGTCGGCCCGGGCCGAAGCGCTGGTCGACGAGCGCTTCGAGGGCTTCGCCCCCGCCACCCGCGCGCTCCTCGAGGCGGCGTCGCTGGCCGGCGTCGAGTTCACCCTGGACGAGGTGCAGGCCGTCACCGACGCACCCGAGCACCAGCTGGTCGACGACCTCGAGCCCGCGCTGCACCGAGGGGTCGTCCTCGATCCTGGGGGCGACGATCGGTTCGCCTTCGGCCACGCCCTCTACCAGTCGGTGCTGCGTCGCCGGGTCGCCGGGCCCCGCCGCCGGCGCGGCCACCGCGCCCTCGCACTGCACGCGTCCGAAGCCGGGCGGGTCGTCGCCGCGGCCTACCACGCCTTCGAGGCGGGCGGCAGCGTGGCCCCCGACGAGCTCCACGCGTTCGCGCTGGCGGCCGCCGACCGGCTCGCCGCGGACCTCGCCCCGGACAAGGAGCTCGACCTCCTTGACCGGCTCGCCGCCGACCCGCTCGTGGCGGCCTCCCTCCGGGACGCCGAGCGCTTCGAGCTGGACCTGCGCCGGGCCCGCCTTCGGTGCGTGTGCGGGGACTGGGACGGCTCCCGGGAGCAGTACCTGGCGGTGGCCGAGGAGGCTCGCCGCCTCGGCGCGGTCGACGTGCTGCCCCGGGTGGCCCTCGAGATCGACGACCGGGGCCGGTCCGTGCGGCTGGTGGGCCCCCGCCTCGGGCTCCTCGACGAGGCCCGGCGGCGCTTCGGCGACGCCGGCGACCTGGCCCTGCGCATCGAGCTGGACGCCGCCTGGGCCGGCGAGGTCAACCAGTTCGGGCGCGGCGACGCCGCCGTGGCGGGTGAGTCCCTGGTCGCCTTCGCCGACGAGGTGGTCACGCGGGCCCGCGACCTGGGCCAACCCCACCCGCTGGCGGCGGCCCTGTTCACCCGCCAGAGCGTGGGGCACTGGCAGGGCGACATCGAGGGCAACCGCCTCCTGCTCGACGAGCTGCTCGAGCTCGCCGCCGCGCTCGGCGACGACCACCTCCTCCACGTGGGGCTCCTCGGGCGCCTCCGGGCCGGGATCCAGGCCGGCGACCGGGAGGCGGCCGAGGAGTTCCGCCGTCGTCACGCCGCGCTGGCCGAGACCACCGGCCATCCCCGCACCACCTGGTTCGCCATGATGCAGCGCAGCACCCTGGCCCAGATGGACGGCGCCTTCGACGAGGCCGAGGCGCTCGCCCTGGAGGCCGTGGCCTACGGCATGGCCAAGGACATCCCCGACGCCGACGGCGCCTTCAAGGCCGCGCTCTACTTCAACCTGTTCCACGCCCAGCGCACCGCCGAGGTGCGCTCGCTCGTGGAGGACGTGGTCGTGGCCGAGCCCCACAACCCGCTGTGGCGCATCGGCGCCGGCATCGCCCAGGCCGAGGACGGCGACCAGGCCGCCGCCCAGGCGTCCCTCGACGCCGTGGTCGACCTGCTGGCCCGGCTGCCCCGCAACGAGTTCTGGCCGTCGGTGCTCACGATGGCCGCGGACCTCGCCGACCGCCTCCCGCCCGACCCGGCGCGGGCGGCGGCGCTGGAGGCGCTGTTGGCGCCGTGGTCGGGCCGCTTCGTGGTGATGGGGTCGATGATCACGACCCTGGGCCCGGCCGACCGGGCCCTCGCCCTGCTGGCCTGCGAGCAGGGCGACCTGGCCCGGGCCGAGGCGCTCCTGGCCGAGGCCGACGCCCTCTGCGACCGCCTCGGCGCCGCCGCCTGGTCCGACCGGGTCCAGGACGTGCGGGCACGCCGAGTCACCGCCCGGTAGCCGGCCTCCTCAGGCGCCGACCACCGGCCCATCGTCCTCGGGCTCGAGTCCCTCTTCACCCGCGGTGTCCGTCCGGCCGGCGAAGAGCGAGCGGGTGAACTCGATTGGCGCCCGGCCGATCGCCTCGGCCACGCCGGCGATGATGTCAGTGAGACCTGGTGGGTCGCCGCGCCGGCCGGGGCCGTCTTCACCGTCATCGCCGTCGGTCTCCCCGTCGCCGACCCATGTCGGCGACGTGCGCGATGCCCAAAGGGCGTCGGACATCTCCATGGCGAATGCATCGACCGACCGGCGGGTCGGCGGCGCGGTGGCGGTGGGAACCCAACGCCCGGGACCGATCGAGAGCACCTCCGGCGCGTCCGCTCCGAAGGGGGCGACCGCCACCGACGCAGTCGACACCACGTCGCCGTCTCCGGGGGTCGTCCGGCGGTGCCCCGCCTGCGTCTTGACGGCCTTCGGAGCCCACCGCTCGGGGCCCCGGGCCCAGAGCGTCACCGGGACGAGTCGCTCGCAGTCCCACAGGTCCCTGGGTGTGCTCAGCGGCAGTTGGTCGGCTCCGAGAAGAACCTCGTCCACCTTGTCGAGATCGAGTTGCAGGTTCGCGGCGGCGTACACCTGCTCGACGAACGACGCGCAGATCCACCCGGGCCCTCCGGCGTGATCGGGGAACGTGAGCAGGTCGATCGACCGCAACCGTTCTCGGACGATCTCGCGAGCGCTCTTCAGGCCGTGCGCGCCGATCAGTCTGATGCCGAGCAACCAGGCCAGAGGGACCTTGCGCTGATCGGCGAGCTTTCGCAGGCGCCCCCATTCGCGGTAGCCGGGTCGATCCATGATGTCCGGGATGAACGAGACGAGCTCCGCGGGGTTGAACGAGGTCGCATCGGCCGCGACGGGCAGCACCGCGTCGAGGAGGTCCGATCGAAGCTTGTCGCGCTCGTCGGCGTCCCCCTGGTGCAGCCTCTGGTGGCGAAGGGCGGCGACCGAGCGGATGTGGTGGACCGAGCGCGAGCCGATCACCGCGGGGTCGCTTTCGTCTTCGGGGTTCCGTCCATAGAGCCACTCCGGCCCGTGGCGGTCGAGGTAGTCCTCGATCGTCACGATGCCGACCCCACCCAGGGTGACGAGTGTCGACGGCGGACCGGAGACCGCTCCGGTCGTCGCAGCGGTCCATGGCCGCAGGTAGGCCGCGGCGAGGTGCTCGGCGAGGTCATCGATGAAGCCGCCCAGGTCGGTCAGGCGGCCGTGCTCGTCCCGGGCAGGCTTCAGTGTGTAGCCCTCGGCGAGGCGGGTGGCCGTGTCCCCCCACCACAGGTTCGAGACGTTGTGGGCGAGCAGGTGCTCGGCCGAAGCGCCCCGTGGATGTTCGCCGAGGTACAGAGCCGAGTGGTAGCAGGTCCGCCGTTCCGTGAGCTGCGCGAGGCCGGCGAGGAAGTCCGCCCCTTGGAACAACAAGACGTCGCCGGGCTCGAGCCGACTGAAGAACTCGTCACGGTCCCCAGTCACCTCGAGGATCTCCGGCGTGGTGTCGTGCAGTTCCATCGTCACCTCCCGCTCTCTGGCCCAGGGGCCTCACCCACGGCATCGTTCCCGCCGCGTCTGGTCTTGTCCAGCACGTCCGGCCTGGCTCGCGTCACCGCGTCCGGCGCCGTGGTCGCCGCCGGATGCCCCGTCGAAGGAGGCGTGGCTTCAGGTCCGCCGGCTCCTCGTCGATGGGTGCGGTCGACCAGCGCCACTCCAGCTTCTCGAGCGCCCGGCGAATGGCCTCGTCGCGGGTGGAGGGGCCGGCAACCACGGGGACATCGACCTCGGCGCTGATCCGGGTGGTCGTCGAGAGGGGCTCGGTCGCCCGGGCGATGAAGACCGCTGGGGTGGCTTGGCCGACCCCGACCTCGACGCCGCGGTCCGGCTCCTCGACGGGTATTGGCTCCTCGACCCGTTCCGGCCTCGCCGCCGGACCCTCGTCCCATCGCTCGGGACCCCGCACGAACATGGTGTGCGGCGTCAGTTGTGGGCAGTCCCACAGGTCGCGCGGCGTGCTGAGGTCCACCTGCTGACCGTCATCGGCCCCCATCTTGACGCCCTCGACGTGGCCGACGTCGAGGGGCATCCCTGCTGCCGCGTAGGTGGCGATCACGTACGAGGCGCAGATCCAGCCGGGCCCTCGATCGACTTCGGGGAAGTAGTAGGCCGGCTCGATCGTCCGTAGCCGCTCGCGGACGATGTCCAGCGCTGACGGCGGCTCCTGTCCCCGTGGGAGGCGGCGGCGGAGGAGGCGGGCGAGGTTCTTGCGGTTGCGCTGCTGCTCGGCCAACAGGCGCAGTCCCGCCCACTCGATGTAGCCCGGGCGGTCGAAGCACTGCGGCACCACCGAGAGCAGCTCGGCGGCGTTGAAGCCGCTCGCCCGGTCTGCGGTCCCGGAAGCGGCGAGCAGAAGCTCGCCGGCGGCGGCATCGACCTCGAGCTCCGTGCGGAGCTGGTGGTGGCGCAGGGCCAGCACGGAGCGGACGTGGTGCACGTACTTCGCACCCGTGCGCTCGCCGGCGCTGTCGAAGATCGGCTCGGTCTTCCGGCGGGCGAGGTACCCCTCGATGCTCACGACGCCCACGCCACCGTGCTCGACGAGCTGGCGGGCGAGCTGGAGGAGCGCGTCATCGCCACGGTGGAACCGATCGAAGAGGTGATGCTCGACGAGGTTCCTCGCCAGCACATCGAAGAACTTCGCCCGGTCCTCCTTGTTGTTGACCACGTCGACCTCGTCGCCGGGATGGAGGCTGCCGCCTTCCCCGGGCACCTGGCGGGCGAGGTCCCGCCACCAGAGGGTCGAGACGTTGTGGGCGAGGAGGTGCTCGGTCCGGCCGTCCCGCTGGCCCGTGCCCACGTAGATCGCCGAGTGGTAGCAGGTACGCCGCTCGGTGAGCTGGGCCAGGCCGGCCAGGAAGTCGGCGCCCTGGAACAACAGGACGTCCCCCGGCTCGAGCGTGTCGAGGAAGACGCCGGCTCGGGCCGTCACCTCCAGGGTCTCCGGGGTGGCGTCGTGCATCTCGTCCTCTCGGGTCATCGCTGCGATCCCGCCGCGGGCCGGCCCTCGTCGCCGAGACGGGAGGTCACGTCCACGAGCCGGCCGTCTCCAGCTCCGGGTCCTGGCGCAAGATGGCCTCCTCGAGTGCGCACAGGGCGGCGCCGGGCTCCAATCCCACCTGACGGACGAGCTCCTCGCGTGCCCGCTGGAAGGCCCGCAGGGCGTCCACCTGACGGTCGACCCGATAGAGCGCGGTCATCAACAGCGCCCAGCGCCGCTCGCGCAAGGGCTCCTCGCGCGCGAGGCGGTCGAGCTCGAGGGCCGCCTCGGCGACCCGACCGACGCACAGGAGCGCCTCGCAGCGGGACTCCTCGGCCAGCCGTCGCCGCTCCTCGAGGTGGGTGCGCTCGAGCGAGAAGCGCTCGCTGGTCAGGTCGGCGAACGGGGCGCCGCGCCACAGGCCCAACGCCTGCTCGAGCTGGGCGAGGGCCGGCGCGGGATCGAGGGCGTGCGCCCCGTCGACGAGCTGTCGGAAGGCGACGGCGTCGACCGCCGCGGTGGGCAGGTCGAGCCGGTACGAGGAGCCCTCGGTCGTGATGGCGCCGGGCGGCAGGCGGCGGCGAAGGCGGAGCACGAACCCTTGGAGCGTCTTGCGGGCGGAGGGCGGCGGATCCTCCTCCCACAGCGCGTCGATCAGCGAGGACGCGGCGACGGGTCGCCCCACCTCGAGGCCCAGCACCGCGAGGACCGCGTGGTAGCGCCGGCCGGCGAGGACGTTCGCCCGTCCCTCGTGGACGATGGTCGGTGGGCCCAGCAGGCGGATCGCGGTCGTGTCCATGGCTGCACCTTGACGGACGCCGCTTTCGATCCGCTTTCGCTCCCGCCGCCACCGCGTGCAGGCCACTGCGGACAGGCCCTCGCCGGCTGCTTCGGGCCTGCCTAGCCTGCGGCCGGTGGATTCCCTCGAGCGCCTGACCGCCGACATCGTGGCCTGCCGGGCGTGCCCGCGCCTCGTCGCCTGGCGCGAGCAGGTGGCGGCCGAGAAGAAGGCCGCCCACCGCGACGAGGCGTACTGGGGCCGACCCGTGCCCGGCTGGGGGGATCCCGCCGCGACCCTCGCCGTGGTCGGCCTGGCCCCGGCCGCCCATGGGGCCAACCGCACCGGGCGCATGTTCACCGGCGACCGCTCGGGGGAGTGGCTCTACCGGGCCCTGTACCGGGCGGGCTACGCGGATCGCCCCGAGTCCGTGTCCCGGGACGACGGCCTGCGCCTCACCGGTGCGTGGATCACGGCCCCCGTGAGGTGCGCCCCGCCGGCCAACAAGCCGACGATCGACGAGCGCGACACCTGCCGCCCGTTCCTCGAGCGGGAGCTGGCGCTGCTCACCGAGCTGAAGGTGCTCGTGGCCCTCGGTGGGTTCGGCTACCAGGTGCTCGCCGGCGCGCTCGGCGTCCGCCCCCGCCCGAAGTTCGGCCACGGCGTCGAGGCGGTCACCCCCTCGGGGCTCACCATCCTCTGCTCGTACCACGTCAGCCAGCAGAACACCTTCACCGGCAAGCTCACCGAGCCGATGCTCGACGCGGTCTTCGCCCGGGCGCGTGTGCTCGGCCGGGGGTCGCCCCCGGGCTGAGGGGCGCCTCAGCCCAGGAGGGCCAGCGTCTCGCCGACGCCGTAGGCCAGCGCCATCAGGCCGAGGAAGGCGGCCACGACCCGGCGCAGGCGCCGGTCGCCGGCCGCGATGGCGAGCGCGGCGCCGATGCGGGCGCCGGGGATCACGCCGACGCAGAGCAGCAGGGCGAAGCGCCAGTCGATGTTGCCGAGGAGCGCGTGGGTGATGGTGCCGGGGACGGCGAACAGCCCGACGCAGGCGAGGGACGTGGCGATGGCCCGCTTGACCGACAGATCGCCCACCTGGGTGAAGCCGGGGACCATCACGATGCCGCCGCCGATGCCGAGCAGCCCCGACAGGGTCCCGGCGACGATGCCGACGGTGGCGAAGGCCAGGCGGCGGTGGTGGGTCGCCGGGTGGCCCGGGGCCCCGTCGAGGGCCTCGACGTCGGTCTCGGCGAGCGGCTCGCCCGGCTCGACGGCCTCCTCGCCCCCGTCGCGGGGGAACATGCGCCAGGCGCTGTAGGCGAGCAGGGCTGCCGTCATCAGCATGAGCACGTGGCCCTCACCGGGCACGTGGTCGGCGGCGAGGGCGCCGACCACCGCGGCGACGATGCCCGCGGGCGCGGTGATGGCGACCACCGACCAGTCGACCATGCCCTCGCGCGCGTACCGGGCCGTGCCGGACGCCGCCCCGGGGATGATCGAGGGCAGCGTGGTGCCCACCGCCAGGATCGGACTGGCGCCGAGGGCGCGGATGCCCGGGGTGGAGATCACGGCGCCACCCACCCCGAACAGGCCGGACATGATGCCGGTGAGCAGGCCCAGGCCCACGGTCAGCGCGTCGCGCAGCAGGCCGGGGTCCACCGCCTCGGTCTACTGCGGCGTCGAGAATGGTCCAAATGCCCCCTCACGCCGGCCGCGTCGGCGCCGATGGGAGGTCATCGCCCAACGGCTGCTCCGCCTCCGCCGCTCAACGTCGAACGGTGGGGGCGGGGCCAGTCGGCGGGGTACGGTGACGCCGTCTCGTAGCCGCCGAACCCCGCAGGAGAACGTGAACATGCGTCGTGCCGTCGTACTCGGCGTGGTGGCCCTCGCCCTGGTGCTCTCGGGCTGTGGCGACGATGCGCCGTCCGACTACAACGCGGAGGTCGAGGAGAACTTCCTCCAGACCTGCACCGACCAGGGAGGCGACGACCTCCAGCAGGTGTGCCAGTGCGCCTACGACAGCTTCGAGCGGGAGATCCCCTTCGACCGCTTCCAGCGCGTCGACGAGCGCCTGGCCGACGACCCGGACGCCCAGCTCCCCGACGAGTTCCTCGACCTCTACACCGACTGCGTGATCCAGTCGGGCGGCGGCTCCGCGGGCACCACCCCTGAGCTCCCCACCACCACGACCACGGCCACCACCCTCGCCCCGGGCGCCAGCACCACGGCGCCGGCGGTCACCGACACCACCGCGGCGCCGTGACCGACACCGCGACCGCCACCCCGGCCAAGAAGCCCCGGTGGACCAACCAGTGGCTCGAGCTCTACAACGAGGTCATCGAGACCGGCCTCTGCACGGGCTGCGCCGGCTGCGTCATCTCCTGCCCCCACGACGTCATCGGCTACGACCACCAGGCCGGCGGCTACAAGCCGTTCCACCTGGAGGACGAGCTCGGCCCCGGGGACTGCGTCCACGGCCAGAAGGGGTGCACCACCTGCACCCGGGCGTGCCCGCGCTTTCGCACCTGGGAGGCCGAGGCCGACGAGCACCTCTTCGCCCGCACCCGTGAGCCCGACGAGATGTCCGGCATCTACCAGGACGTGCTGCTCACCCGGGCCAGCGACGACTACGTCCACAAGATGGGCCAGGACGGCGGGCTCGTGTCCGCACTGCTCATCTGGGCCCTCGACCACGGCTACATCGACGCGGCCCTCACCTCGTTCGTCGAGGGCGACGGCACGTCGTGGAAGGCCATCCCGGGAGTGGCCAGCAACAAAGAGGAGGTGCTCGCCTCCGCGGGCAGCCGTTACACGTACTCGGCCAACACCCTCGCCTTGGACGACGCCCTCGAGCGGGGCTTCTCCAAGCTGGCCCTCGTGGGCATGAGCTGCCAGTCGTCGGTGCCGCCGGTGATGTGGCACCGCAAGGTGGGCAAGATCAGCAAGCCCGTCATCTTCAACATCGGCCTGCTCTGCTCCAAGACCTTCGACGACGCCATCTTCCCCGAGCTCTTCGAGGCCAAGTACGGCCTGAAGAAGGAGGAGATGGTGAAGATGAACATCAAGGGCGTCTTCCAGATCTGGATGCGCAACGGCGACTACCACGAGATCCCCTTGAAGGAGTGCCACGCGTGGACGCGTGAGGGCTGCAAGTGCTGCCCCGACTTCTCGGCCGAGCACGCCGACATCTCCACCGGCGGCATCGGTGAGAACAACGACTGGACCCTCACCATCGTCCGCACCGACCTCGGTCGCGAGATCATCAGCCGCATGATCGGCGACGGTTCGATCATCGCCCGCCCGGGCGACGAGGACCCCGGCGCCATCGACCTCATGCGCCGCCTCTCCATCGTCAGCCGCCGGCGCTGGCCCGACTTCGCCGAGGCGTCGGTGAAGGTGGGCGTGCCACCCCCCAAGAAGAAGAAGGCCGCGGCGCCTGCCGCCGACGTGCTCCCCAAGGACTCGCCGGACACACCGGCCGAGGCGCAAGCCGTGGCCGACGCCCAGGTGCCGGAAGGCGCGGACCCGCCTTCCGCCTGAGCCGTTTCCCGCGGTTGTCGCTTCTTGACCGGGCGGTCAAGATGGGGCCATGGACCTGACGTACCCGCCCGAAGCGGAGGCCTTCCGCATCGAGATCCGCGCCTGGCTCGAGGAGAACCTCCCCGACGGATGGTTCGACGAGGGCTTCGAGCTCTCCCGCGAGGAGCGGGCCCGCTTCAACGAGGAGTGGACCGAGAAGCTCTACGGCGGCGGCTGGATCTGCGCCTCCTGGCCCACGGAGTACGGCGGCAAGGGCCTGTCCACCATGGAGGCGGTGGTGCTGAACGAGGAGTTCGCCCGGGCCGGCGCCCCGCTGCGCGCCGACTTCTTCGGCGACACCCTCGTCGGTCCCACGATCCTCCAGTGGGGCTCCGAGGAGCAGAAGAAGGAGTACCTGCCCAAGATCCTCTCGGGCCAGATCGCCTGGTGCCAGGGCTTCTCCGAGCCCGAGGCGGGGTCGGACCTCGCCGGCCTCAAGACGAAGGCCGAGCTCGACGGCGACGAGTGGGTCATCAGCGGCCAGAAGGTCTGGACCACCCAGGCCGGCTTCGCCGACTACATCTTCCTGCTCGCCCGCACCGACCCCGACGCCCCCAAGCACGCCGGCATCTCCTATCTGCTCGTGCCCATGAAGCAGCCCGGCGTCGAGGCCCGCCCCATCACCCAGGTGGACGGCTCGGCCGAGTTCTACGAGGTCTTCTTCGACAACGCCCGGTGCCCGAAGGAGAACGTCGTCGGCGGCGTCAACAACGGCTGGAAGGTGGCCATGACCACCCTCGGCTTCGAGCGGGGCACGTCGGCCACCACCGGCCACCGCCGCTTCGAGAAGGAGCTCGAGATCATCGTCGACAAGGCCCGGGAGAACGGTCGCATCGACGACCCCCTCGTGCGCCAGCGTCTCGCCCACGCCTGGTCCAAGGTGCAGATCATGCGCATCAACGGCCTGCGCAGCCTCACCGCCGTCGTGCAGGACAAGAAGGATCTCGGCGTGGCCGCCCTGGGCGCCACCAACAAGATGTACTGGTCCGAGTACCACCGCGACGTGATGGAGCTGGCCATCGACATCCTCGGGATGGACGGGCAGATCCTCACCGGCAGCGTCGACGAGGAGGAGTCGGTCCCCGGCTACGGGGTGCGACCGACCAACGCCCGCTACCCCGCGAGCGTGTTGCAGTCCTCGTTCTTCTTCAGCCGCTCCGAGACCATCTGGGGCGGCACCGCCCAGATCCAGCGCAACATCGTCGGCGAGCGCGTCCTCGGCCTCCCCAAGGAGCCCAAGCCGGCGTAGGTCGGGCGCCGTGACCCCGTCGGTCGAGGTGGAACGCCTCCAGCTCGCCGAGCTGGACGAGGTGGTGGTGGCGACGGCCCGCGCCTTCTGGCCCGACCCCCTCTTCGGGTACTTCGCCCGCGACCACACCCACCACCACCGCTTCGCGCCGCACATGCTGCGCCCCGTCATCGCCGACGCCCAGCACCATGGCGAGGTGTGGGTGGCCCGCACCGGCCGGGGCGTGGCCGGCAGTGCGTCGTGGGTCGCGCCCGGCGAGATGCCGCGGTCCACCGGACGCGATCTGCGCATCGCCGCCGGGGCCCTCGGGGCCTTCGCCCGGGGACGCAACCGGGCGCGCGCCCTGCGCCTCCTGGGTGCGGTCGACAAGCGCCATCCCCGGGAGCCCCACTGGTACCTGGCCCTCCTGGGCGTGGACCCCCGCTTCCAGCGCCAGGGCGTGGGCCATGCCCTCGTCGAGCCAGTGTTGGCGCGTTGCGACGAGGAGGGTCAGCCCGCCTACCTGGAGACCCAGAAGGAGGAGAACCTCGCCTTCTACGCCCGTTTCGGCTTCGAGGAGACCCGGCGCATCGACCTGGAGGGTGCCCCGCCGATCTGGCTGCTGTGGCGCGAACCGGTGGCGCGCCCCTGACCGCGGCCGGTCAGAGGGGCTCGGGGGCGAGCGCCGGCGTGGCGCCGGAGGGGTCCGTGCCCGTGCGGGGTTCGGTGGCGGTGTCCGCTTCGCCGGCGCCTTCGAGGGTGTTGCCCACCGCGGCGTCCTCTCGGAGCGGGAGTTCCTTCAGGCGGAACACGACCACGAAGCCCACGAGGAGCACGACCATCGCCAGCAGGAACACGTTGTGGATGGCGAGGGTGAGGGCCTCGACGACCGCGTCGCGGACGCCGGCCGGGAGGGCCCGGATGGCCTCGGGGCTGTTCAGCAGCGACGTGGTGCTGCCTCCGGACGTCGGCGTGCCTTCGGGGAGCAGGCGGGGCAGCTCGCGGGTGATGCTGGCCGTGAGCACGGCGCCGAAGATGGCGACCCCGAACGAGCCCCCGATCTGGCGGAAGAACGTGGCCGACGAGGTGGTGGTGCCCAGGTCGGCGGGATCGGCCTCGTTCTGCATCGCGAGGATCAGCACCTGCGAGATGAGGCCGATGCCCAGGCCGAAGACGAACATCGACAGCGAGCTGTAGGGCCAGGTGGTGTCCACGTCCATGCGGCTCAGCATCCACATGCCGATGCTCGCCACCGCGAAGCCGACCACCGGGAAGATCTTGTAACGGCCGGTGCGGGTGATGAGGCGACCTGACCCGATGGACGTGGTCATGATGCCGATCATCATCGGGAGGGTGAGGAGGCCGGAGTTGGTGGCCGAGGCCCCGTTGACCACCTGGAGGAACAGCGGCAGGAAGATGATCCCGCCGAACATGCCGACGCCGACGAGGAAGCTGAGGATCACGCTCATGCGGAACACGGGCTTGCGGAACAGGCGCAGCGGCAGGATGGGTTCGGTGGCCCGGCCCTCCCAGAAGACGAAGCCGGTGAGCAGCAGCAGGCCGGCGCCGAGCAGGCCCACGATGGTGGGCGAGCCCCAGGCGTATTCGTTGCCGCTCCACACCAGGGCGAGCAGGAGGCTGGTGACGCCGGCCACGAGCAGAGCGGCGCCTTCGTAGTCGATGCGGTGGCGGCGCACCACGAAGGGGAGGTCGAGCACCTTCGAGGTGATCACGAGGGCGGCGCCCCCGATGGGGATGTTGATGTAGAAGACCCAGCGCCACGAGAGGTGGTCGACGAAGAGGCCGCCGATGAGCGGCCCGGCCACGCTGGCCACGGCGAACACCGAGCCCAGGTAGCCCGTGTACCGGCCCCGTTCGCGCGGCGGGATGATGTCGCCGATGATGGCGAAGGCCATGGCCATGAGGCCGCCGGCGCCGATGCCCTGGATGCCCCGGAACAGCACCAGCTGGAACATGTCCTGCGAGAGGCCCGAGAGCACCGAGCCGATCAGGAAGATCACGATGGCGGCCTGGAACATCTGCTTGCGGCCGTAGAGGTCCGAGAGCTTGCCGTACAGGGGTGTGCTGGCGGTGCTGGTGAGCAGGTACGACGTGACCACCCAGGACAGGTGGTCGACGCCGCCCAGCTCGCCCACGATGGTGGGCAGGGCGGTGGACACGATGGTCTGGTCGAGGGCGGCGAGGAGCACGCCGCTCATCAGGCCGCTGAACACCAGCAGGATCTGGCGGTGGGTCAGGTGCTGGCTGGTGGCGATCGGTGCGGGGGAGGTGCTCATCGGCGTCGGCGGGCGTCCCGGTGCTCGGCGGTCAGGGTCGGGGGAGACTGGATGCGGAGGTACTTGTAGTGCGCAAGGAGATTTGTTGTAGCATACAAGTTCATGGGCGCAGAACCAATCGACACCGCGGTCGTGGGCGACGGGCAACGCATCGGCGTGGCGTGGCGGGAGCTGCGGCGGGGGGCGTCGATGATGCGCTTCCGGGAGCTCCTCTACGGCCCGGATGTCGAGATCGGACAGGTCGACGCGCTCGATCTGCTCGTCCAGCACGGCCCCTCGCGCATGCGCGACCTCGCCGACGCCCTGCGGGTGGACGCCTCCACCGCCACCCGCACCGTGGCCCGTCTCGCGGACGCCGGCCTGGTCGAGCGGGTCCCCGATCCCGACGACGCCAGGGGGGTGCGGGTGCGGCTGAGTCCCGAGGGCGAGCAGCTCCACGCGGTCATGGGCGAGCGTCGGCGCCAGCTCTTCGAGCGGGTGCTCGTGGGCTTCGAGCCCGAGGAGCTCTCCACCCTGGCCGACCTGCTCGAGCGCCTCGTCGCCGGCGTCGACGCCGCGGTCGAGGACGCCTGAGCGCGCCGCCTGCGCCCCGCTCACCTCCCCGCTCCCGCCTGGCGGGTGACATTGCGGTTCCATGACGGATTGTTACAGTGGCCCGGTCATGTCCGCCCGACGCTCGGCCCGCGCCGGCAAGCCTCGCCGCACATGGCCCCAGCGCATCGTGATCGGCACAGGCGTCCTGGTGGCCTTCTCGTGCGCGCTCACGGCCACCGGCCTCGCCTACGGCAAGTGGAAGTTCGACCAGGTCGAGCACTACGAGATCGAGCTCGTCCAGGCCGCTTCGGGCGAGCCCGAGAACTTCCTCATCGTCGGGTCGGACAGCCGCGACGCCATCGATCCCGACTCGGCCGACGCGGACATCTTCCTCAACGGTGAGTCGGGCGGCGAGCGGTCGGACTCGATGATGGTCGCCCGCATCGACCCGTCGAGCCAGCACGTCGACCTCCTGTCGGTGCCCCGCGACCTCTGGGTGACCATCCCCGGCGGCGATCCCGACGAGCACCACCGCATCAACGAGGCGTACGCCGGGGGGCGCCAGCAGCTCATCGAGACCATCGAGGCCAATCTCGGCATCGACATCAACCACTACCTCGAGGTGGACTTCACCGGCTTCAAGGAGCTGGTCGCGGCCATCGACGGCGTCCCCACCTACTTCGACACCGCGTGGCGCGACACCAACTCGGGCCTCGACATCAAGGGCGAGGGGTGCGTCACCCTCAACCCGGACCAGGCCCTCGCCTACGCCCGGGCCCGTCACCTCCAGTACTACGACCCCGAGACGGGCGAGTGGGACTCCGACCCCACGGGCGACCTCGGCCGCATGAACCGCCAGCAGCTCCTCGTGGTCAACGCCATCGACGAGGCCGTTTCCCTCGAGCTGGCCAACCCTGCGCGACTCAACCGCCTCATCAACGTGGGGGTCGACAACGTGGGCGTCGACCCCGGGTTCACCTTCGACGACATGGTCTCGCTGGCCAAGGCCTTCTCCGACACCAACAGCGAGGACATCTCCCGTCACAACCTCGAGGTCGAGGACTACCGCACCGACGGCGGCGCCGCGGTGCTGACCCTCGACGAGGCCACCTCGCAGCCCGTGCTCAACATCTTCCGGGGCCTGGACCCCGACGAGATCACCGAGGCCATGGTCACCGTCGACGTCGTGAACGGCTCGGGCGTCGACGGCCAGGCGCAGTCCGTGATGGACGCCATGGTGGCGAGTGGCTTCACCCCCGGTGCCGTCGGCGGCGACATGACGCCGGTCGCGGCCACGGAGGTCCATTACGCGCCGGGCTCGGAGCGGGCCGCCGACCTCGTCGCCCGTCACCTCACCGCCGGCGGGGTGCTCGTCGAGGACGAGAGCCTCGACCCCTTCCAGGTCAGCCTGGTGACGGGCCCCGACTTCACGACCGTCCAACAGACCGCCCGCCCGCCGGCGGCGGCCACGGGGGGCGGGGCCGGGGCCACCACGACGTCGAGCTCCACCACCTCGACCACCATCGGGCACAGCGCCGGCGATCCCGCCGCCGAGGGCATCGACTGCGATTGACCGGGTCGGCCCGTCAACGGCCTTCGGGACCGGGCCCCGCCCGCGGTAGAGTCGGTCCCCTGCCCTCGTAGCTCAGCGGATAGAGCATCGCCCTCCGGAGGCGTGTGCGCAGGTTCGAGTCCTGCCGAGGGCGCCACACCGACCGAGTCGGAGGCGCGGGCACCGCATGACGCAGTCCACAGGCGGGTCGCAGTCCGACGACGGGGCCCAGGCCAAGGACGGGGCGCAATCCGGCGGCGGGGCGCAGGCCGACAACGGGGCGCAGTCCAAGGACGGGCCATCGCCCGACGCCGGTCCGCCAGCGATCGGGGACGGGAACCGGCTGCTCGACGGCAAGGTCGCGGTCGTCACGGGTGGGGGAGGCGGGATCGGCGCCGCCGTCGCCCGGCTGGTCGCCGAGCACGGTGCGTCCGTGGAGATCGCCGAGGTCGACGGTGACGCGGCGGCGTCGGTCGTCGCCGAGATCGAAGCTGCCGGTGGGGTTGCCCGGGCCCACGTGGTGGACGTGCGATCCGCCGACGGGGTCGCCGCGCTCGCTGCCGGCGTGCTCGACCACCACGGTCGGGTCGACGTCCTCGTGAACAACGTCGGCGACTACCGGCCGTTCGTGCCTTTCTCGCGCTCCGGTCCGGAGTCGTGGCAGGCGCAGTACGAGGTCAACCTGCTGCACGTGTTCGCCGTGACCCGGGCGTTCCTCGACCCGATGGTCGCCGCCGGGTCGGGCGCCATCGTCAACGTCCACTCGGTGGAGGGCATGCGGGGCTACCCGGGCGACCCGGTCTACGGGGCCATGAAGGCGGCGGTGGCGGCGTTCACCACCGACCTCGCCGTCGCCGTCGGCCGCTACGGCGTCCGGGTCAACGGCATCGGCCCCGACCTCACCCAGACCGCCCAGGTCGACTACGCCGCCATGGGTGAGGCCGACGACCCGTTGTGGGAGGCGTGGGCTCCGGTCGGCCGTCTCGGGGCCCCGGACGACCAGGCCCGGGTGGCGCTCTTCCTCGCCTCGGACCTGTCCGGGTTCGTCACCGGCCACAACATCCCGGTCGACGGCGGCACCAAGGCGGGCGGCGGCTGGTTCTGGTCCCCCTCGACGAGGCGCTTCACCAACCGCCCGCCCGGCCTCTGATCCCCCGGCGACGGATCCGGAACGGGCGTCAGGGGTCGAGGGCGAAGGGCGCGCGGATGCTCTCGTCCTCGCCGCCGAGGGCCGATCCCCACACCTGGACGAAGCACTGGGCGCCTCGGCAGTCCTCGACGCCGGCGAAGCCGTCGAAGGGCTCGGGCTCGTACGAGATCGACACCGTCCCGTCCTCGTCGGCGGCGGCGTGGACGGTGGTGGGGATCAGGCACTGCTTGGGGCCGTCCCGCTTGATGCAGGTGGTGGCGTAGACCTCTTCGGTGGGCACGAAGCCCTCCCCGTTGACCTCGAGGGTGTCGCCCTCGACCAGTCGGGCGTACGCGGTGGGCGGCGGCGCCAGCGGTGCGTCGGGATCGAAGGCGAGGGCGAAGGTGGTGGGGTCCCCGTTCGGGTCGACATGGAGGTAGCACCGCTCGACGCGGCAGTCGATGGGCCCGTTCGCGGATTCGAGGACGGCGGTGGCTCGGTACGGCTCGCGCAGGCGACCCTGGGCGTCGACCCGGTCGGCGATGCCGGTCTGCGACACGGCGAGGCACTCCTCGGTGATCGGTTCCGGTGACGGGCACACGACGGCGTCGAAGCCGTCACCGGGCCGGCGACCGTCGGCGCTGACGAGGATGACGTCGCCGTCGGCGAGCCCGGTCAGCGGTGACGCGGTGACGGCCGATGGCACGACGAGAGGGGCGTCGGGATCGAAGGACAGGGGCACGCGTCCGTCGAGCTGGTGGTACTCCTGGTCGGCCTCACCCCAGGCCTCCACCGAGAGGCGGCACGCCGCTTCCGCCAAGCGGCACCCGTCCGCCACGACACCGACGGTCCGGGTGAACGAGCCGTCGTCGTCGATCTCGCTGAAGTCGGCCGTATGGCAGCTGCTGCGATCGTCCGTGGTGCACTGCCAGAGACTGACCGATCCCGCCGGGTCGAAGCCCTCCCCTTCGACGGTCACCACCTGGTGATCGACCAGGTCCGTCGACGGTGTCACCGTGAGCGTCGGCTGAGCCGAGCCGCCGGGCGCCGCGCTCAGGGTGACCGTGACGGGCTCGCCGGTCGGCGCGGACGGGTCGGCGGCGACGGCCAACAGCACGACCACGACGCCCAGGACGGCGAAGATGGCCACCGCCGCCCACCGGCCAGGACTTCTCGGTGGGGAACCCCCGAGTGCGGGGTGTCCCACCAAGGAACGCTGCGAGCTCGGGGTTGCGGGCGGCATCAGGCCTCCAGGCGCAGCACCCGGGCCGAGTGGCGGGGGAGCGGGCCGACGTCCACCAGCGTGCCCCGCACCTCGACCGCCCGACCAGTCCAGTACTCGGTGAGGGCGGGGGCGACATCGCCGGCGGCGAGCGCCGGTCCGAGGTCGCCGAGGCCGAGCCGGGCCAGGTCCACGACGCCGGAGCGGGGGCGGTCGTCGAGGTTGAGCAGGCCGACGTCGACCCGGCCGTCGGGGTGGCGGCTGACCACCAGCTCCGGGAGTGCCCGCTCGAAGAGGTCGACCACCTCGGGGCGGCCGCCGGCGAGGGCCCGGGTCTGCGCCACCATGGCGCGGCGGGCGGGGGACAGGCGGTCGAGGCGGTCGGAGAGCACGAGCATCCCGTCGGTCATGCCGAAGACCGTGCAGAGCAGGCGCACCTCGTCCTCGGTCAGCTTCGTGTCGGTGTCCCGCACCATGAGGCAGTCGGGGTCGTTCAGGAACCAGGCGCCGTCGAGCACCGAGCGGGTGAGGGTGTTGAGCAGAGCGTGGAAGGTGGCCAGGCCGTGGCGGTTCCGCCCGACCGTCCGCCCCAGCAGGCTGGTCCACGATGGGGTGACGTCGGCGCCGATGCGCATGGCGTCCACCACGCCGACGGCAGGGCCGAGCGGGCAGCCGCAGCCGAGCAGGAAGGAGTCGTCGCCCGCTCCGGCCCGGATCGCCTCCAGGCCCCGCCGCAGCGCCTGGGCCCGGGTGGCGCCGGCGTCGTGGCGGACGCCGGGCAGCGCGGCGGCGTAGAGGAAGTCGAGCTTCTGGATGGCGTAGCCCCACTCCTGGCCGATGGTGGCGGCCACCTGGGTCAGGTGGTCGATCACCTCCGGGTGGGTGGTGTCGAGCACCCGCATCGGGGTGGTGAGGCCCCAGCCGGGGTTGAGCAGGCCGAGGATGGGCCGTCCGCGTTCATCGCGCACGAGCCACTCGGGGTGGTCGGCGGCGACCCGGGATCGGGCCGAGGCCAGGAAGGGCGCCCACCAGATGCCGGCGTCGAACCCCTCGGTGGCGATGCGCCGGGCCACCTCGGCCATGTCGTTCGAGAACTTGTCGTTGGTGGTGAGCCAGTCGCCGATGGCGGCCTGGTGGCCGTCGTCGACCATGACGTACTCGCAGCCGAAGGCGGGTCCGTCCCGCCCGTCAGCGGCCAGCACGGCGAGGTTGTCGACCACGTCCGCCTCGGTGACCTTCGTGAAGTAGAAGTACCACGAGCACCACCCGCCGGGGTGAGGCCGGTCGGTGCCGCGGGCCTGCATGGCGTCGCCGGCGGCCTCGGCCACCCGACGCAGCGCGGTGGTGCCGGCGGTCCGCTCGCCCGACACGGCCGCGAGTCGGAGCGTGAACCAGGGCGTGGCCGCTCCCGGGGCGAGGACGGTGCCGTCGAGGTCCACCCAGGCGGAGACCTCGGGGTCGGCGCCGCCGGACGCTCGCACCTCGACGAAGGCGAAGGCATCGGCCAGCGTCGTGAAGCCGACGGCGAGGGCGTCGCCGCTGGTCGCGTCGCTGATGGCCGAGAGGGCGTCCGAGCGGACGTGGCCCCGGTCCGTCGGGGCGGGGTGGCGGGCGTCGGTGGCGCCGGTGCGGGCGAAGGCCGTGGGTAGGTCGCGGTCCCGCTCGTCCACGCCGATGGTCCACGTGCCCGACCAGGACTGGTAGCCGTTGCGGTAGATGCGCCAGCGGCGGGGGTCCTCGCCCACCCGAAGGCCGGACGTGTGCAGGAGCGTGAAGCGCTCGACGGCCACCGCGGTGCTGCCCTGGTTCCGGAGGCGGCCCCGGATCTCGGCCTCTCCCTCTTCGTCGCTGAGCGCCGTGGCTTCGACCTCGACGACCAGCCCCTGGCCGTCGGCCCGGTCCCCCCGCACCTCGAACGAAGGCGTCGAGGGCCCGAGGGCGATGCGCCCGTCGGCGCTCGTGAAGGTGGTGCCGTCGCCGCCGGTGGTCACCTCCACCCCGCCGACGTTACGCCTCCACCCCCCACGTTCTGCCAGCACGAGCGTGTCCTGCAGAACAGGGGGGTGCTGGCAGAACGGCCGACCTTCCACTCCACTACCGCCACCTCGCGCCTTCTGCCAGCACGAGCCTGTTCTCCAGAACAGCGAGGTGCTGGCAGAACGGGGCCCGCCGGCGGCGCATGCTTCGCCGCCGCCGCCGCCGGTGGGCGTGGGTACGGTGCAGGGCGGCAGGTGCCCTCGACCGGGAAGGGACCAGATGGGCCACGAGCACGGCGGCGGCGACCACGGGCACTCCCACGGCGGCATCCGTGCGGGTGAGCGCCACAAGGGGCGGTTGTTCGCCGCGTTCTGCGTCGTCGCGGTGTTCATGGTGGTCGAGGTGGTGGCGGGCATCGCCAGCCAGTCCTTGGCACTGCTCTCCGACGCCGGCCACATGCTCACCGATGTGCTGGGCATGGGGATGGCCCTCGCCGCCATCCAACTGGCGAGCAGCGGCTCGCAACGCCGTCACCACACGTTCGGGCTGTACCGCCTCGAGATCCTCGCCGCCCTGGCCAACGCCGTCCTGCTGTTCGGGGTCGCGGGCTACGTGCTCTACGAGGCCATCAGCCGCATCGGCGACCCGCCCGAGGTGCGCGTGGGCCTCATGTTCTGGGTGGCGCTGCTCGGCCTCGCCGCCAACCTCGTGGCCTTCTTCCTCCTGCGCTCCGGCGCCCAGGAGTCCCTGAACGTCGAGGGGGCCTACCTCGAGGTCCTGTCCGACACCGTCGCCTCGGTCGGCGTCATCGCCGGCGCGGTGATCCTCCAGGTGACCGGGTGGGAGTGGGTCGACGCCGTCGTCGGTGTGGCCATCGGCCTGTGGATCCTGCCCCGGGCGTGGAGCCTCGGCGGCCGGGCGCTGCGAATCCTGGTGCAGGCGGCGCCCCCCGGGCTCGACCTCGACGCCCTCGAGGCCGATCTGGCCGGCGTCCCCAGCGTGGTCGAGGTCCACGACCTGCACGCCTGGACCCTCACGTCGGACATGGAGGTGGTGTCGGCGCACCTCGTGGTCACCGCCGACGCCGACCACCACGCCGTGCTCGACCAGGCCCGCGACGTGCTGCGGGCCGGGCACGGCATCGACCACGCCACCCTCCAGGTCGAGCCCGAGACCCATGAGGGCTGCGCCGAGATCGCCTGGTAACGGGTAGCGCCGGACCCCAGTTGCTCGCCAGAGGACCCGAGCCGTCGTTCTGGCCGCGGCGACGTGTTGTCAGGCCAGAGCATCCGCGGCCAGAAGAGAAATTCCGGAGCCAGCGGGAACGCATTGGGCGCGTCGGACCCCGGCAGGGTTTGATGGTCTCGTGGCCGGCATTCGGGAAGCGTTGACGGAGGCGCTGGGGACAGCGCTGGCGGCGGTCGGGGTCGAGGCCCCGGCCTCGGGGATCTCCCTCGAGCGCCCCGCCCGTCGCGAGCACGGCGACTGGTCGAGCAACGTGGCGATGGCCACGGCCAAAGCCGCGGGCCGCAATCCCCGCGAGCTGGCCGGCGAGCTCGTCGCCGCGCTCGAGGCGAACCCGCCAGCGCATGTCGCCTCGGTCGAGATCGCCGGCCCGGGCTTCGTCAACTTCCGCCTCCACGACACCTGGCTGCACGAGATCCTCACCGACGTCGTCACCGCCGGCGCCGACGGGTACGCCCGGCCCGACCTCGGCGGCGGAGCGAAGGTCAACGTCGAGTTCGTCAGTGCCAACCCGACCGGCCCGGTGCACGCCGGCCACGGGCGGGGCGCGGCCTACGGCGACTCCGTGGCCCGGCTGTTGGAGCGGTGCGGCCACGACGTCCACCGCGAGTTCTACATCAACGACCGCGGCGTCCAGATGGAGCTCTTCGGCGCCTCCCTGGCCGCCCGCAAGGCCGGCGAGGAGCCGCCCGAGGACGGCTACCAGGGCGAGTACATCAAGGAGTGGGCCGCCGAGATGCCCGACGGGGTCGACCCCGTCGAGTGGGGCGAGGAGCGGGCCATCGCCGACCAGCGCGCCACCCTCGACCGCATGAACGTCACCTTCGACGTGTGGTTCAGCGAGAAGTCGATGGTCGAGTCGGGAGCCATCGAGACCACCCTCGCCGACCTCCGCGAGCGGGGGGTCGCCTTCGACGAGGACGGCGCCACCTGGCTGCGCAGCACCGACTTCGGCGACGACAAGGACCGGGTCCTCATCAAGTCCGACGGCGAGTACACGTACCTGCTGCCCGACATCGCCTACCACCGGGACAAGCTGGACCGCGGGTTCGAGCTGCTCATCGACGTGTGGGGATCCGACCACCACGGCTACGTGCCCCGGATGCGGGCGGCGCTCCAGGCCCTGGGACACGACCCCGACCGCTTCGAGGTGCCCATCACCCAGATGGTCAACCTCATGCGCGACGGCGAGGTGGTGCGGCTCTCGAAGCGCTCGGGCGACCTCATCACCCTCGAGGAGGTCCTCGACGAGGTCGGGCCCGACGCCGCCCGCCTCACCTTCCTGCTCCAGTCCGTGGACACCCGCCAGACCTTCGACCTCGACGTCGTGGCCAGCCAGGCCATGGAGAACCCCGTCTTCTACGTGCAATACGCACACGCCCGGATCCACTCCATCGCCCGGGTGGCCGCCGAGCGCGGCGTCGTGCGGGCGCCGCTGGCCGACGCCGACCTGTCGCTGCTCACCCACGAGCGCGAGCTCGACGTGTTGCGCAGCCTGTCCGAGCTGCCCGAGACCGTGGCCACCGCCGGCAACGCCCGGGCGCCCCACCAGATCGCCACCTGGGTGCGCGAGCTGGCCGGCCGCTTCCACGGCTTCTACCACGACTGCTACGTGATGGGCGACGGCGTGTCGCCCGAGCTCACCCAGGCCCGGCTCTGGCTGGTCGAGGCCGCCGGCGTGGGCCTGGCCATCGGCCTGGACCTCCTCGGCGTCTCCGCCCCGGAGTCGATGTGAACGGCGTGGCCCGCCCGTACGGCTCCCTCCTGCCGTTCTGCCAGCACGAGCCTGTCGTGCACGACAGGCTCGTGCTGGCGGAACGAGGGCCTTCGACCGGCCGGCGGTCGCGATGACGGCGCTGCCGCGGGAGCTGCTGCCCGACAACGCCGTCATCGACGACACCGGGCGCCTGTCCATCGGCGGGTGCGACGTGCTCGAGCTGGCCGAGGAGTTCGGTACCCCGCTGTTCGTCTACGACGAGGACCACCTCCGGGCCCGCTGCCGGGAGGCGGTGAGCGCCTTCGGCGACGGCGTCGCCTACGCGGCAAAGGCCTTCCTCTGCACCGCCATGGCCCGCCTCGCCCACGAGGAGGGCATGCACATCGACGTCGCCAGCGGCGGCGAGCTGTTCGTGGTGCTGGCGGCCGGCGTCCCCGCCGAGCGCATCGTGCTGCACGGCAACAACAAGTCGAGCGACGAGCTGCGCCAAGCTCTCGACGCCGGCGTGGGCCGCATCGTGGTCGATTCGTTCGACGAGATGGACCGCATCGAGGCCCTCGTGGCCGCCGGCGCCCCCGTCCCGAAGGTGCTCGTGCGGGTGACCCCGGGCGTCGAGGCCCACACCCACGAGTACGTGCGCACGGGCCAGCAGGACTCGAAGTTCGGTTTCGGCCTGGCCTCGGGCGACGCCGCCGCCGCCGTGATCCGGGCCTCGGGCTCCGACGCCATGGACCTCGTCGGCGTCCACGCCCACATCGGCAGCCAGGTGTTCGTGGCCGACTTCTTCGCCGAGGCCATCGAGGTGCTCGCGCCCTTCGTCACCCCCCTCGGCCTGCCCGAGCTGTCCATCGGCGGCGGCCTCGGCGTGGCCTACGTCGTGGGAGAGGCGGCGCCGACCATCTCCGACTGGGCCACCGCGGTGCACCAGGCGTGCGCCGAGGTGGGCATCGAGGCCCGCCCCGTCGCCGAGCCGGGCCGGGCCATCACGGCGCAGGCGGCGATCACCCTCTACCGGGTGGGCACCATCAAGGAGGTGCCCGGCATCCGCACCTACGTGGCGGTGGACGGCGGCATGATCGACAACCCGCGGCCGGCGCTCTACGGCAGTGGCTACGAGACCTTCCTGCCCCGCGCCACCCTCGCCGAGCGCCTCCGCACCGTCACCGTCGTGGGCAAGCACTGCGAGTCGGGTGACCTGCTCGTGCGTGACGGCGCCGTGCCCGACGACCTCGCCGTCGGCGACGTCCTCGCCACCCCGGTCACCGGCGCCTACGGCCACTCCATGGGCTCGAACTACAACAAGCTGCCCCGCCCGCCGGTGGTGTTCTGCCGCGGCGGCGAGGCCCGCCTGGTCGTCCGCCGCGAGACCTACGAGGACCTCCTCCGCGCCGACCTCTGACCCCGCTCGTTCTGGTGTGTCGCCGGCGACGTGGGTGTTGCAGGGTCGATACCAGAAGCAAGCCTGGTTCGTTCTGGTGTGTCGCCGGCGACGTGGGTGTTGCAGGGTCGCTACCAGAAGCGGGCCGTGCTCGTTCTGGTGTGTCGCCGGCGACGTGGGTGTTGCAGGGTCGCTACCAGAAGCGGCGCTCAGCGGGTGGCGGCGCCGGCGCGGTGGGCGACGAGGAGGTCGCCCTGCGCCTCGACCACGACCCAGTCCTCGGTGTCGAGGATCTCCTGGAGCAGGTCGTCGAGCTCGGGGCTGAGGCTGAGGCGGTCGACGACCAGCCAGTCCACGGTGTCGGGGTCGTGCTGGTTCTCGCTGGCGACCCCCCAGTTCTGCTCCTGCCAGGGGTTCGGGAACGAGTAGATGTTGCGACGGTGGGTGAGGTGGGGGACCAGCAGGTAGGTCGCCGCCACCGAGGCGTCGTCGGGCGGGGTGTTGACCGCCCGTTGCAGCTCGTCGGCCCGCTCGTTGGGCGTCAGGGGCCAGAACCCCTCGCGGTAGTAGGTGGACATCGGCGAGATGCCCCAGGCCGCCGTCGTGGCCAGCGCGCACGCCGCCACCAGCCCGAGCAGGAACCGCCGCACCGCCAGCGAGCGGCGCCGGCCGATGCCCTCGACCATTGCGAGAGTGGCCCCGGCGACGGGCATCGCCGCGTAGTGGAAGCGCAGGCTCCACGTGAAGCTGTTGGCCGAGAGCAGGTTGACCAGCGCCTGCGGGGCCCCGATGAGCAGCACCCCCGGGGCGAGCAGCGGCGTGAAGCCGTAGGGGGCGAGGAGGTCCCGCACGTAGCCCAGCGCGTTCGCGTCCTCGAGTTGGCGGGTGACCGCGGTGGGGTTGGTGACCGCGGTGTCGGCCAGCGCCCAGGGTGAGTTGCCGAGGGTCCCGAAGAAGTCTTCGTAGAACACGCCGCCCGGGCTGAAGGCCGGGATGATCAGCCGCGTGCAGAGCGCGAACCACCCGAGCCCGGCCACGACGGTCGCGATGCCGGCCCGGCGCATGGTGCGGTCGTCGCCCCGCTGCCCCCGCCAGGCGAACAGCAGGCCCACCATGACCGCGGCGAGGGCGATGTCCTCCTTCCACGCCACCGCGAAGACCATCCAGGCCGCGTAGGCCCGCCAGCGCTTCTCGGTGGCGGCGAGGAAGCCCATGAAGAACGGAAAGAGGGCGACCACCTCGGCGTGGAACGTCTCCTGCACCATCCACTGGTTGGTGAAGTGGAGGAGGAAGGCGAGCGCCGGCACCAGCGCGTGCCACTCGTCGGCGAGCCAGTGACGACCGAGGCGGAACACGGGCACCGCCGCCAGGGCGACCGCCCCGACCATCACCAGATTGAGGAAGTTGGGGCCGGCGCCCAGCCAATAGAAGGGCACGAGCAGGTAGAAGGCCAGGTTGACGTGGTTGCCGAACACGCCGAGGCCACGGACGGTGTCGAAGCCGTGACCGTGGGCCAGCAGCCAGACGGCCTGGTCGTAGATGCCGAGGTCGAAGTCGAAGGTGCCGAAGCGCTCGTGGCGCAGCACCACGAGACGGCCGAAGACGATGGCGAACACCGCCATGGCGAGGAACAGCACGACCCGGGGCGGGCCGATCTCGACGAGGCCGTCCCGGGCGAGGGTGGCGACGTGACGGGGCCACGACCGCAGGGGTCGGCGAACCCGGGGCGCCACCGCCTCAGCCATCGCGGCGAGTGTAGGAGCGCGCCCCCGGTCGGGCTGGGGACCGCCGTGCCGCCTCGCGCCGGCGGTCGTCAGATGCCGGACCGTCGGTCGGATGCCGGACCGCTGGTCGACGGGGCTCGCGTCGCCCGCGCCTGCCCGTCGCCAGCCACGGAACCGCTGCGGGATCCCCGGGGGCCAGCCAGTAGCGTGACGCCCGTGAGCGAAGCGGTGGCCCGAGCGGCCCGGCGGCGAGGCCGCCAGGAGCGGACAGCATGATCGAGACCAAGATCCGGGTCGGCGTGCTCGGCTGCGGCAACGTCGGCGCCGCCCTCATCCAGCTCATCGAGGACCGTGGTGACGAGATCGTCGCCCGCACCGGGCTGCGCCTCGAGGTCACCCGGGTCGCCGTCCGCAACGTGGCCAAGGCCCGCCCGGTCGAGCTCGCCGACGGCGTCGTCACCCACGACGCCGGTGCCCTGGTGGACGACCCCGACGTCGACATCATCGTCGAGGTCATCGGGGGCATCGAGCCCGCCCGCACCCTCACCCTCGACGCCTTGAAGGCGGGCAAGCCGGTCATCAGCGCCAACAAGGAGCTGCTGGCCAGCATGGGCGCGGAGATCTTCGACGCCGCCGACGCGGCCGGCGTGGACATCCTCTTCGAGGCCGCCGTGGCCGGCGCGATCCCGCTCATCCGCCCGCTCCGCGAGTCGCTGGCCGGTGAGCGCATCACCCGGGTGATGGGCATCGTCAACGGCACCACCAACTTCATCCTCACCCGCATGACCGAGGACGGCGCCTCCTACCAGGAGGCGCTCGCCGAGGCCCAGAGCCTCGGCTACGCCGAGCGCGATCCCACCGCGGACGTCGAGGGCTTCGACGCCGGCGCCAAGGCCGCCATCATCGCGATGATCGCCTTCGGGGCCCGGGTGGTGGCCGGCGACGTCTACCACGAGGGCATCTCGGGCATCACCGCCGCCGACATCGCCTTCGCCCGGCACCTGGGCTACGTGGTCAAGCTCCTCGCGGTCGTCGAGGAGATCGACGGCGAGATCGCCGTGCGCGTCCACCCCGCCATGGTCCCCGTCGCCCACCCGCTCGCATCGGTGCGCGACAGCTTCAACGCGGTCTTCATCGAGGGCGACGCCGTGGGCGACCTGATGCTCTACGGCCGCGGTGCCGGCGGCTTCCCCACGGCCAGCGCGGTGCTGGGCGACCTGATCGACGCCGCCGTGAACCTCCGCAAGGGATCGTCGGCCCACATCGGCCGCCTCGGCCTCGCCCGCATCCGTCCCATCGACGAGGTGCGCTCGGGCTACTACCTCAACGTCGAGGTGTTCGACCGCCCCGGCGTCCTGGCCACGGTTGCCGGTGTGTTCGGCGAGCACGGCGTGTCCATCCGCTCGATGGAGCAGGAGGGCCTGGGCGACGAGGCCCGCCTCATCTTCATCACCCACGAGGCCTTCGAGCGGGACGTGGCCGCCACCGTCGCCGACCTGAAGGACCTCGACGTCGTCGGCCGCGTCGGCAGCATGCTGCGCGTCGTCGGGGACCACTGAGGGCCGGGGTCGTGCGCTACGTCAGTACCAGAGGGGCCGCGCCCGTCCTGCGCTTCACCGACACCCTCCTCGCCGGCCTGGCCACCGACGGCGGCCTCTACGTGCCGGACTCGTGGCCCAAGTTGCCTCACGGCGTCGCCGCCCTCGCCGATCGCTCGTACGCCGACGTGGCCGTCGAGGTGATGTGGCCCTTCGTCGAGGGTGAGTACGACCGGGACGAGTTCGCCGCCCTGGTCGCCGACTCCTACGCCACCTTCGACGACCCCGAGGTCACCCCCCTCTACCGCCTCCACGACGGACTGTGGCTGCTCGAGCTGTTCCACGGCCCGACGCTGGCCTTCAAGGACGTGGCCCTCCAGCTCGTGGGGCGCCTGTTCGACCACGAGCTGGCCCGCCGGGGCGAGCGGGTCACCATCGTGGGCGCCACCTCGGGCGACACCGGCTCGGCCGCCATCGAGGCCTGCCGCGACCGCGACGGCATCGAGATCTTCATCCTCCACCCGGCCGGGCGGGTGTCCGAGGTGCAGCGCCGCCAGATGACCACAGTCGACTCGCCGAACGTGCACAACATCGCCATCGAGGGCACCTTCGACGACTGCCAGGACCTCGTGAAGGCCCTGTTCAACGACGCCCCGACGCGCGAGAAGCTGCGCCTCTCGGCGGTCAACTCCATCAACTGGGCCCGGGTGATGGCCCAGATCGTGTACTACGTGCGTGCCGCGGCCCGGGTGGGCCACGGCACCCCGGTCTCGTTCGCGGTGCCCACGGGCAACTTCGGCAACGTCTTCGCCGGCTACGCCGCCCGGCGCATGGGCGTGCCCATCCCGCAGCTCGTGATCGGCAGCAACCGCAACGACATCCTCTTCCGCTTCCTCGGGTCCGGCGACCTCGAGATGCGCGACGTCGAGCCGAGCATCAGCCCGAGCATGGACATCCAGGTGTCGAGCAACCTCGAGCGCCTGCTCTTCGAGCTCTACGGGCGCGACGGCGCCGGCGTGGCCGAGCTGATGGACGCCTTCCGGGCGGACGGCTCGGTGACCATCGGCACCGAGCGCCTGGCCCAGGTGGCCGAGGTGTTCGCCGGCGCCCGCTTCGACGACGACGAGACGCGGGCCGTCATCGAGGCCGAGTACGAGCGGGACGACGTCCTCATCGACCCGCACACCGCGGTCGGGGTTGGGGCGGCGCGGGCGTGCCGGCGGGACGTGTCGGTGCCGATGGTGGCGCTCGCCACCGCCCACCCCGCCAAGTTCCCCGACGCGGTCGAGCAGGCCACCGGCATCCGGCCGGCGCTGCCCGACCACCTGAGCGACCTCTTCGAGCGCCCCGAGCACTTCGACACGCTGCCCAACGACCTCGACGCGGTGCGCGACCACCTCTTCGGCGCCGCCGTCCTCGGCTGAGGGGCGCCAGCGTGGAGGCGACGGGGCGGCCAGCGGGCAAGATGGCGTGATGAAGGCGTCGCTCCCGGCCCTAAGGCTGGTCCCGTGAAGTACGTGGTTTGCGTGCCCGACGGGTGCGCGGACGAGCCGGTGGCGGCCCTGGGCGGTCGCACGCCGCTCCAAGCCGCCCACACGCCCACCCTCGACGCCCTCGCCGCTCGCGGTGAGGTCGGTCAGGCCGCGGTGATCCCCGCCGGCATGCCGCCGGGCAGCGACGTCGGCAACATGTCGATCTTCGGGTACGACCCGGCCCGCTTCCACACCGGCCGTGCCCCCATCGAGGCCGCCGCCCTCGGGCTGCGCCTGCGCCCCGACCAGGTGGCGTTCCGCTGCAACCTGGTCACCCTCGGCGACGACGGCACCATGGTCGACTTCGCCGGCGGCCACCCGTCCACCGAGGACGCCGCCGAGGTCGTGGCCCGCCTCCAGGACGCCCTGGGCACCGACGAGATCACCTTCCACCCGGGCGTGCAGTACCGCCACATCGTCGTGGCCCCGAAGGACTGGGCCGACGCCGAGTGCGTCCCGCCCCACGACCTCTCTGACAAGCCCGCGGTCTTCCCCACGGGCCCGGCGGCGTCGAAGCTGCAGGCCGTCATGGACGCCTCCCGCGAGGTGCTGGCCGCGGCCAAGGCCGACGGCTCACCGGTCGCCGCCACTCAGGTGTGGTTGTGGGGCCAGGGGCCCCAGCCGGTCATGACCCCGTTCCGGGACGCGTATGGCCTGCAGGCCGGGCTCGTCACCGCGGTCGACCTGGTGCGCGGCCTCGGCGTGCTCACCGAGATGGACATCGTCGAGGTCGAGGGTGCCACCGGCTGGTACGACACGAATTACGAGGGCAAGCGCGACGCCGCCCTGGCCGGCCTCGAGGCCGGCGCCGACCTCTTCATCGTGCACGTCGAGGCCACCGACGAGGCCGGCCACGCCGGCGATCACGAGGAGAAGGTCAAGGCCCTCGAGAACTGGGACCGGCGCATCCTCGCCGACCTCGTGGCCGGCCTCGACGCCATGGGCGACTGGCGCCTCCTGCTCCTGCCCGACCACGCCACGCCCGTCGAGCTCAAGACCCACACCCCGGATCCGGTGCCCTACCTGCTGGTCGACAGCCGGGAGGACGGCCCGGGCGGTGTGTACACCGAGGAGGGCACCGCCGACGCCGCCGTGCGGGCGGGTCACACACTTCTTCCTCGGCTGCTCGGTCGCTGATCGCTCGGCGCGTGCCGCTCGGCGTGGCGGCCCGTTCGAGGGCGTAGGGAGACCGCCGCCGACGACCAAGTTCGGCCATTCGGGCCGGACCAGCCGGTGATGCCGGGGAGGGCGCCGCCGACGCCGGCGCCCTCCCCGACCTCACTCTCCTGCCCCGATCGCACGGTCGGTAGTCGGGGTCTCACCGCACCCGCGCTCTCCGCATCCGCGCTCCGCCACCCGGCTCCTCGTGTCGGCAGCGAGGAGCGTGGGGGTCAGTTCGCCGGCGTCAGGCCGGCGTCGGTGCCGGTGGTGTGGCTACCGGTGATGGTGATGGGGGTGGCGTCGCCCATGTTGGGCGTGTCGTCGTGGAACTCGTAGGCGTGGTGGCCGGTGGGGTCGATGAACACGACGTAGTAGTCCCCGAGGTCGAGGCCGTCGATGGTGTACCGGCCGTCGGCGTCGGTGGTGGTGCCGGCGACGCCGTGGCCGTCGGTGGCGGACATCACCGCGACCCAGATGCCGTCGAGGGGGCCGTCGGTGTCGGTGTCGGTGACCGTGCCGGCGGCCGTCCCGTGCAGGGGGATGAGGTCGTCGTCGGCGGTGCCGGGCGCGGTGACCACGGTCAGGTCGCTCGGGGAGGTGGGGTGCGGCTGGTCCCGGTACCACTCGAACTCGTGGGCGTGGTCGAGGTCGAAGAACTCGAGGTAGTAGCCGCCGGCGGGGACGGTGAGGGTGTAATGGCCGTCGGCGTCGGTGAAGGTGGCGACCACGAACGAGAAGTCGGCGGCGCGGAGGGCGCCCACGAGGACGCCGGGCTCGGGCTCGGCGTCGACGTGGTCGGTCAGCGTGCCCTGGAGGGTCTCGGTGGGGACGCCGTCGGTGATGAGGGGTGGGGCGAGGTCGGCGCCGGTCGTGGTGTGGTCGGCGGTGACCGTCAGCGCGGTCGCGCCCTGGGGGGTGTGGGTGCCGCCGACGAACGTGGGTTGGCGGGTGCCGTCGGCGGTGGCGGCGATCACCCAGTAGTCCCCGGGGGGCAGGCCGGTGATGCGGTAGGTGCCGTCGGCCTGGGAGAGCTCGGCCGCGTAGGGGTGATGGTCCGTGGTGGACATGACCGCCACGCCGGCGCCGACGACCGGGTTGCCGGTGCCCGGATCGGTGACCTTGCCCGTGATGGCGCCGGTGGGCAGGAACAGGGCGGCATCGACACCGGTGGTGGCGGTGCCGAGCGTGGCCGTGACGGGGTCGGACGAGCCGAGCTGGTCGAAGGCGTGGTCGTCGTACCACTCCATGTCATGGGAGAAGTTGGGCTCGATGAACTCGAGCCGGTAGTCGCCGGGCTCGATGGGCAGCACGTAGCTGCCGTCGGCCCCGGTGGTGGCGCCGCCGATCAGCTGGTAGTCCGACGCCCGCAGCGCCGCGACCCACGCGCCGGCGAGGGGGCCCGCCGGTGGCGGACTCGGTGACCGTGCCCCGGATCACCGACGGAGCGAACTGCTGGATCCGGTTGTTGCCGGCGTCGACCACGGACAGCGTGCCGCGGTCGTCGACGGCAAGGCCGCGAGGCGAGTTCATCGACCCGCCCGCAGTGCCGAGGGTCCCCCAGGAGCTGAGGTACCGGCCGTCGCCGCTGAACTGCTGGATCCGGTGATTGACGAGGTCGGCCACGTAGAGGTTGCCAGCCGAGTCGACGTCGATGCCCGACGGTCCGTGGAACTGGCCGGCCGCGGAGCCGAAGCTGCCCCAGGACCGCACGAACCCGCCCGTGCGGCTGAATTCCTGCACGCGGTTGTTGTTGTAGTCGGTGACATACACGTGGCCGGTCGACCCCAGTGCGATGCCGTAGGGGAAGTTCAGTTGCCCGACCCCGGAGCCCGCCGTTCCCCACGTACGGACGTGAGTGCCGCTGGCCGTGTACTCCGAGACCCGGTTCGACCCCGCACTCGTCACGAGGACCGCGTCGGTCCCGTCGGTGACGATCGAGTAGGGGGTGCCTTGGGTGGCGTACCAATCGCTGACCGGTGATCCCCCTCTGTCGAACCCCCGGATCTTCCCGGTCCCCATATCGGCCACGTAGACGATGCCGGACTCGCTCACGGCGATGCCGATGGGGCTGACCAACTGGTTGGCGCCGGTGTTGCCCCATTGGGTCAGGAACCGGCCGTCGGGCGCGAACTTCTGCACCCGGCGGTAGATCGTGTCGACGACGTAGACGTTGCCGTCGGCGTCGACGGCCACGTCCCAGGGCTCGTTGAACTGTCCTGCGCCGGTGCCGAGGCCGCCCCACGTCCGCACGAGGACGGGTGCCGGCCGGCTGGCGGTCGGTGTCGGCCCGAACACCTGCACGCGGGCGCCGTTGCGCTCGGACACGTAGACGTGGCCATGGGCGTTCGTCGTGATGCCCACCGGCACGTTGAACTGGCTTGCGCCAGCGCCCGCTGAGCCCCAGCCCGTCACGTAGGTGCCACTTGCGGTGAACACCTGGATCCGGTTGGCGTCGGCGTCGACGACGAGGACCCGTCCGGTGGCGTCGACGGTCACGCCGACCACGTTCAGGAACTGGCCCCGTGCGGATCCCTGGTTGCCCCAGGCGGTCACGAAGGTGCCATCGGGGTGGAAGCGCTGGACCCGATAGTTGTACGAATCGGCGACGTAGACCTCCCCTGAGTCGTCGACGGCGACCCCATGGGGGTAGCTGAACCGTCCCTCGGCGCTCCCCTCGGAGCCCCATTGGTCGAGGTAGCGGCCGTCGGTGTCGAACTTCTGGATGCGGTGGTTGCCGGTGTCGGCGACGTAGACGTTGCCGAAGTCGTCGGCGGCGATGCCGATCGGGTTCAGGAACTCACCCTCCCCGGACCCCTCGGAGCCCCACTCGGACAGGTAGCCACCGGTCGAGTCGAACTCCTGAACGCGGTTCGCGAGACGGTCGAGCACGTACACGTGGCCCGACGGGTCGACGGCGACCCCGTAGGGGTTGGTGAACTTCCCCTCGCCGGTGCCGAGTTCCCCCCACTGCAGGACGAAGGTGCCCGTGGCGCTGAACTTCTGGACGCGGCGGTTGCCGGTGTCGACCACGTACACGTTGCCGGCCGAATCGGCGGCGGTACCCCACGGGAGGCTGAACTGTCCCGCCCCGGCTCCGGTCGTGCCCCAACTGCGCAGGTGGAAGGGCGGGTTCTCGGACGGTGCCGCGGCGGTGACCGTGACGGACACGGTCGTGGATGTCACCGCATCGGTCTCGTCGGTGTCGACAGTGGCCGAGTTGGCGCGGACGCCGATCTGGGTGGGCGTCGGCGTGTAGCTGCAGTCGACGGTGTGGTGGGTGCCGACCGCCAGGTCGGCGAGTGAGCCGGCGCACGCCGGCGCGTTGGTGTCGGTGACGGTGACGCCGTGGAGCGTGACGTTGCCCGTGTTCGTGACGGTGACGTGGTAGTGGATGGGGTTGCCGGCCACGACGGTCGTCTCGTCGGCGGTGACGGCGATGGACACCCCAGGCGCTGCGGGCACGAACTTCTGGATGCGGTGGTTGCCCGTGTCGGCGACGTACACGTTGCCGGCGCCGTCGGTGGCCACACCACGCGGGTACGACGGGCGCCCGACCGCGGTGCCGTAGCCGCCCCACGTCACGAGGTGCTGGCCGTTGGCGGTGAACTTCTGGATGCGGTGGTTGTTGCGGTCGGCGACGTAGACGTTTCCTGCGGTGTCGACCGCGACGCCGCGCGGCGTCGAGAACTGGCCGTTGGCCGTGCCGGGGCCTGTGCCCCATTGGCGGACGTAGGTGCCGTCGGTGGTGAACTCGACGATGCGGTGGTTGTCCCGGTCGACGACGTACGCGTGGCCGGTGTTGTCCACGGCCACGGCGACCGGCAGGTTGAACGGGGTGTGCTCGCTCGGGACCACCCAGGGGGTGGCGAAAGTGCCATCGGGGTGCCGGACCTGGACACGGTTGTTGAAGGTGTCGGCCACGTAGACGTTGCCGGCAGCATCGACGGCGAGGCCGTTGGGCCCGTGGAGTTGCTGGGCGCCGGCGCCGTAGCCGCCCCAGGAGAGGAGATGCTGGCCGGCCGGGTCCAGCATCTGGATGCGGTGGTTCTCGGTGTCGGCGACGTAGACGTTGCCGTCGTGGTCGACGGCGATGCCGCTCGGGGTCGCGAACTCACCGTCGCCGCTCCCCGGACCGCCCCAGATGGCCACATGACCACCGGCCGCGTCGAACACCTGGACGCGGTCGTTCACCGCGTCGGCCACGTAGAGGCGGCCAGCGGCGTCGATGGCCACGGCGTTGGGCTCGTTGAGCTGGTCGTCACCGGCCCCGGGCCCCGAGCCCCAGGCCAGCGAGAAGACCGGGGCCAACTCGGCGGCCCCGGCGGGAGCCGATCGGATCGGCACCACCGCGAGGAGCGCTCCCAGGAGCGTTGCGATCAGGAACAGACCGACGAGCTTGCGCATCGCGATCACCGCCCTCTTGTCGTCTCTGCCTCAAAGCTCGCGCTCCGGCAGGTGCGCATTCAGGGTCGAACGTCACCTCCGGGCGGTGACATGCGTCACGTACCCCGGGTATGTGAGGGCGGTATGGACGCTGCCGCAGCGTCAGCTGAAGCGGGTGATGTAGCCGCGCTGGCGGAAGGTCTTCAGCATGTGGGCGACGAACCAGAGGCCGGCGAAGGCGACGAGGATGCAGCCGCCCGCCGCCAGCGCGATCTGGTCCCAGGGCATGGGGTCGCCGTCGAGCACCATGCGCACGGCGGCGAACGCGTGGGTCGTGGGCAGGAGCACGGAGATCGGCTGCAGCACGGTCGGCAGGGCGTCGACTGGGTAGAAGATGCCTGACAGGGGCATCACCACGAAGAGGATCCCCCAGGCGAGCACCTCGGCGCTCTGGCCGAAGCGCAGGACGAGGCCGATCACGAACAGCGAGATGGACCACCCGGCGATGAGCAGCACGGAGCCGATGGGCAGCAGCGCCCAACCGACGTCGAAGATCGAAAAGGCGTAGAAGCCGAAGGCGGCCAAGACCACGACCCCGAGGCCGGTGACCACTTTCGCGAGGCCGAAGAGGCCGACGCCGACGGCGTACTCCCACTCGGACACCGGCGTGGTCATGAAGTTGAGGAGGTTGCGGGACCAGACCTCTTCCAGGAAGCCGGTCGAGAGCGCGATCTGGCTCTGGTAGAGCACGTGGAACAGCAGGATCCCGGCGAGCAGGTACTCGACGCCCGACTGTCCGGCCTCACCCTGTTGCGCCACGAACACGCCGAGCGAGCCCCAGAGGAGCACGTCGACGACGGGCCACACGAACACGTCGAACGAGCGGTGGGGGCTGCGCTTCAGCACGTAGGCGTGGCGGATGGCGATGGCCCGGATGCGGGTCCAGCGACGCGGGTGCACGGTGAACGCGAGCGGCGCAGGGATGTGCTCCGGGGGCGGTGTGGGCTCGGCGGTGGCGGTCATGGGCGGGCCGACTCCTCTTCCTCGAGGGCGCCCACGTGGCTGCCGGCGCCCCGGTGGGTGCCGATGCTGTCGAGCTCGTCGTTGCGGGCCAGGGCGAGGAAGAAGTCCTCGAGGGAGCCGTCGCCCGCCACCTCTTCGGGGGTGCCGTCGGCCACCACGCGCCCGCCTTGGACGAAGACCACCCGCTCGCAGAGCTCTTCCACCTCGACCATGTTGTGACTCGTCACGAGCAGCGCGATGTCCTCGTCGTCGCTGAGCGACTGGAGGCCGGTGCGCACCCGCAGGGCCACGTCGGGGTCGAGTGATGCCGTGGGCTCGTCGAGGACGAGCAACTGGGGGTGGTGCATGATCGCCTTGGCGATGCCCACGATGGTGCGCTGGCCCGACGACAATTCCATGCACATGGCCCCGGAGAGGTGCGTGACCCCGAAACGGTCGAGCGCCGCCAACGCGGCCTCCGTGGGGTCGTCGATGCCGTACAGGCGCCCGAAGATGCCGAGCACCTCGTTGACCCGCAGGCGGTCGGGGAGGGGCAGGTAGCCCGCGGCGAAGCCGACATGCTGCATGGCCCGGCTGCGGTGGCGGGGGAGGCGGTGGCCGGCGATGGTGACCGTGCCCTTGTCGGGGGTGATGGCCCCGAGCAGCATCAACAAGGTGGTGGTCTTGCCGGCGCCGTTCGGCCCGAGCAGGCCCACTCGTTCACCCGCACCCACGCTGATGCTCACGCCGTCCACGGCACGGACGCGCTTGTAGGCCTTGACGAGGCCATGGGCCTCGAGCACGGGCGCGTCGATCGGGTTCCCCACGCCCGCAGTCTCGCGGCCGGCGCCCACCCGCGCCGAGCCATTTCGGCGCCAATTGCCCCGCAGGCGGCAACTGGTAGCCTGGGAGGGCCGTCGATGACGGGCCCGCTCCACCACCCGGTGCCAGACGATCTCCCGAGGCACGGGTCGAACCGCTGCGGCGGCTGCGGTGGCGGACCTCCCGCTCGGCGGACCTCCCCTCTGCCGGACCGGTGCGGCTCGCCCCCCACCCGCGATGGCTCGCACAAGAAAGTAGGAACCCCATGAGCGTGGAGTCCACGGACCTCGAGCGAACGGCGCTCGAGCGCAAGGACCGCGACGAGCTCGTCACCATCGCCGAGGCGATGGGCGGCAAGCCCGGGTCCCGGGCCAGCAAGGCCAAGGTGGTCGACCTGATCCTCGACCTGGCCGGCGTGACCGAGCCGGGGAGCGACGACGCGTCCACCGCGGCGAGCGACGGATCTGCGGCCGAGTCGACCCCGGTGGAGGCCGCCGAGGCGCCGTCCGCGCGCGCCGAGTCCGACGACGACGGTGACGGGTCCGAGGGCGGCGACGCCTCGGACGACGAGCACTCTGGCGCCGGTGCGGCGCCGAGCGACAACGGCGCCGACCGGCCGAAGGCGAAGGCCAAGGACAAGGAGAAGGGCAAGGCGCAGGGCCAGGACGGCGGCGCCGGCAAGGGCGAGGGCTCGGGCAAGGGTGCAGCCGACCAGGGCCGGGACCACGGCGAGCGTGACGCCCACGACGCCGCAGGCGACGGCAACGAGCGCGACCAGGACCGCGGGCGCGGCCAGCAGGGCGGCGACGAGGTGGACGCAGGCAACCGCCGCCGTCGCCGTCGTGGTCGCAACGACCGCCCGGGGGGCGACGAGCCCTGGCAGGGCGAACCCATCCCGGTCGAGGGCCTGCTCGACCTCCGCGAGGAGGGCTATGGGTTCCTGCGCCTCAACGGCTTCCTCGCGAGCAAGGACGACGTCTACGTCTCGGTGAAGCAGGTCCGCCAGTTCTCGCTCCGCAAGGGCGACGTGGTCAAGGGCGCCAGTCGCCCGGCGAACCGCAACGAGAAGAACCCGGCGCTCCTCCACATCGACGAGGTCAACGGCCAGACCCCCGACGAGGCCCGGGCCCGGCCCCGCTTCGACGATCTCACCGCCCTGTTCCCGGACGACAAGCTCCGGCTCGAGGCACCGAACGACCCGTACAACATGACGGCGCGCATCATCGACCTCATCTCGCCCATCGGGAAGGGCACCCGCGGCCTCATCGTCTCGCCGCCCAAGGCGGGCAAGACCACCGTGATGAAGCAGATCGCCCGGTCCATCGAGACCAACAACCCCGAGGTGCACCTCATCGTCCTGCTCGTCGACGAGCGGCCCGAAGAGGTCACCGACATGCGCCGCTGGGTCAAGAACGGCGAGGTCGCCGCCTCGACGTTCGACCGGCCCACCGAGGAGCACACCCAGGTGGCCGAGCTCACCATCGAGCGGGCCAAGCGCCTCGTCGAGACGGGCAAGGACGTCGTCATCATCCTCGACGGAATCACCCGCCTCGCCCGGGCCTACAACCTGGCGGCGCCCACCAGCGGACGCGTGATGTCCGGCGGTATCGACACCGGGGCCCTGTACCCCCCGAAGAAGTTCTTCGGGGCGGCCCGCAACCTCGAGGAGGGCGGTTCGCTGACCATCCTCGCCACGGCATTGGTCGACACCGGCTCGCGCATGGACGAGGTGATCTTCGAGGAGTTCAAGGGCACCGGGAACATGGAGCTGCGCCTCGACCGGCGTATGGCCGAGCGCCGCATCTATCCCGCGATCGACGTCGACGCCTCGTCCACCCGCCACGAGGAGCTGCTGTTCAAGCCGAAGGAGCTCCAGCAGGTGTGGAAGCTCCGCCGGGTGCTCACGGCCCTCGACGGGGGGAACGGTGCCGGCCTCGAGCTGCTCATCGACCGGATGAAGACGTTCAAGAGCAACGACGCGTTCCTCGACGAGATCGCCAAGGCCGCGTCGGCCGGCTGAGGGTCCGAGGCCCCGGCCGGGTAACATGACCAACCCGCTGAGCGAAGAAGGCTCCGATGAAAGCTGACATCCACCCCGACTACGTGGTCGCCACCGTGACATGTTCCTGTGGCAACACGTTCGAGACCCGCTCCACCAGTGCCGACCTCCGCGTCGAGCTCTGCAGCGAGTGCCACCCCTTCTACACCGGCAAGCAGAAGCTGGTGGACTCGGGTGGCCGCATCGACCGCTTCGAGCGTCGGTACGGGCAGCGCAAGAACAAGCAGGCCTGAGCCTGGCGGCCGGTCGCGGGCCCCGTGCCCGCCGCCGGACGTCCGCTGAACGATGAGCCTCGACCCCGAACGTCGCGCCGCACTGCTGGGCGCCAAGCTCGGCGCGCTCGTGCGCGACACCTGGGGGGAGGCCGAGCGCACTCCCGCCGTCTTCGGCGGCGGCGCCGCGCTCGTCGCCGGCGACACGGGATGGGTGCTCGCCGACGACCAACCCCACCGGGTGTTGGGCGGGGGCCTCGCGTGGGCCCGGAGCCAGGGCGTGGGTGACCTCCACCTGCTCGTGGACGACGAGACGGCCGCCGGCGTGGTCGCGCGTCGAGCCGGGGCCTTCGCCATGCCGCCGACCGTGTGGCGGGTGGAGGGCCGTGCCGTGCACCCCGCGGTGCCGGCGCCCTATCCCGAGCGTGCCCCGGCCCCCGGAGGCGTCGACGACCTCGTCGCCCTCCTCGAGGGCTCGGGCGTCACCGTCGTGGTCGAGCACGGCGTGGTGGCCGGTGAGGTGCTGGGGCTCGAGATCGCCCGGGTCGTGGAGGGCGACGACGGCGAGGCCCGCCTCGAGGTGGGCGTCGGGCGCCACGACCGCGAGGCCTTCGCCATGATCCACGGGGGCCTACCCACCGCAGACGCGCTGGCGGCGGTGGTCGATGCCGTCCTCGCCCAGCGCCGACCC
Source organism: Acidimicrobiales bacterium (assembly GCA_016794585.1). Lineage (NCBI taxonomy): Bacteria > Bacillati > Actinomycetota > Acidimicrobiia > Acidimicrobiales > Acidimicrobiales bacterium. The sequence continues at coordinate 145,076 of JAEUJM010000044.1, forward strand.
GACGCCTCGCCCCACCCGCTCAACCGCCTCGCCGCCGAGCGATGGCTGCGCGCGCTGGTCATCGAGCGCCCTGAGGTGGCCGGCGCCGTGTCGCTCGCCCCGATCGACCCACCCCGGCCCCGTGACAACGTCAAGGACGCCGCGCCCGCCGCTGCGCTCGGCATGGACGAGGCCGGTGCACCGGTCGTGGTGGTGTGCTCATCGGGCGTCGACCTCGACCTCGTGCCCACCGCGGCCGACGCCCGCCAGTGGCACGCCCCCGAGGCCCGTCTGGTGCTGGTCGTCCCCGAGCGCGACGCCCATCCCGTCACCCGTGCCCTCGCCGCCGCCCTGGTCGAGCCCGCCGACGTGGTCGCCGTCAGCGGGGAGTGGCGCCGGACGCTCGATGACACCCCTGGGGCAACCGGCGGCCCCTGATCGGGCCCCGGCGGTTCCGGCGGGGGTCACGCTGAGCGTTCGGGCAGGCGCCGATACCCGCTACGGCGGCACGATGGATCGCACCGCTCGACCGAGGTGAGTGCCTTCCGAGTCGTCGCCGCACCGACAGCGCAGCATCCCGTTGCGCTGGGCCAGGAGGACCGCTTGGAGCGCGTTCTGGGCGTCGAACGCATCGAGGATGTCCTGGATGTGCCCCCGGCAGGTGCTCATGGTGATCCCCAACCTCCGCGCGATGTGCTTCGGCGTCTCACCCTCTGCGAGCAGTTCGAGCACCTCTTGACGCCGGTCGCTCAAGGGGTGGTCCGCCGACGGATCGGTGGCGGGTTCCTGGATCATCGGTGCGGCTCCGGAGTGGTCGTACGAGATGCCCGCGGTCACCGAGAGTACGAGGCAGGTTGCCGTTCTGGATGCCCGGGCGCGTTGATCGAACGCGGCGGGGCCCCCGTCACCGAGCGGTGACGGGGGCCCCGGAGCTGATCGGACGGGTGCCTCAGCCGCCGAGGCCGCTGAGGAGCCCGCCGCCCTGACCGGCGTCGTCGGAACCGCCGGTGCGGTCGTTGGAGGTGTTGTCGAGGAGATCGTCGACCGTCCCCGTCACGTCGTCCACCGTTCCGGTCACGTCGTCGACGTTGTCGGTGATGACGTCGGTGACGTCGTTGTCGGTGATCGCGTTGGTGACGTCGTTGTCGGTCACGTCGCCACCGGTGACCGACGGGTCGACGGAGGTGGTGTTGCCGCTCACGATGTCTCCACCGATGTCACCGACCTGGTTGTCGCCGTGCTGGTTGGCGACGTCGTCCGCCAGCTGGTTGGCGTTGCCCAGCTGGTTGTCGGTGCCCAGGTCGTTGCCGTTCCCGGCGCGCGTGTCGTTGTCCGTGCCGGTGTGGTTCCCGTTGCCGAGGCGGTTGCCGTTGGCGTTGTCGTCCACGTGCGAGCGGTTGCCGCTCCCGTTGTGGTCGGTGCTCGACTCGGTGCGCTCGGTGCTGGTGCCCGAGCCGCCGTCGTCGGCCTGGGCGGCCGCTCCGACGCCGAGCAGCGCGACCGAGACGCCGAGGGCGGCGACCGTCTTGCGGATGGGGGTGATCTCCACGGATTCATCTCCTTGATGGCGGGTGAACGCCGTCCGCTGTGGTGGTCGGGCGGGTTCCATCAGGTCCTTTCCGGGTTGGCGCGCTCTCGGAACGGGCAACATTGCCGGTTGGGGTTCGGTGCCCGGGGGGCGACTCCCCGTAGCCTGAGACGATGCTGGAGCGGTTGGGCGACCTGGAGCGGGAGTTCGACGACGTCGAGGCGCGCCTGGCCGACCCTGCGGTGATCGCCGACCAGTCCCGGTACGCCGAAGTGGCCCGGCGCTACAAGGAGCTCGAGGAGGTCGTCTCGCGCGCTCGGGACCTCCGACAGGCCACCGAGGACCTCCAGACCGCCCGCGAGATGCTCTCCGACGCCTCCGGCGACGATCGAGAGGTCATGCGGGACGAGGTCGACGATGCGGAGGCCTCCATCGCCAGGCTCGAGGACGAGCTCAAGACGCTGCTCCTGCCCCGGGACCCCAACGACGACAAGAACGTGATCGTCGAGATCCGCGGCGCCGAGGGAGGCGAGGAGGCCAACCTGTTCGCCCGCGACCTCGCCGAGATGTACCAGGCATACGCCGGCCGCATGGGGTGGAAGTGCGAGGTGCTGGGCAGCCAGCCGTCGGACATGGGTGGCTTCAGCGACATCACCCTGCTCTTCAAGGGCGACGGAGTCTGGAGCCGGATGAAGCACGAGGGCGGCCCCCACCGCGTCCAGCGGGTACCCGTGACCGAGAGTCAGGGCCGTATCCACACGTCGTCGGCCACGGTGTCGGTACTCCCCGAGGCCGAGGAGGTCGACGTCGACATCGACCCCAACGACCTCCAGATCGACGTGTACCGCTCGTCGGGCCCTGGCGGTCAGTCGGTCAACACCACCGACTCCGCGGTGCGTATCACCCACAAGCCCACGGGGCTCGTGGTGGCGATGCAGGACGAGAAGAGCCAGATCCAGAATCGGGCCAAGGCCCTCCAGGTGCTGCGCTCGCGCCTCCTCAAGGCCAAGCAGGACGAGGCCGCGGCGGCGGCGTCCGACCAGCGCCGAGACCAGATCGGCGGCGGTGGTCGCTCCGAGAAGATCCGCACCTACAACTTCAAGGAGAACCGGGTGAGCGATCACCGGATCGACCTGACCCTCTACAAGCTCGACAAGATCCTCGCCGGCGAGCTCGACGACGTGGTCGACGCGTTGGTGGCCGACGAGCGGGCCACCCAGCTCCAGGGGTCGTGAGGGGCCGGTGACGGGCGGCGCCGAGGAGGAGGGGACGCCGTGGCGGGTGTTCGCCGCCGAGGCCGTCGCCCGGCTCGAAGCAGCCGGTGTCGAGTCGCCAGAGGTGAGCGTGCGGCGCATCGTCGAGCGGGCCGCGGGGTTCGACGGCGCCGAGTACGCCCTCGGCCTCTCCGAGCCCGCCACCGAACGGGCCATGGGCTTCTTCGACGCCATGGTCGAGCGCCGCTTGGCCGGCGAGCCGCTGCAGTACGTGCTGGGGGAGTGGTCGTTCCGCACCCTCGACCTCATGGTCGACCGCCGGGTGCTGATCCCCCGCCCCGAGACCGAGCAGGTGGTGGAGGTGGCGCTGGCCGAGCTCGACGCCTTGGGACCCGAGGCACCCCGGGTGGTGGACCTCGGGACCGGCTCGGGGGCCATCGCTCTCTCCGTGGCGGTCGAGTGCCCTGCGGCTCGGGTGTGGGCCGGCGACGTGTCCTCCGACGCGCTCGCGGTGGCTCGGGCCAACCTCGCCGGCATCGGCCACGCCGGCACCCGGGTGACCCTGGTCCAGGGGTCGTGGTTCGAGGCCCTTCCCCGCGAGCTGCAGTGCACCCTCGACCTCGTGGTCTCGAACCCGCCCTACGTGGCGGCGTCGGATCCGCTGCCCGCCGAGGTGGCCGACTGGGAGCCCGCCGGCGCCCTCGTCCCCGGTCCGACCGGGCTCGAGGCCATCGAGGAGATCGTCGCGGGCGCCCCGGTCTGGCTGCGCCGGCCCGGTGCCCTGGTGGTCGAGCTCGCGCCCTCCCAGGCCGACGACGCCGTCATCCTCGCCCGGGCCGCCGGCTTCACCGACGCCCGCGTCGCCCCCGACCTCACGGGTCGTCCCCGCGCCCTCGTCGCCCGCATCGGCTGAGCGCCGGCGCTGACGCCGCCCGTCAGAGTGTGGTCGAGGTGGTGGGGTCGCCTTCCTCAGGGAGGGGGCGGTAGTTGACGCAGTCCTCGGACACATCGCTCGACGGCACGCACTCGCCGGGCTCGATGGTGTCCGGGTCGATGCAACCCCGGACCGTCTGCACACAGCCCTCGAGGGTGGTGGTGGTCGGGTCGGCCGTCCCCCCGTCGTCACTGCAGCCCAGCAGCACCAACGCGAACGAGGCCACGAGGAGCAGGGCGGGGCGCGATCGCATGCCGGGAGCGTAGGGGAGTCCGGCCGCTCGTATCGTGGCGCGGGTGGCCGACCGACCCGCACCGTCCCCCGTCGCGATCGAGGACGCGGGCCGGGCGCTGGTAGAGGGTCGGGCCGTCGTGGTGCCGACCGACACCGTCTACGGGCTGGCGGCGCTGCCCACGGTGCCCGGCGCGGTCGACCGGCTGTTCGCGCTGAAGGGACGGCCGGCGGACATGCCCATCGCCGTGCTGGTCGCCGGACTCGAGCAGGTCGAGGCGCTGGCGGATCTCTCCGGGGTGCCCCGCCGGCTGGCCGAGGCGTTCTGGCCCGGGCCCGTCACGATGGTGCTGCCCCGCAAGGAGGGCGTCGACCTGCCCCTGGGCGCGCCCCAGGCCACCATCGGCGTGCGCTGGCCCGACCATCCGGTGATCGCCGCGCTGGCCGAGGCCGTCGGTCCGCTGGCGACCACCAGCGCCAACCGCACCGGCGAGCCGACGCCCGCCACCGCGGCCGAGGCGGCGGCGGCGCTGACCGGACCGGTGGCCGTGGTGCTCGACGGCGGCGAATGTGCCGGCACCGCCTCGACCGTCGTCGACCTCACCGGCGCCGACCTTCGTGTCCTGCGCGAGGGCGCGATCACCGAGACGGCCCTCCGCGCCGCCCTCGACTGATCGTTCTCGGAAGCATGAAGCCGCCGCTGGCGGACGGAGCGTTCCCAGATCGTGAGAGCGCGTCGAGCGCGGCGCGGGTCGCAGGTGCTCTGGGAAGCGTGAGGCCGCCGTCGGCGGCGTGAGGGTTCCCAGAACGCAGCGTGCGCCGCGGCGACGGCCCCCGGGTGTCCCCGGGGCCGTCCGCCGCGGGCGGTGCTACTGGAAGAAGAGGACCAGGCCGTCGGGGTCGGCGTCGGGGATGTCGCCCTGGGAGGCGTCGACGCTGAAGGTCTGGCCGTCGTCGCCCTCGAGGGTGGCCGAGACCACCGAGCCGGTGTCCTGGGCCAGGGTGTCGGCCACGAACAGGTACCACTGGCGGTCGGCCGACGGCGGGTACTGGGAGGCGCAGTCGCTGACGGGACCGCTGACGTCGAGGCCGTTCTCGCCGTTGTTCTGGTCCGGGGTGGCGAAGGGCTCCTCGCAGAGCACGTTGTCCTCGGCGTCGAGCACCCCGACGGTGACGGCCAGGTCGCCCTGGAACGAGTGGTCGATGGTGATCGACGCCGTCGGGGCGCCGCCGGCGCCGATGTCGGTGGTGGCCGAGCCGCTCGACCCGTCGGTGAACAAGGTGAGGCCGTCGGGGTCGTTGTCGGGGATCTCGGCGGGGACGTTGTCGAACTCGAAGGTCTGGCCGTCGGGACCGGTCAGTGACAGCGAGTCGACGGTGCCGCTGTCGAGATCGGCCGTGTCGATCACCTGGAGGAACCAGAGGTGCTCGTCGTCGGGCGGGTACTGGTCGGCGCACTCGGACAGGTCGATGTCGCCGGAGAGACCGCCGTCGCCACCGTCGTTGGGGTCGGGCTCGACCACCTGCACCGAGCACAGGGTGGTGCCGTCGGACTGGCCCACGCCGGCGCGGATGGAGAGGTCGCCGGTGTAGGTGTGGGTGAGCTCGAGGCTCATGAACGGCCCGTCGCCCACGTCGTCGGTGGTGCCGGTGCTGGTGTCGACGGCGTCGGTGCTGCCGTCGGTGATGGCGAAGGTGCCCTCGGGGTCGCCGTCGGCGATGGGCTTGGGCAGGCCCGAGGCCGGGAAGGGCGTGTCGCCGTCGAGGACCGTGAAGCTCACGATCTGGCCCTCGTCCTGGGGTAGGGTGTCCTCGGCCCGGAGGAACCACAACTGGTCCGGGCTCGGCGGCAGGAACTGGGCGCAGTCGCTGTCGCTGACGTCGACCTGGCCGGAGAGGTCCTGGGCGCTGTCGGTGTTGTCCGGCTCGTGGATGACCACGGGCTCGCAGAGGTCGTTGCCCTCGGGGTCGGCCACCCCGACGGTCACCGCCAGGTCACCGCGGTAGGTGTGGCTGATCTCGAACGCGACGGATGCGGCGGCGTCGTTGGCCGAGCCCGTGTCGTTGCCGTCGGCGTCGATGGTGTTGCTGCTGCCGCCCGCCAGGCCGTGCTCGGCGAAGACCGACTCGATGAGCTCGGCGTCCTCGCCGTCGAAGTTGGCGTTGTTGGTGGTCTGGTAAGCCGCGGCGACGTCGGGCAGGGTGACGTTCGAGTTGAGGTAGTTGTTCGAGGCCAGCAACGTCGTGAGGATGCGGTCGCGCACCTCGTTGCACTGGTCGCTGCCGGGGCAGTCGGCCACGTCGATGCCCTCCTCGGCCAGCAGGGCGGCGAAGATGTCGAAGATGGCGCCGGTGTAGATGGTGCCGTCCTCGTGCACCTCGTTGACGAGGTCGTCGGGGTACACCTTGTCGTCGTCCATGCGCCGGATGCAGGCGCCTTCCTCCGCCCAGGCGAACAGGCAGGCCTGGTCGACCTGGTCGTTGCCGGCACGCAGCTCGACGGTGGTGAAGTAGGCGAGCAGGTCACCGAAGGCCTCGTGGTAGGCGCCGGCCTCCTGGCCCTGGAGCAGGCCGGGCGCCTGCTGGTCCAGCACGGCGTGGCCGTACTCGTGGATGATGCCGCTGGCGTCCTCGCCCTCGTTGATGCCGTTCGAGCCGACGCCGAGGACGATCTCGGACCCGTCGTAGAAGGCGTTGTCGACGGTCTGGGGGTCCACGCCGAACACGGGGAAGGACTCGTTGCGGACGTCGGTGAAGCCGAGGTCCTGCATCTGACGCTGCACCCGGTCGATCCAGTAGTAGGCCATGGCGCTCTCGAAGCCGGCCTCGCCGCGACCCTGGCCCCACTGGGCGTCGGCCTCCTCGGGGGTGTCGACCGGGGCGCCGTCGGGGTCGGCGTTGACGAACTCGCCGACGAGCTGGCCCGAGGCGGGGTCGTCGAGGCCCTCGAGGGGCTCGCCCGACAGGAACTGGTTGGCGTCGGCCGAGTCGGTGAGCTGGCCTCCGGAGGCGTAGATCGGGTCCGGGAGGAACACGCAGGCCGAGGGGGCCTCGGGCAGGTCGCACTGATCCCCGGCGGCCTGGGCGGCCACTCCCTTGCCCGACGAGACCGCGGTGCCGGCGAGGGCCGCGTTGCCGGGAACGGCCGGGCCGAGGCGGTGGCGGTCGGTGGCCACCTGGGCCGCGGTGATGGTGTCGCCGGTGGTGGCGTTGATCAGGACCCGCCAGGATCCGGTGGGGTCGGACGTGCGCACGCCCACGCGCCACGCCAGCACGAGCTCGTCACCCGACTGCACCCAGACGAGCTCGGGCTCGTCCACCTCGGTCGGGGTGCCCTGCACCGCCTTGCCGGCGCTCTCCTTGGCCTCCTCGGCCGTGGTCGCCTCGGCGGCGTCCTCGGCCGGCTGGGCGTCGACGAGAGCGTTGTTGGCGCCCGTGATCTCGCCGCCGTCGCGCACGTGGACGGTGACCTCCGCGTCCTGCACGAGGTGGCCGTCGTACTCCTGGGCGAAGGTGACGTGGCTGACGTTCGGCGACCGGGTGAGGCCGGCGAACACGAGCGAGTCGAAGGTGGCGTCGGGCACGGCGTCGGCCTCGCCGAGCCAGGCCTGCGCGTCGTCGACGAGCGCCTGCTCCTCCTCGGTGAGGCTCGCGCTCGGGTCGGTGGTGGCGGTCGCGCCATCGCCGCCGTCGCCACCCGACGAGCACGACAGGAGGGTGACGGCCAGCGCGGTGGCCACGACGACGGCCACCACCCGGTTGGTGGCCCGCTGGGACTGCCCGTTGCTGCGCTTCACCGTCACCCCTTGGTCGAGAGCTGGTTGCCCCGTACAGACGAATGACGTTACCGGTCTGGTTCCCGGCGTCGTCCGCACCCGTGCTCCCACCCGTCCGCGCACGGCAGCCGGGGGGTCTACCCTGTGGCCGACCACGAACCGGTCGGGCACAGGGGGAACAGATGGTTCGCAGGAAGAAGGCCACCGAGGCCGCGGAGCGGCTGTCGAGGATCGCGTTCTTCGAGGGCTTCACGCCCGACGAGCTGGCGCGGGTCGCCGAGCTCGTCGACGACGTCGAGGCCGAGCCCGGCGCCGTGTTGACCGATCAGGGCCGGCCGGGCCAGGAGTGCTACGTCATCGAGTCGGGCCAGGCCAACGTGTACTTCGGCGGCGAGCACATCGCCACCCTCGGCCCCGGTTCGATGGTGGGCGAGATGGCGCTCCTCGAGCACCGCCCCCGCATCGCCTCGGTCGTGGCCGAGACACCCATGCAGCTCCTCGGCCTCGACACCCGCAGCTTCCGGGCCCTCCTCGAGGAGATGCCCAAGGCCAGCCAGCGGGTGATGTCCCTGCTCAACGCCCGCCTCCAGGAGAACGCGGACCGCCAGTCCGGCGGCGAGGGATAGCAGGCCCCTCGGCGCAGGGCGTGCACTCGCCCGACCGGGGGTCGGCGTCCGACATCAGTCCAATCGCAGGCTGCCGCCGGCGGCGCGGTGCGCCGGGCGGCCGCAGCACTCCTCGTCGATCAGCGCCGCCATGGTGTCGACGTCGCGCGTCGAGCACCACGCCCGTCGGCCATCGGGGAGCAGTCCGGCGGCCAGCGCCACCTCGCGCTCGCCGTCACGTCCGTGCATCACCGTGTAGGCCTCGACGGTGACCGGTCCGGCGTGGTCGTCGGGTGCCACCTCGCGGCCCGGGGCGGCCAGCGCGTCGGCCTCGGCCTGCGTGCCGGCGTGGCGGAAGCCGCCGGCCGGCGGCTCGGTGGCGTAGAGGCCCAGTGCGTGCTTGGTGGTGAACCCGCCGTTCGCGCTGCACAGTCCGAGCGTCCCGGGCGTCTCACCCCGCAGCACCTCGACCATGGTGGCGATGCCGTGGGTGGCGTAGTTGTTCCACGGGCCGCCGGCGAGCCCCATCCCCCCGGTCACGGTGAGGGGCCGCTCCAGGCCGAGCCCCAACTCCGCCGCCGCGATCTGCACGGCCGACGGGAAGCACGAGTAGAGGTCGACGGGGCCGAGGTCGGCTGCGCCGATGCCGGCGGCGTCGAAGAGCGCGGCGCCGGCGGTGCGCAGGGCGGGCGACGAGCAGAGGTCGTTTCGGGGCGACACGTGGGCCCGGTCGTTGGCCTCGGCGCCGGCGACCGGGAACACCCACCGGTCACGGGGGACGCCGAGGGCCTCGGCCTTCTCGGCCGAGCACAGCAGCACCGCGGCGGCCTGCTCGACGTTGTTGTTCGAGTTCATGACGAGCGTGTACGGGTACCCGATGAGCCGGTTGGTCGGGGTGGGGGTGACGGCCTCCTCCGGCGTCATGGCCGTGCGGTTCCACGCGTGCGGGTTGGCGGCCGCCACCTCGGAGAAGCCGGACCAGAGGCGCCCGAGGTGGGCGAGGTGCTCGGCGGGGGTGCGCCCGGCCGCGGCCCGCAGAGCGATCTCGAAGATGGCGTACATCTGCACCGGCAGGACGAGACCTTGTGCCGCCTCGGCCTCGTCGATCATGTCGAGGGGTGCCCCGAAGCTGTCGGCGAGCGGCGTGTCTTCCCCCTGGGAGGTCCACGCGGGCTTCTCGTCCCGATTGCGGTGGGCGGTCCGGGTGCGCCACGCCTCGCCGCCGCAGAGCAGGGCCACATCGAGGTCGCCGGCGGCGATGTCGAGGGCGGTGCGGTTCAGGAGCGCCTGCGGGGTCTGGCCGCCGTCGGTCGTGTAGATGCTCTGACGGGGCTTCGCTCCCACCCGCTCGGCCACCAGAGCGCCCGGGTCCCGGTAGCGCCAGGAGAGCAGCTTGACGACCCGTACGGAGTCCACCGCGGCGAGCAGCCCGCGACCGCCACTGTCGGTCGCGGCCGCCTCGGCGGCACGGGCGATGAGCTCGACGGGCTCGACCTCGTCGTCGCCCCGGTCGATCCGGTTCTCGACCTGGCCCACGCCCACGATGACGGGGGTGCGCGGGTCCACTACCTTGACCATCCGGTCAAGTTAGAAAGGGGCGGCTCATTCCGTACAATCGCCAGATCGACGTCCTCGTACTGTGCTCGGGCAACATCTGCCGTTCGCCGATGGCCGAGGCCTTCCTGGCCTACCAGATGGCGGCGCGTGGCGTCCCCGGCCACGTCTCCTCCGCCGGCCTGTTCAAGGACGGGCAGCCGGCGTCGCCCCACGGGGTGACGGTGACCGGGCGCAAGGGCCACGACCTCACCCGGCATCGCAGCCGGGTGATGAACGCCGACATGCTGCGTGAGGCCGACCTCATCGTGGGCATGGAGCGGATGCACGTGCGTGAGGCCGTGGTGCTGGCCAACGACGTGGCGCCCCGCGCCTTCACCCTGAAAGAGCTGGTGCGTCGCGGTGAGGCCATCGGGCCCCGCCAGCCGGGTGAGACCACCGAGGCGTGGCTGGCTCGCGCCGCCGCCGGCCGCCGTGCGACCGACCACCTCGGGGCCTCGGCCGAGGACGACGTGGCCGACCCCATCGGACGGTCCGTCGAGCACTACGAGCGCACCGCCAACGAGCTCGACGGCCTGGTCAGCCGCCTCAGCGCCCTCCTCTGGCCCGTCCACGCCATGGCCCCGCCTCCGCCTCCGCCTCCGCCCCCGCCCCCGCCCCCTCCGCCTCCGCCTCCGCCTCCGGTGGCGCCGTTCACACCGGTGCCGTCGTGAAGGTCGCCATCGGGTCCGACCACGCCGGCTTCCGCCTGAAGTCGCATCTCATCGCGGTGCTCGGCGAGCTGGGCCACGAGGCCATCGACCTCGGCACCGACAGCGAGGCGTCGGTCGACTACCCGCCCATCTGCGCGGCGGTGGGCGCCGCCGTGGTGGCCGGCCAGGCCGACCGGGGCATCGTCCTCGGCGGCAGCGGCCAGGGCGAGCAGATCGCGGCCAACAAGGTCGACGGGGTGCGCGCCGCGCTCTGCAACGACCTCTACACCGCCCGGCTCTCCCGCGAGCACAACGACGCCAACGTGCTGTCGATGGGGGGCCGCATCGTCGCCGACGGCCTGGCCACCGAGATCCTCACGCTCTGGCTGGCCACCCCCTTCGAGGGCGGGCGCCACGAGCGCCGCCTCGCCCAGATCACCGACATCGAACGGGACGGTCCGCCCGCCGCGCCCGGAAAGGCCCCCTGATGCCATTCACCACCGACCGCGACGACGAGCTGTTCGGTCTCATCGACCAGGAGGTCGAGCGCCAGACGACGACCATCCAGCTCATCGCCAGCGAGAACTTCACCTCGCCGGCGGTGATGGAGGCCACGGGCTCGGTCTTCACCAACAAGTACAGCGAGGGCTACCCGGGCAAGCGCTACTACGGCGGCAACCAGGTGGTGGACGAGGTCGAGGACCTCGCCCGCGAGCGGGTCAAGGCGCTCTTCGGCGCCGAGCACGCCAACGTGCAGCCCCACTCGGGTGCCAATGCCAACATCGCGGTCTACCTGGCCGTGCTCGAGCCCGGCGACACCGTCATGGGCCAGTCCCTCGACCACGGCGGCCACCTCACCCACGGCTCGCCGGTCAACCTCAGCGGGCGGCTCTACGACTTCGTGCCCTACGGCCTGACCCCGAGCGACGAGCGTCTCGACTACGAGGCCATCGCCGACCTCGCCCGCGAGTGCCGACCGAAGCTGATTGTGGCCGGCGCCACCGCCTATTCGCGCACCATCGACCCCGAGGCGTTCCGGGCCATCGCCGACGAGGTGGGCGCGCTGTTCATGTTCGATGCCGCCCACATCGCCGGTCTGATCGCCGGCGGGGCGCACCCCAACCCGGTGCCCCACGCCGACATCGTCACCTTCACCACCCACAAGACGCTGCGCGGCCCCCGGGGCGGTTGCATCCTCAGCCGGGCCGAGCTCGGCGCCGCCATCGACAAGGCCATCTTCCCCGGCCTCCAGGGCGGTCCCCTCGAGCACGTCATCGCGGCCAAGGCGGTGGCCTTCCGTGAAGCCGCCGAGCCCGCCTTCCGTGCCTACGCCGCCCAGATCGTCAAGAACGCGGCGGCGCTGGCGGACGCTCTCGGCCGCGAGGGCTTCCGCCTCGTCTCCGGGGGCACCGACAACCACCTCATGTTGGTCGACCTGCGCCCGTTCGACGAGGAGCTGACGGGCAAGGAGGCCCAGAACGTCCTCGATCGCGCCGGCATCACCCTCAACAAGAACACGGTGCCCGACGATCCCCGCTCGCCCTTCGTCACCAGCGGCGTCCGCATCGGCACCCCCTCGGTCACCACCCAGGGCATGACCGAGCCCGAGATGACCATCATCGCGTCGCTCATCGCCCGGGCCCTGCGTCACCGGACCGACGACGCCGAGCTGGACGCGGTCCGCGAAGAGGTCGGCACGCTCTGCTCCAAGTTCCCGCCGTACTGATCGCCACCGCGACGGGCGCGTCCCCCGCCCGTCCCGGGCGTCGCGCCTGAGCGAAGGCGTCACGTGCGCGACGCCGCGGCCGACGGGTCTCAGGTGAACCGCCTCTCGCCGCGCGCCCGCTGGGCGCTCGTTGCCGCGCTCGCCGTGGGCGCCTACCTCGTGTTCTGCGGGGTCTGGCTGGCCATGGCCCGGCGGGAGGCACGGGCGGGCAGCGATCAACTGGCGGAGTTCCGGGAGGACCCCGACCCGCAGGACCTGCTCGATGGCACGGCCCTGCCCGTCATCGAGTCGGCCCAGCGAGACTTCGAGTCGGCCCGTGACCGCGCCCGGTCCCCGCTGCTGGCGCCGCTGCGGATGGTGCCGCTCCTCGGTCGACAGATCGATTCGTTCGCCACGATCTCCGGAGCGGCGGGCGAGGTGGCGGCCGCAGGGGTGCAGGGGGCGCAGGCCGCCCGCGAGGCCCTGGACGGGGACATCGCGCCGGGGGCGGCGCGCGTGGCCACGCTGCGCGAGCTGGCCGACATCGCCGAGGCCACCTCGGCGCGCCTCGCCACCATCCCCCTCGGTCCCAGCAGCGATCTCCTCGGTCCGGTGGCGCGCGGCCGCGACGAGCTCGCCGAGGAGAAGGACAGCGTCGAGCTGGCGCTGCTCTACACCCGCGATGCCGCCAACGCGCTCGCCGACATCCTGGAGGGCCCCTCCTCCTACCTGGTGATGGCGGCCAACAACGCCGAGATGCGTGCCGGTTCGGGCATGTTCTTGTCCGTGGGGCGGGTCGACTTCGGCGACGGCCGCCTCCAGCTCGCCGGCTTCCAGCCGTCGGGCTCGCTCCACCTCGACGTGGGGGTGCCCTACCGGGACCGCGACCTGAAGGACCTCTGGGGCTTCGCCCACCCGAACCGCGAGTGGCGCAACCTGGCGCTGTCGCCGCGCTTCCCGCCCAACGCCGAGATGGCGACCCGCATGTGGGCGGCGGCGGGGGAGGTGGAGGCGGATGGCGTGCTGGCCATCGACGTGGTGGGCCTCCAGGCCTTCCTGCGGGCGACCGGCCCCGTGGAGGTGGACGGCGAGACGGTCGACGCCGACAACGTCGTCCAGCTCCTGCTGCACGACCAGTACACCGGCGACCCCGACCAGTCGGACCGCCGCGACCGGCTGGCCGAGATCGCACGCGCGGTCCTCGAGGCCTTCGACGGCAGCTCCCCGGACCTCCCGGCGCTGGCCCAGGCGCTCCGTGAGGCGGTCGAGGGTCGTCACCTCATGCTGTGGTCGGCCGACACGGGCCGCCAGCGGGCCTGGGAGCAGGCGGGCGTGAGCGGCGCCGTGGGCGACCACGACGTGCTGGTGGGCCTGATGAACCGCGGCGGGAACAAGCTCGACCAGTACCAGCAGGTCCGGGGACGGGTGCGCACGCGACGGGTGGCCGAGGGCACCGTGGTGTCGGTCCGCCTCACCGTCACCAACGAGGTGCCCGAGGGCGAGCCCGAGTACATCGCCGGCGAGGGGGAGTACGGCCTCTACGACGGATGGCTGTCGCTCACCATGCCGGGTGACTCCGGCCTGGTGGACACGACCGAGGCGGACGCCGTGGCCGCAGGGCCCGACGGTGATTCACGGGTCCTGGCCATCCCGGTGGTCGTCTCGCCGGGGGACACCATCGAGTGGCGGGTGGCGTTCGTGGTGCCCGACGACGTCACCTCGGTGACGGTGGCGCCCTCGGCACGGGTCCCTCACATCGAGTGGTGGGGCCCCGACGGCCTGCGCTGGAACGATCGGGACACCCCCCGCCAGGCGGTGCCGCTGCCGCCGGCCGGTTGACGCCGACCGGCGCCGGCTGGGGACCACGAACGCCCCACGTGAAGAGATTTCTCACTCAGGGTGGCGGAACGGACCCGTCGCGTGTACTGTGCGAATTGAACACAGACCACGACCTGTTGAGGGATCGTCACCATGGCTGCGCAACTTGAGCGATTTTCGAAGATCCGCCCCCTGCGGGCGCTCCTGGCGGCCGGCGGGCTCGCGGTGCTCCTCCTCGTCGGAGTGGTCGCCTCTCCCGCCTCTGCGCAGGACTACCCGACCCCGACCACCACGCCCACCTCGGTGGACGTCACCGAGGTCACCAACACGAACAACCTGCCCCGCACCGGCAGCGACAACACGATGATGCTCGCTGTGGTCGGCGTCGGCGTCGTGGCCGCCGGCACGGGCCTCGTGGTCCTCGGCAAGCGCCGGGCCCACCAGTCGGGCGCCTCCGCCTGATCCCTCTTCCCCGAGGTGGGGGCGACCTCCTCGGGAGTGTTCAACGCACCCTGGAACCGAACAGCGCGCCCCTCGGGGGCGCGCTGTTCAGCGTTTGGGGGCGCCGGTCACCCGGCGGCGTGATCAGGTCGGGGCGGGGTTGTAGTAGAAGACCCGGCCCAGCACCCGGACCGCCAGGCGGGCGGGTCCGAGGACCGCGGGGGCGTTGGCGGTCGGCGGGGTCGTGGTCGACGTGGTCGCCGGCGGGGCCGTCGTCGTGGTCGGGGGCGCCGTGGTCGAGGTGGTCACCGTGCGGTCCTCGAGGAGGTTGCTCAGGGTCGTCCAGACCGGCTTGAACGAGCCGTCCTGGTGGCGCACCCCGAAGTAGCCCTCACGATCGCTCGTGTTCCCTGTGTCGCGGTCGTAGCTGTAGAGGTAGAGCCGCTTCACGTAGGGCCAGTCCTCGAAGGCACGGGTGATGGCCTGGCGGGTGTAGCTCGCCTGCGTGCTCTCGGAGACGCCGCCGGCGTTCGGGGCGGTGCTCCAGCCGATCTCGGTGATCCAGATGGGCTTGGGGACACCCCGGGCCACCGTCGCCTGGCGGATGAGCTCGACCCGGCGGAAGTCCCAGCGGGCGTCGGCGTTGTCGGTCATGGGGCTGCCGGCCGGGTAGGGATGCACGCTGTAGGCGTCGAAGAATGCGCCGAGCCCCGGGTCTGCCCGCAGGATCTCGTCGACCCAATAGCGGATGGGGCCGCCTCCGCCGGTCTGGAGCAGATCGCCCGAGATGACCACGTCGATCTCGGGGGCGATGCCGTGCACCGCCGCTCCGGTGGCCCGAACGAGACGGGCGTACCCGGCGGGATCGGGAAGCGGGCCCCAGTAGGTGTCGCTCCAGGGCTCGTTCCAGATCTGGACGGCCTCGACGGGCATGGGGGAGAGCTCCGGTCGCACCGAGGTCCAGAACGTGCCGCCGGTGCCGTAGCGGGCCACGACCGCCTTGGCGAAGTTCGCGAAGTCGGCGTTGTTGGCTGGCGGGAACCGGTCGGAGCGGTCCGGGTAGTTCGAGGCCCAGGCCGGGGGCGACCCGAGAATCGGGAGCACGTCGATGCCGGTGCGGGCGGCGGCGGCCATGAGCTGGTCGGTGCGACCCCAATCGAAACGGCCGCGCTGCGGCTCGATGACCCGCCACTCGAAGCCTTCCCGGGTCCGCGTGACGCCGATGCGGGCCATGCGGTTGAACTCGGTGTAGGTGCCGGACTCGGCGCCCCAGATCTCGTGGGTGTTCAGGCCGACGCGCCCGGCGTAGGGCGAGGGCACGGTCTGCGCACTGGCGGCGCCGGCGTTGCCCGACCCGCCACCGAAGGCCAACAGGCCGATCCCAAGGGCGACACACAGGCCGGCGGCGGCGATCCGAACCCTTCTGCGGGGGTGAACGTGGCTCGACATCTCGGTCTTCTTTCGTCCCGTCGACCCGGTCCCAGTACCGAGTGACGTTCGAGTCATCGGTGCCGCGCGGGTGGGCCTGAAGGACTATTTCCCGACGTCGGCCAGCAGGTGCATCCGCGCCATGGCGTCGAGCGCGAGTCGACTGGCATCACCGTTCCCGTAGGGCGAGGGGAGCGCCGCGAGTCGCTCGTGCACCGCACCCGGCGCGTCGAGCCAGGCCGTGGCCGCGGTGCCGATCTCCTCGCCGACGCCGGCGAGCACCGAGAAGGTGCCGAGCACCTCGGGGCGCTCGGTCGAGCGGCGCACGACGACCACCGGGCGCTTCACGACGCTGGCCTCCTCCTGCACGCCCCCCGAGTCCGACACGGCCAGCGCCGCCTCGGCGAACAGGCCGAGGAATTCCTGGTAGCCGAGGGGCGCGACGGGGTGCAGACGGTCGAGCAGGTGCTGGAGGCCGAATCCCTCGACCCGGGCCGCGAGGCGAGGGTGCACCGGCAGGACGACGGGCACCGGCAGCGAGGCCAGCTGCTCGAGGATGGCGGCGAGCCGTTCGGCGTCGTCGACGTTCTCGGGGCGATGGAAGGTGGACAGCACGAAGCCCTCCCGGGCGACGTCGTGGGTCGCCAGGAGGGCTTGGCGCTCCTCGGGGCCCGGCAGTAGAGCCTGGACCGCCTCGACCACGGTGTTGCCGGTGACCGCGATCCGATCGCCGGGGATGGCCTCGGCCAACAGGTTGGCCCTGCTGGTCTCGGTCGGGGCGAGGCACAGGTCGGCGACGTGGTCGACCAGCACCCGGTTGTGCTCCTCGGGCATGGCCCGGTCGTGGCTGCGCAGGCCGGCCTCGACGTGCACGAGTGGCACCTCGCGGGCGTTCGCGGCGAGTGCTCCGGCGAGGGCGCTGTTGGTGTCCCCCTGGACGATCACCGCAGCGGGCCGCTCGTCGCCGAAGAGCGCGTCGAGGCGGGTGGTGGCCTCGCCGATCTGTGCCCCGCGGGTGCGGCCGCCGACGTCGAGGGCGTCGAGGGGAGGCTGGAGACCGAACTGGGCGAAGAAGACGTCCGAGAGCTCGGCGTCGTAGTGCTGGCCGGTGTGCACCACCCAGGCCCGCTCGCCGAGGAGACGGACGAGCCCCGCCAGCTTCACGATCTCGGGCCGGGTGCCGAGGACGATGGCGACGCGCCCGGTCCGATCGTGGCTCATTGAGCCATTCTGGCGGGGTGATCGAGTTCAACCATGGACCGTTGCGGCCGACGGGACACCGGTGACCACGCCCATGGAGCTCCCATCGGATCAGGCCGCGTCTGGGCGGACGTTCGGCACCGAGGAACTGGACCTGCTCGCCGAGGTGATCGCCTCGGGGACCCTGACGGCCACGAAGGGCGCGCAGACGCCCCGACTCGAGGCCGAGCTAGCCGACCTGTTCGGTGTCGGACACGCCGTGGCGCTGTCCTCGGGGACCGCGGCGGTGCACACCGCCATCGCCGCGCTCGACCCCGAGCCGGGGGACGAGATCATCACCACCTCGATCACCGACATGGGCGCGATCAGCCCCATCCTCTACCAGGCGGCCATCCCGGTGTTCGCCGACGTCGACGCCCGCACGGGCAACGTGACCGCCGACACCATCGCCGCCCGTCTCAGCGAGCGAACGCGGGCCATCGTGGTGACCCACCTGTTCGGCAACCCGTGCGAGATGGGGCCGATCATGGCCCTGGCCGATGCCCGGGGCATCCCGGTGATCGAGGACTGCGCCCAGGCCTACCTCGCCCGCAGCGGCGACGACCTGGTCGGGACCATCGGCGCCATCGGGTGTTTCAGCCTCCAGCAGGGCAAGCACATCACCACCGGCGAGGGCGGGTTCGTCATCACCGACGACCCGGCGCTCGCCCGGCGCATGCGGGTGTTCGTCAACAAGGCCTGGCCGTACGGGGAGGCCGACCCCGACCACGAGTTCGTGGCCCTCAACTACCGCACCACCGAGCTGGCCAGCGCCGTGGCTCGAGCGCAGCTCACCAAGCTGCCCGCCGGGGTCGAGCGCCGCATCGCCGCGGCCGACCGGCTGACCAAGCAGCTCTCCGGGCTCGAAGCGATCGAGGCACCGCTCGTGGCGGCGCGCGACACGGCGGTGTTCTGGCGGTACGCACTGCACGTGGACGCCGGACACCTCCCGGGCGGCCCCGACGCGCTGGCCGCCGCTCTCCGGGCCGTCGAGGTCCCGTCGGCGCCCCGGTACATCCAGAAGCCGGCCTACCGCTGCAAGGTCATCGCCGAGCAGCGGACCTTCGGCGAGAGCCGGTTCCCGTTCACGCTCGCCCGGCCCGAGGCCGTGGACTACGCCGACGAGCGTTTCCCCGGGACCCTCGCCTACCTTGCCTCCGTGCTCGTCCTGCCCTGGAACGAGCGCTTCACGGACGTGCACGTCGACCACCTCGCCGGCGCCCTGACCGAGGCCGTGACCGAGCTCACCGAGGAGCCCCGATGACCACCTCCGACACCTTCGGCACGGGTTCCGAAGGGAAGGTGCCCCTGGCCCTCGTGGGCGCAGGGCGCATCGCCCAGTCCTACGTCGACGTGGTGGCCGCCTCGGAGTGCGTCGAGGTCGTCGCCGTGGCCGACGTCGACGAGGCGGCCGCGGCCCGGCTCGCCCGGCGCTTCGGCGAGGCCCGCTCCTTCTCGTCCCATGGCGCGCTGCTCGACGCCGTCGAGCCGGCCGGCGTGATCATCGCCACGCCACCGGCCACCCATGGCGACATCGCCCTCGAGTTCATGGCGCGGGGCGTGCACGTGCTGTGCGAGAAGCCGCTGGCCGTGGACGTGGCGACCGCCCAGTCCATGATCTGCGCCGCCGAGAAGGCGGGCGTGCTGCTCACCATGGCCGCGAAGTTCCGTTTCGCCGAGGACGTGACCCGGGCCCGCCACATCGTGGAGTCGGGGATCCTCGGCGACCTGATGCTCTTCGAGAACGCCTTCACGTCCCGGGTGGACATGTCCGGTCGCTGGAACGCCGACCCGCGTATCGCCGGCGGCGGGGTGCTGATCGACAACGGCACGCACTCGGTGGACATCGCCCGCTTCTTCCTCGGGCCCATCGGTGAGGTGATGGCGGTCGAAGGCAAGCGCACGCAGGGCCTGGCCGTGGAGGACACCGTGCGGGTGTTCCTGCGCTCCGTGGACGACGTGATCGGCAGCATCGACCTCTCGTGGAGCATGGACAAGAGCCTGGACCACTACATCGCCATCTTCGGCACGGAAGGCGAGATCCGGGTCGGGTGGAAGGGGTCCAGCTTCCGCCAGGTGTCGAGCCCGGAGTGGGTGTCGTTCGGCAAGGGCTACGACAAGGTGGGAGCCATGGGGGGCGCGGTCGAGAACTTCTGCCGTGCCATCCGCGGGGACGAGCCGCTCCTGATCACCGCGGAGGACGCCCTCGCCTCCGTGGCCGTGATCGAGCAGGCCTACGCCTCGCTCGCCGCCGACCACTGGGTGCCCGTGCCGTCGGCCCTCGACCAGGTGGAGCGCACGCGGGCGCGAGGCGGCAGCGCCGCCTGATGGGGGCCCGCGTCCACCCTTCTGCGCTCGTCGAGGACGGCGTCGTTCTCGGGGACGGGACCGCGGTCTGGGACAACGCGCACCTGCGGGCGCCGGCACGCATCGGACGCGACTGCATCATCGGCGAGAAGACCTACGTGGCGTACGGGGTCGAGATCGGCGACCGGGTGAAGGTCAACGCGTTCGCCTATCTCTGCACCGGCGTGACCATCGAGGACGGCGTGATGATCAGCGCCGGCACCGTGTTCACCAACGACCGGTACCCGCGGGCCACCACCCCGGACCTGTCCGAGCTGCGCTCCTCGGACCCCGACGAGGACACCACCGCCACCCGCGTCGGCGCGGGCGCCACCATCGGGGCCCGTGCGGTCATCGGTCCCGGGGTCGACATCGGACGCTTCGCCATGGTCGCCGCCGGCGCCGTCGTCACCCGCGATGTCGCCGACTTCCACCTCGTCGCCGGCCTGCCGGCGGTGACCGTCGGCGTCGTCTGCCGCTGCGGCCCGCCGCTCGTGCGCGTCCGCCCGGGAGACGACCTGGGCGACCACGAGGCGCTCACCTGTGCCCGCTGCGGGCGCCGCTACGCCGTCACCGGCGGACGCGTGAAGGAGCTCGACGGATGAGCACCGACCGGGATCGGCACTGGGCCGTGGTCGGTGGCGGCATTCTCGGCATGACCGTCGCCCACCGCCTCCGCGGCGCCGGGTACGCGGTCACGCTCTACGACGGAGCGAAGGACCTCGGTGGGCTGGCGTCCGCGTGGCAGATCGAGCTTCCCGACGGCGACCGCGTCACGTGGGACCGGCACTACCACGTGACCCTGCTCTCCGACGCCCGTACCCGGGGCCTGCTCGACGAGCTCGGGCTGGGCGATGAGGTCCGGTGGGTCGAGACCCGCACCGGTTGCTACGCCGACGACCAGCTCTACTCGGTCTCGAACACCGTCGAGTTCCTCCGCTTCCCGCCGCTCGGGATCATGGACAAGCTGCGCCTCGGCGGGACCATCTTCTACGGCTCGAGGATCCACGACGGCCGCCGCATGGAACGCATCGACGTCTCCACCTGGCTGCGGCGCTGGTCGGGCAACCGCACCTACGAGCGCTTCTGGCTGCCGCTGCTGCGGGCCAAGCTCGGCGAGGCGTACCGCGAGGCGTCGGCCGGCTTCATCTGGTCCACCATCCAGCGTCTCTACGCGGCCCGGCGGAGTGGTCTGAAGAAGGAGCTCTTCGGCTACGTGCGCGGCGGGTACGCCCGCACCCTCGCGACCTTCACCGCCCGCCTCGAAGCGGAGGGGGTCACCCTGCGCACGGGCTGCCCCGTGTCGTCGGTGCGGCGCACGGACGACGGCTTCTCGGTGTCCACCCCCGATGGTGACGACCACGTCGACCGGGTGGTGGTGACCACCGCAGCCCCGCTCGCCGCCGCCCTCTGCGCCGACCTCGATGCCGACGAGCGCGATCGCCTGGAAGGCGTGCGCTACCAGGGCATCGTCTGCGCGTCGCTCGTCCTGCGTCGGCCGCTGGCGCCGTACTACCTGACGAACATCACCGACCCGGACACCCCGTTCACGGCGGTCGTGGAGATGACCTCGCTGATCGACCCCACAGAGGTGGGAGGGCACACGCTGGTGTACCTGCCGAAGTACGTCGCCCCTGACGACCCGCTGTTCGAGGCCACCGACGACGAGGTGCGGGCGGCGTTCCTCCCCTACCTCCAGCGCATGCACCCTGACCTGCGCGACGAGGACGTGCTGGCCGTGCGCGTGTCGCGGGCCCGCCAGGTGTTCGCGGTGCCGACCATCGACTACTCCCTCCGGGTGCCCCCGGTGGTGACCTCGGTGCCCGGCCTCTACCTGGCCGGATCCGCGCAGCTCGTCAACGCCACGCTGAACGTCGACGACACGATCGGCCTGGCCGACGAGGCGTTGGCGGCGATCGCGGTCGCCGAGTGCGGGGCTCCCGAGCCGGCGGTCGTGGCGTGAGCAGGCCCGCAGGGGACCGGCCCCTCGCCAGCCTCTCGCTCGACGCCGACAACCTCTGGTCGTACCAGAAGACCCACGGTGACGCCGGCTGGGACCGCTACGCGTCCTACCTCGACGTGCTCGTCCCGCGCGTCCTCGAGTTCCTGGCCGAGCGCGACCTCACCATCACGTTCTTCATCGTGGGCAAGGACGCGTCGTTGCCGGAGAACCGCGAGCCGCTCGCCGCGTTGGCGGCCGCCGGCCACGAGATCGGCAACCACAGCTTCCGCCACGAGCCCTGGCTGCACCTGTACGAGCGGGACGAGCTGGTCGACGAGCTGCGCAAGGCCGAGGAGGCCATCGAGGACGCCACCGGCGTGCGCACCATCGGGTTCCGGGGGCCGGGCTACAGCCTGTCGACCACCACGCTCGAGATCCTCGTCGAGCGGGGCTACCGCTACGACGCGTCGACCCTCCCCATGGTGATCGGCCCGCTGGCGCGGGCGTACTACTTCCGGACCTCGAAACTGACCGACGAGCAGAAGGCCGAGCGGTCCGAGCTGTTCGGGAGTTGGCGCGACGGCCTCCGCTCGATCCGCCCCTACCGCTGGCAGGTGGGCGCCGAGGCCCTCACCGAGCTGCCGGTGACGACCCTGCCGCTCGGTCGGGTCCCCATCCACGTGAGCTACCTGCTCTACCTCGCCGGTGTGCGGCCGGCCCTCGCCCGGGCCTACTTCTCGAATGCCCTGCGGTTGTGCCGAATGCGGAAGGTGGAGCCGTCAATCCTCCTGCACCCGCTGGACTTCCTCGGGGCCGACGACGTCGACGAGCTGGCCTTCTTCCCCGCGATGGGCATGGCCGGCAAGGCGAAGACCGAGTTGGTCGGCCAGTTCGTGGACCAGCTGCGGGCGCAGCACCGGGTGGTCACCATGCGATCGCACGTCGAGGACATCGAGCGGCGGGGCGGCCTGGAGCTGGTCGTGCCGCACTTCACCACCGAGCCGGCCGGCGTCGGGTGAGGGGGAACGGCCGATGACTACCCTCGACGACGCCGTGGACTTCGACCTCGATGCGCCTCCATCGGCGGGCGAGCGCCCGTTCGTGTCCGTGGTGGTGCCTGCGTACAACGAGGCCCTGATCCTCATGCAATCGCTCACGGAGCTGTACGCCTACCTCAGCGCTCTCAGCGACACCTACGAGTGGGAGCTCGTGATCGTCAACGACGGCTCCCAGGACGAGACCGGCGACATCGCCGACGCCTTCGCCCGGGCTCGCCCCGAGGTGCGGGTGCTCCACCACGCGGTGAACTTCCGCCTCGGCCAGGCGCTCCGGTACGCCTTCAACACCTGCCAGGGCGACTACGTCGTGACCATCGACTGCGATCTGAGCTACGCGCCCGAGCACATCGGGCTGCTGCTCGAGCGCCTGCGCGAGGACCACGCCAAGATCGCGGTCGCCTCGCCCTACATGAAGGGCGGCGAGACCACCGGCATCCCGTTCGGGCGCCGGGTGCTGAGCCGGGGGGCCAACCGCTTCCTGTCAGCGGCGTCGGGCGGGCAGCTCTCGACCCTGACCGGCATGGTGCGCGCCTACGACCGCCCTTTCCTGTCCAGCCTGAGCCTCCGCTCGATGGGCACGGACATCAACACCGAGATCCTCTACAAGGCCCAGCTCCTGAACGCCCGGGTCGTGGAGGTGCCGGCCCACCTCGACTGGTCGTCGAGCCAGCAGTCGGCCCCCGGGCGCGAGTCGAAGATGCAGATCGGCAAGAGCACCTCGGCCTACGCCTTCTCGGGGTTCATGTTCCGGCCGGTGGCGTTCTTCATCATCCCTGGCCTCGTCATCCTGGCCTTCGCCATGTACAACCTCGGTTGGCTGACCTACAACCTCCTGCACGAGTACTCGCACCTGTCCGGCGAGTTCGAGCCCCGCATGTCGGAGGCCTTCGCCATCTCCTTCGACGAGCGACCCCACGCGTTCTTCGTGAGCGGCTTCAGCCTCGTCATCGCCGTGCAGCTCCTGAGCCTCGGGATCATGGCATCTCAGCAGAAGCGCTACTTCGAAGAGCTGTTCCACGTGAGCACCGCCACCTACAAGGAGCAGAAGCAGGCCCGAGGCAGGTGAACGTGGCGGCTCGTCGCATCCTCGTGTGCTCGTACGAGCCTCCCGTGCCGGCGCACGGCGGCTACCGACTCCGGGTGCTCCATCTGGCCCGTCTCCTGGCCCTCGGCGGGGACGTGACCGTCGCTGCGCTCGACGACGGGTCCGACCCTGGTCATGGCCTCGCCGATGAGCCGTTCACGCTCCGCCGGGTCCGGCACGACTTCTCGCGCCGGCGGGCCCTCCTGCACTCGCTGCGCCGCCCGTACCTCGCTGCGCTCCTCGACTCGCCCGGGCTCGAGCAGGTCGCCGCAGAGGGCTCGTGGGACCTGGTGGTGGCGTCCTCGCCGTTCTTCGTCGCTGGCCTGAAGTCGTCCGGGGTGCCGGTGGTGCTCGACGCCCACAACGTCGAGACCGACATCATGGCGACGTTGGCCCGGACCGACGAGCGTCGCCTGCACCGCCTCCGTTGGCGGTGGGAGGCGGCCAAGATGGCCCCGGTCGAGCGGGCTGCGGTCACCACGGCTCGGGCCACCTTGGCCACCAGCGCCGAGGACGCCGCCACCTTCGCTGACTGGGGTGCGCCCCGGGTCGAGGTCGTGCCCAACGGCGTGGACACGACCGAGGTGGCCTACGCGCGCCCGAGGCCGGGGCACGGCCTGCTCTACGTGGGCCAGTACGGCTACCGACCCAATGAGGCCGCCGTGGTGGAGCTCGTCACCGAGATCATGCCCCTGGTGCAGGCCGAAGTCGCCGACGTGACGGTCGAGCTGGTGGGGCGCAACCCGACCGAAGGCGTCGCGGCGCTGGCCACGGGCAGTGTCGCCGTCCTCGGGGCGGTGGACGACGTACTTCCCAGCCTGCACCACGCCCGGGCCCTGGTCGTGCCCCTACGCGCCGGCAGTGGCACCCGCCTGAAGATCCTCGAGGCGATGGCCGCCGGCACCCCGGTGGTCTCGACACCGCTCGGCGCCGCCGGCATCGACGCGATCGACGGTGAGCACCTGCTGCTCGGTGAGGCCCCCGCGGAGCTGGCGGCGCACACGGTGCGGGTGCTCACCGACGACGCGCTGGCCCGCCGGCTGTCCGAGGCCGCCCGTGCGTTGGTCGAGGAGCACTACGACTGGTCCGTGTTCGCCCCGACGGTCGAGGCGATCGTGGCCGACCTGGCGCGCACCGGGCCCTGAGCCCGGAAGAGGTCGACTCAACCGGCTTCGTAAAGGGTGACGTCGAGCCCGGGGAAGGACTGCTCGTCGACGGCTGCGTAGCCGTTGGCCGCCAGGGCGTCGGTCATCACGGCAGCATCGCCGGCCTGGGGGGCGTCCTCCGTGCCGGCCCGTTCGAGGACCCAGATGCGGTCGTGGCCCTCGATGAGCGTGTCGGCACGCTCGGTTGTCAGGTCGGGAGGCTCGTCGATGAGGAGCCACTCACCCCAGTCTGGATCGGGGTCGAGGGGGATGAGCTCGTCTCGCTGCTCGGGTGAGCGGTCCGCGTAGACGGTGAACGTGACCCGGGTGAACCACGGCTGGAACACGATCGCGTCGCCGGGCTCGGCGTGGTCGAGCACGTAGGCCGTGGCTGCTCGGAAGTCGTCGTGCGCGGCGCGGGGGTAGAAGAACGCTGTCGCGACGATGGAGATCGCGATGATGAGCCCGAGCAGCGCGACCCCCAGCCGCCTCCACGGAATGGCCCACACGCCGGCGGCGACGAGCAGTGTCAGCGACGGCGCGATCAGGAGGAAGTAGCGGGCACCGAACAGCGGCTTGACCACCGAGAGGACGGCCATGGTGAGGATGGGCACCGCCACCCATGCCACCAGCAGCACCACGGCCCAGGTCTGCTCGCTGCCGACGCCCCGCTCGGCTCGGGCGCGTCGGACACCGGCCCAGAGGGCGAAGCCGATGGCGACGCCGGCGAGGGCGAGGAGCACCGGCCCGCCGTTGCCGACGAGTCGGGCGAACGCCCCGACGAAGCGCACCGGGGACAGCACGGGCGCGTTGTCGACCTGACCCTGATCGCCGCCGGTCGAGAGGAACCACACGATGGGCAGGGTGGCCACGCCGACGACGGCGAACCCACCGAGGAGGCCCCGGCGAGGTGTCGGCAACGTACCCCGGACGAGCACGGCCAGTGCCTGGGCACCCACGACGAGGAGTCCGAAGAAGTGGGCGTGGGGGAGGAGTGCGGTCGCCGCCACCCAGGCCCACCAGCGCCCCCGGCCCGGCTCCTGCACGTAGCGCACGAGGAGCAGCACGCTCGCGGACGCGAGGAGCAGGGTGAAGGCATAGGTCCTGGCCTCGTGGGCGTACTCGACCACGAACGCATTGACGGCGATCAGGAACGCGGCGGTCACCCCGACGCGCTCGTCGAACAGTCGCCGCCCGAGGAGGTAGAGGACCGGGACGACGGCGGTCGCGAAGAGGACCGACGGCAGGCGCATCCAGGTCTCGTCCTGACCGACCTGCACCCAGCCGTGCATCAGCACCGAGTAGAGGGCCGCGTTCATCTCGTGGTCGGTGATCACCCGCCAGAAGTCGGCGTTGCCGAGGCTCGTGTGGGTGAGCGTGAAGCCGTCGTCCACCCAGAAGCTGTCCGTGCCCAGCTCGAGCAGGCCGAGGCCGCACGCGAGTGCCGCCGCGAGCGCCACCCACCGCCAGGGTCGGTCGACGGTCGCCACCCCGAGGTCGGCCGGGTCGGCCGTGGTGGCCGAGTTGGGCGAATCGCGCCACGCAGCCACCTCAGCCCCGCTCGAACAGGTAGACGTCCACGCCGTCGAGGTCGCTTCGGCTCACCTCGCGATGGTCTCGTCCCAGCGCCTCGAGGTACGCCACCACGTCTCGCTCGTCGTCCTCGCCGCGGTCGTCGCGCACGACGAGCCACAGGCGATCGGCGCCCTCGACGACCGCGGTGATCTCTTCGGCGTCGGGATGATCCTGGTGGTCGGGCACGAACGTGCCCCAGCCGGCGTCGGGCCAGACCGGTTGGACCACGCCGTCGATGCGTCCGTCGCGGACGGCGTACGCGTCGAAGGGCAGCTGTTCGAACCAGGGAAGGAAGACCGCGGCGTCGCCCGGGCGGGCATCGGCGGCGACCACCCGGGCGGCGGCGCGGATGTCGTCGGCGGACGGCCGCAGATACCAGCCCACCGCCCCGGCGACCACCAGCACGCCGACGACCACCGCCGTGACCCGGCGGACCCAGCCCTTGGGGACGGTGTGGATGCCGAGCGCGAGCAGGGTCGCCGCCGCGGGGACGAGGATGATGAAGTAGCGGGCGCCGAAGAGGGGCTGCACCGGGGAGACGATGCCGATGGCGACGGGGGGCAGGAGCAGCCACACACCCAGCAGGAGCACTCCCCACTGAGCCTCGGTGGGCCGGAACGGTCGGAGGGGGAGCAGCTGCCGGCCGTAGACCCAGGCGACGTAACCGGCCAGCGCCGCGAAGACCACGAGGAGGGGGATGCCGGCGTTGCCGGCGACTCGGGCGTAGACCCCGAGGAAGCGCACCGGGCTCACCGTCGGGATGCCTTCGGCCTGTCCGCTCTCCTCGCCCGTCGCGATCAGCAGGAGCACGATGCCACCCAACACCGCGATGGTCGCGAACCCCGCGACCAGACGACGGGTGGGCCGAGCGAGGTCGCCCCGCCGCAACAACGCGGCGGTCGCCTGCACGCCGAGTACGAGCCATCCGAAGAGATGGGCGTAGGGGAGGAGCACGGAGACCCCGACCCAGGCCCACCACTGGCCCCGGCGTCCGTCCTGCACGAAGGCGACGTACAGCAGGGTGCTGAGCGTGCCCATGAACATGACGAGCGCGTAGGACCGCGCCTCTTGGGCGAACTGGAGGGCGAAGCCGTTGACCGCGAGCAACAGTGCGGCGGTCGCCCCCACCCGCTCGTCGAAGAGCCGCTTGACGAGGAGGTAGAGCACCGGCACGGTTGCGGTCATCGCCAGGGCGCTGGGCAGCCGCAGCCACCACTCCGCCTCGGCGACCCGCAGCCAGGGAAAGAGGATCAGCGAGTGCAGGGCACCGTTGGCCTCGCGCTCGGTGAGCACCGTCCAGAAGTCGCCCCAGGGCATCCGGGCATGCCCGACGCTGTAGCCCTCGTCGAGCCACAGGCTCTTGTGGCCGAGGTGGAAGAGGCTGAGCGCGCCGGCGAGGACCGTGGCGATCAGCGCGACCGTGCGGGGCGCGACTGGCCAGGAGGCGGCCGCCGGGGCCGAGTCGGTCGAATGCGGGCGTGGCGCGCCGGAGGGCGGCGCGTCAGCGAGGGAGCGGGCCATGTGGGGGTCCCATCGGCTCGGCGAGGCCCCCGTTGAGCCTCGGGGCCCGACCCTGGCGTCCCTGCTCAATCGACCCTGCTCCCTTCCGATTGGTGGGGGTGGCCCTCGTGACCCTCGTCATCCCCGTGCGCGGCTCGCTCGGCGTGGTGACCCCCCTGCTCGATGCCCTCGAGCCGCAGGCAGAGCACGCAGGCACCACGGTACGAGTCGTCGTGGTGGACGACGCCAACGACGTCCCGCTTGCCGCCGACCTCGAGGAGCGGGCGCACCGCCACCTCACCCTCGACGTCGTGCGGCGCGAGGCCAACGGCGGCCCGGGCGCCTCACGCAACACCGGCTTCGCCCTCGTGGACACCCCGTGGGTGGCCTTCCTCGATGCCGACGTCGTCCCTGCCCCCGACTGGCTCGAGCGGCTCACCGCGATCATCTCGGTGGACGACCCGCCCGACGTGGTCGAAGGTCGCATGGCCGTCGGCGGGGACGAGCCGGCCACGCCCTTCGCCCATGCCACCGAGGCGGTGCCCCCCGAGCAGCGGGTGGCCGCCAACCTCATCTTCCGCAGCGAGGTGCTCCGCGCCGCGGGCGGCTTCGACGAGCGCTTCTACGACCCGGGCCGCCGCGTCCACTTCCGAGAGGATGCCGAGCTGGCCTTCCGCCTCGAGGCCGAGGGCCGACGCTTCGCGTACGAGCCCGACCTCTTGGTGGTGCACCCACCGTTGCCGCCATCGTTCTGGACGCCGGTCAAGCTGGCCCGCCGCTACTACTTCGACCCTCTGCTCAGCCGCGAGCACCCCGAGGCCTTCCGCGCCCTCAACCGCAGCCGCATGGTGGGCCCGGTGTCGCTGCGACGGGCCCGCCACGATGCCGCCGTCCTCTTCGTGGCCGGCGCGGGGGCCACGGCCGTCGGGCTCGCCACGCGCAAGCCCGCGGTGGCCCGGGTCGGCCTCGTCGCCCTCGTGGTGGGCTGGCTGGCCAACATCGTCGCCCTCGCGTGGAAGAAGGAGGTACGGCCCCGTGACGTCCTTCCCGTCGCGGCGGTCGCGACTCTCGTCCCCTGGGCGTACCTCGCGAACTACTGGCGCGGTGTGGTGCACTTCCGCCATCGCCCGCGCCTCTGAGATCTCCCCGACGGCCGTGACCACGTGACCGACGCCGCCCCCGCCGACGCGATCCCGGGGTCCCAGCGCCTGGCTCGGCGGATGTCCCGGGGCTTCGTCGCGCTCGCCGGTGGGCGGGTCGCGACCCTCGCCCTTCAGCTGGTCGCCTTCGCGGTGGTCGCCGCGTCCCTCGGCCCGGCCGGCGTCGGCGCGTACACGTTCGCGGTGGCCTTCTACGGGCTGTTCGCCTACGTGACCAACTTCGGCGTCCGGGCAATCGCCATGCGAGACATCGCGCAGCAACCCGAGCGCGAGCGCGAGCTGGTCACCAACCTCTTCTACCTCAGGGTGATCGCTGGTGCCCTGGCCTACGCCGTCCTCGTCGTGGTCCTGTTGCTGGGCGGCTACTCGCCGGTCGAGCGCCAGGCCGCTCTGGTCACCGGCGTGCTCCTGGTCGTGCTCGCCCTCGAGTCGTTCCAGGTGATCCTGGAGGTGCGCCTCCGCATGGGCTGGGTGTCCATCGCCGCCGTGGTCCAAGGGGTGGTCCTGGCCGTCGGCACCGTGGTCGTGTCTGTGCAGGACGGTGGCGTGGTCGCGTACCTCTGGGTGTTCGTCGCCTCCAACGCCGCCAACTTCGCCATTGTGGGCACCGTCGCCCTGCGCCAGTCGGGCCGCCTGCGCTGGAGGCCCCGTCCGGCCATCTGGGCCACCCTCGCCAAGGCCGCCGTCCTGTTGGGGCTGGCCCAGCTCTGCATCACGCTCTACTACCGGCTGGACCTGCTGATCCTCGCCGCCATCAAGCCCGCCGACGACGTCGGCCAGTACGGCGCCGCATACCGCGTCCTCGAGACCTTCGTGGTCGTGCCGTCGCTCGCCATGACCGTGCTCACACCGGTGATCGCGTCGAGCGTCGTGGCGGGGATCGCGGTGCTCCAGCGCCGCTACGGGCACCTGATGCACGTCGTGGCGCTGGCGTCGTTCCCGGTCGCCGTGGCGGGGTTGCTCACCGCGTCCCGGGTGTTCCCCGCGCTGCCCGGCTTCGAGGAGTTCGCGGGCGCCGGCGACGCGCTGGCCATCCTGGCGATCGCCGCGCCGTGCATCTTCTTCGGCACCGTGTTGTCGGCCGTGCTCGTGTCCGGCCACCAGCAGGGGCGTCTGCTCGCCGTGTCCTTCGTGGGACTGCTCCTCAACGTCGGGCTGAACATCGCACTCATCCCGCCGTTCTCCTACATCGGCGCCGCCGTGGCGACGTCCGTCACCGAGGTCGTCGTCGTGATCGGCCTGGTGCGCTCGCTCCGCCGTCACCTCGACGTGTCGTGGCCGTGGTCCCGCGTACTGCGGGCGGCCCGGGCATCGCTCGTGATGGCCGTGGTCCTCGTGCTCGGCTTCCCGCTCCCGCCGTTCGCGCAGCTGGCCCTCGGTCTGGTGGCCTACGTAGTGGCCCTGCTGCCCACCGGCTCGCTGCGGTGGGACGATCTGGGCGGCCTCATGGGCGCCGATGGTCCGACGGCGGTCGTCGGCGGTCCCGGCGACGCCGAGGCGGCCGGGTCGTTCGCGGTCGATCGGTCCGGTCCCCTCCGCACGTGGCGGGCATTGTTGGGCAGCGGGGCCTGCGTCCTCGTGGAGGACGGCATGCCCGTGCCCGCGTGGGCGCCGGCGGTGGCTCGTCTGGCGGGCTGTGAACCCGTGTCGCTGCGGGTCGTCGATCCGGCGCCGGGCGGCGACCGGTGGCGTAACCGGCTCTGGCCGTGGTTTCTCACGTCGGTGAAGGTCGTCGACTCCGACGGCCCCCGAGGGGACGCGGTCCGGGCCCGGTGGCCACGGCTCGCGAGCCGGGTGGTCCAGGCCAACGACGCGCCGATGACGGCACCGGCGCCAGGGCAGCGATCCGACGATGGGGTCGAGGTCGAGGCATGAGCGACCCCTCTGTGCTGCTCGTGCACGAGTTTCCCGGTGCGTTCGGGGGCGCCGAGCGCTACCTCGAGCTTCTCGGCGCCGGGCTGACCGCGGCAGGCATCGCCACGAGTGCGGTCGTGTTCGTCGATGACGCCGGTGCCGCGGCGAGGCTCCACGATCGCCTTGCGGCCATCGCGCCGGACACCCGGGTGGTGACCGGACGGAGTCGGCCCGGCCCCATCCGCCGGGCGGTGCGGGCGCATCAACCGACCGTGCTGCACTGGAACTTCGTCGACCCGTTCGCCTTCCGAGGGGCCTCCTGGCTGCTGTTGCCCTGGGGGCGTCCCTCTGTGATCACCGACCACCTGCCGCAGCTCCGTCACGCCGGACCGCATTGGGAGGCCACCCGTCGACTCGCCAACCGGCGCATCGCTGCGATGATCGTGGTGGGTGAGGCTGCCCGCCGTGCGGCTGCGCAGCGCTGGGCGAGGCCGCCGGCCATCGAGGTGGTGCCGAACGGCGTGCCGATCGGCGCGGGTGGGGTCCGTGCGCCGATCGCGGGCGCCGACGTCGCACGGCTGCTGTTCGTCGGCCGTCTGACCGAGCAGAAGGGCACCGACCTCCTGGTTCCCGTGCTCGAGGCCGTACGGGCGGCGGGGACCCCTGCCCGGCTGCGTGTGGCCGGGGAGGGCCCGCAGGCGGGAGCGCTCGCCGCTGAGGTCGCCAAGGCGGGCCTCGCCGATCAGGTGGACCTCGTGGGCTTCTCGCCCGACCCACTCGCCGAGATGGGCGAGGCCGACGTCCTGCTGGCGCCGTCGACGTACGAGGGCCTGCCCTTCACCCCACTGGAGGCGCTGAGCACGGGTCTGCCGCTGGTCCTGTCCGACATCCCACCCCACGTCGAGCTCGCTGAGCAGGGTGCCGGGGCCGGTGCCCAGGTGGTGGCCGGTCGCTCGCCGGACGACTGGGCGCGGGCGGTCGGGCGGGCCATCGCGGATCTGCCCGCCGCCAGCCGGGACGCCCTTGACCTGGCGAGAGCGCACGACCTCGCGACGATGGTCGAGCGGACGGCGGCGGTCTATCGGCGGGCCGAGGCGACCCTCGACGAGGGCGGGGCCGCAGTCAGCTGACGCTCGCCTGGTGGTCCGCCGGTCGCGGTCAACCAGCCCAGGACGGTGCCCACGGCGATGGTGAGGCGGAAGTCGATGCCGGTGAACGGGCCCGTCAGCTCGGCCACGAGCAGGCCGACCCACCCCGCGGCCACGGCGAGGCCCACGACGCGCACCAGCGGATCGCCGGCGCGCCGGAAGCGGTGGTACGCGACCGTGATGGCAGATCCGGCCAGCCAGACGTAGGCCAGCACCCCCAGGACCCCCAGCTTGAGCCAGTACCAGAGGGGGGTGACGTGGGTGTAGTAGCGGCCCCCCGGGTGCAGCTCGGACACGGCGTACCGCTGGGTCCAGGGGATGCCCAGGCCGAGGCCCTCGACCGGGTGCGCCTTCACCTCGGCCACCACGTTGCGTTGCTCCTCGAGGCGGTATCGGTCGCCGGAGGTCGCGTTCAGGCGTGACGGGGACAGGGACTGCGCCCGGTCGATGATCGGATTCGTGCTGTCCGTCGACCCGCCGACGCTCATGACGGTCCAGAGCGACAGACCGATCGCGAGCAGCAGCAGCACGACGACCGGTCGGCTCCGGCGCCCGGCGGCCAGGAAGCCGACGATCACGAGGCCCAGGACCAAGGCGATCCAGAAACTGCGCCGGAACGAGAGCAGCAGCGACAGGGCGACCACCGGCGACGACAGCCAGATCCATCGAGGCAGCTGCACCCGGCGGATGGCAGCGGCCAGCAGCGTGAGCAGGAACACGACCATGAGGAAGTTCATGGTGGGCTCGTAGAAGGTGACAGGGCTCTGCCCGGGGCTGAGTTCACCGCCGTAGAGGCGGGTGGCGATGCCGATCGCGGCCTTCACCGGGATGAGGACCGCAGCGACCTGAAGCGCGGTCCGCCAGCGTTGCTGCTTGGCGAGTACGTAGCCAGCCACTGGGACGAAGATCACGAAGAAGATCAGCGGCCGCACCTGCGGGAAGATGGCCAGCGTGCCCGCTCCGGCCGAGCGGCCCACGACGACTCCCGCCAACGTGGCGGCGGCGAGCACGAGTAGCGGTCCCGTGAAAGGGCCCAGGAGCCGCTCGGCGTCGTGGTCCCGGCCGATCTCGATGGCCACGCCGGCCACCAGGACCACGAGGAGCAGGTCCGTGGGCCCGAGGAGCACTCCCGGAAGCCCCTCGTACCACTGCTCCACGGTGAGCAAGGCCCCCGTGGTGTCCTCGAAGAGGATGACGCTGGCGACGAGCAGCCCGAACGTGAGCCCGGGTCGTTGGACGAGCACGAAGGCGCCCACGCCGGCGATCACCGCGAGAGGCACGAAGACGCCGAGCGCAGCGATGCCCACGCCCAGCACCAGGCCGACCGCGGCCCCGGCGATCACGGTGGCCACGAGGGCCCCTGCGAGCGCGGTGGGGGAGCGCGGTGTCTCCATGACGTCGAGGTTCACGCCGGCACCCCGGCGAGCCGTCGACGGCGGAGGACCACGAGGGTGGTCGCGAAGAGGACGACCGTGGCCAGGAACTTCGCGCTGACGATCGGCTGGAGTACGACGCTCGTGGGCAGGGCGTCGTACTCGTCGCCGCTCTGGAGCAGGAGGGCCCACACGCCGAAGCTGGCGGCCGTGGCGGCGAGGAGCGCCCGGTCGCCCAACGACTCCGTGCCGCGGACCAGGAGGTACTCGGTGAGGGGGAGCCAGGCGAAGAGCAGGAACACCGCGTAGTGCTCCCAGGAGATGGTCGAGACCAGCACCGCCATGGTGAGCCACAGGCCCCACTCCAGGTCGAGCCTGGTCGGCGCCGGCTCGGCCACGGGGGGCCGGCGCGTGGTGAACCAGATCGTCAGGGCGACGGCGGCGAGGGCGAGGAGCGTGGTGAGCGGACGCACGATGCCGTCGGCCCGCAGCACGGGATCGACGTAGGGGTTGTCGGTGAAGAGGCGGTGGAGGGTGCCCGAGATGCCCTGGTTGCGGACGAACGGCTCGACCCGACTCGTGATCTCGGGAACGACCTCGGTGAAGAACCGCTGGAAGGTGGTGACCCCCACGACGGGGAGGGTGAGCAGCGAGAGTGCGGCCATCGTCACGATCGATGCCGCCACGGCTCGGTGCTGGCGCTTGAGGACGAGCAGCACCAGGAGGACGACGGGGAACACCTTGATGAGCGCGGCGACGGCGATCCAGGCGCCGGCGCCGAGCTGGTCGCCGCGTCGCAGACGGCGCAGTGCCAGCGCGCAGGCGAGGAAGACGAGCGAGTTGGCCTGGCCGAGGTAGAGGCCCCAGAAGAACGGGAACAGCACGAGCAGCGCACACCAGCCGGAAAGGACGAGGACCCGTCGAATCGGGGGCGCCCGGTCCGAGAACAGCACCCAGATTGCGAGGAACTGCGCGCCCAGGTTCACCAACAGGAAGACGAGCTTCGACGCGCCCAAGGGCAGGAGCGAGGCCGGAAGCAGGGCCACCGCGGCGACCGGGGGATAGAGGAACGGCTCGACGGAGTCGTAGCCGCCGACCGCGCCGTCCCGATCTCCCTCGGCTGCAGGGCCGGTCACCCCGAAGCGATCGGCTTGGCGCTGGAACTCTTCCTGGGTGCCATACATCTCAGGAGCGTCGCCGGCCCGGATGAGCCGGCCGGCCACGTAGTAGGCCGTGAAGTCCTGCCCGAGGCGGGGCCCGAAGAGCGCTTGGCCCAGGTTGTAGGCACCGGCCACCAGGGCCAGCACGATGAGCACGATGCCGATGCCCCGGAGCAGTGCGCTGGGCGTCGGGGGTTCCTCGGGCGTGGGTGCCTCCGTCGGCTCGGCCGGGTCGTCGGGCACGACCGGCGACCCGAG
This sequence comes from Acidimicrobiales bacterium, assembly GCA_016794585.1. Lineage (NCBI taxonomy): Bacteria > Bacillati > Actinomycetota > Acidimicrobiia > Acidimicrobiales > Acidimicrobiales bacterium. The sequence goes on from JAEUJM010000044.1 coordinate 179,823, forward strand.
GGTCACGCCGTGGCCCTGACGACCTCGGCCTCGTGCATGCCGCGCTGGTCGGCGTAGCTGTAGCGGCGCTCGGGCGTCGACGCGCTGTTGAACACGAACCCGATGACGGGGGCGTCGATGGCACGGAGGGTCTCGAGGGCGCGGCGCACGTCGCTGCGGCGGTCCTTGCGGCCGTCGACCACGAAGAGCACGCCGTCGGCGTAGTGGGCGATGACCAGGGGGTCGACGACGGGGAGCGTCGGCGGGCTGTCGATGACCGACAGGTCGTACTGGGCGCTGATGTTGTCGAACACCTGGGCGGCCCGGTCGGTGGTGAGGGCGGCGGCGGGGTCGAGGATGCCGCTGCCTGCAGGCACGACGTCGAGGTACTCGCTGGCCCCGGGAACGGGGAGCGACCAGAGGGGGAGGCGGCCGCCTGCCAGCTCGGGGTTCGGCGTGGAGGCCGCGCCGACGAGGTCCGTCATGCCCGGCTTGACGGGGATGCCCAGGCGCTTGTTGATGGCCGGTCGGCGGAAGTCGCAGTCGACGAGGATGACCCGTCGGCCCTCGGCGGCGAAGGACTGCGCCATGTTGATCGAGATGTGGGTCTTGCCCGAGCCGGGGGTGGCGCTGGTGACCATGAGCACCGGGCCGACGTGCTCACGCAGCGCGTACGAGACGCTGGTGCGCAGCACCCGGAACGCCTCGACCGCCTCGGCGGTGTCGGGGTTGGAGCGGGAGACCGAGGCCAGCACGGGCAGGCCGAGGTCCTGCGCAGCCTCCTCTGCACTGGCGTAGCGGTCGGTGAGGGCGGAGCGGGCGTACGCCGCGGCCGAGCCGATCACCAGGGCGGCCAGGAAGGCCAGCACGGCGTTGCGCAGGGGCTTGGGGGCCGACGGGGCGCCCGGTGGCGTGGCCTCCTCGAGGATGGTGGCGGCGTCGGACGGGGCGCCCCGGACCTCGGCGGCCTGGGTCTGGAGCTGCTCGAGCTCCGTGGTGAGGGCCACGTCGTCCGGATCGGAGACGAGACTGGTGTTGATCTCGTCCACCCGCGCTTGGATGCGGTCGATCGTGGTCTCGCGCTCCGCGTCCTGTCGGTCGCTGATGAACGTGGAGAACGCCGTCGCGTAGGCGTTGGCCACCTCGGCGGCGGTGTCTGGGTCGCCCGCCGTGGCGGTGAAGTCCAGCAGCTGGACGTCCGCTCGGGGCGCCACGGCGACGCCGGTGGGGAGGGCCGGGTCCTCGGCGTCCGGGTCGAGGGCTGCGGCGGCCGCCTCCTGGACGGGCCGCGTGCGGGCCAGGGACGCGTAGAAGTTCGCCTGCTGGAACAGCTCGTCGGCGGAGACGAACTCCTGTTGCTGCGCCCGGCCCGAGACGACCTGGACGACTGCGGTCGCCTCGTACTCCTCTGACTGCAACGACGACAGGCCGAACACCACGACCGCCGCCACGGACGCGAACGCGAGGAGCCACCATCGGTAGCCCCACACGATGTGCAGCGGGTTCGTGGATTCCATCTCGGTCAGGCCCCTCGATCTCCCAGGACGCGCGCCGCTCGAGCGACCTGCGCCTATCGGCCCCATCACACCACTCTTTACGCCTGCGATGGCGGCGGGAGGTGGCAGCGGTAGGTTCGGCAGAGTGCGCGTCGAGCTCGTCCACGAGTGGCTCACCAACATGGCGGGCTCCGAGAAGGTCGTCGGCGCGCTCCGGCGCACCTATCCGGGGGCCGCGGTCAACACCAGCTTGTTCTACGCCCCCGAGTTCCCGGGCTGGGAACCCGTGCGCACCACGTTCCTCCAGCGCTTCGCCACCAGACGCGGGGCGCATCTCCGGGTGCTACCGCTCATCCCGGCGGCCATGCACACCCTGAAGGTCCCCGATGCCGACCTGGTGATCACGAGCTTCCACTCGTTCGCCCTGGACGCCCGGGTGCCCGACGGCGTGCCCCACCTCGTCTACTGCCACACGCCGCCGCGGTTCCTGTGGGAGCGCGACCAGCTGGCGGGCGAGCGGGGGCTGTCGACCTGGCTCACCGGGTCGGCCGCCGCCGTCCTGAAGCCCGGCGACCGTCGACGCAGCCGTCGTCCGGACCTCTTCGTGGCCAACTCCAGCGAGGTGCGGGGCCGCATCCAGGCGGCATACGGGCGCGAGGCCGAGGTGGTCCACCCGCCCGTCGAGGTCGAGCGCTTCGCCGCCGCCCTGGGCGAGCCCAAGGGGGACTACTTCGTGTCGTTCTCCCGTCTGGTGGCCTACAAGCGGGTCGACCTCGTCATCGAGGCCTTCCGGGAGCTGGGCTGGCCGCTCGTCGTGGCGGGGGAGGGACGGGCCCGCGCCGAGCTGGAGGCCACCGCCCCGCCGAACGTGCACTTCGCAGGGCGGGTGCCCGACGACGAGCTCCCGGCGCTGCTGGCCGGCGCCCGCGGCCTGGTCTTCGCCGGGGTGGAGGACTTCGGCATCACCATGGTCGAGGCCATGGCGGCCGGGACCCCGGTGATCGCGCTCGACGCCGGCGGCGCCCGCGACTCGGTCGAGCCCGGCCGGTCGGGCCTGCTCTTCGCCGAGCCGACAGTGCCGTCCCTCGTCGAGGCGGTGCGCCGAGCGGCCGCGATCGAGTGGGACGCGGCCGACGTGTCGTCGTCCGCCCACCGCTTCACCGAGGAGCGGTTCTCCACCGCCATGGCCGGCCTCGGTGCCTCACTGGCCACCGGCTGACGGAGAGGCCCGCCATGACGTCCGCCCGCGGTCCCTCAACCCGGTCCCGGCGCGACCGAAAGGAGGCTGTCCCATCAGCAGCCTCGGAGATCGGCGGCACAACGCACATGGCAGTTGCCGAAGGACCGCTCGTCGCCATCAACGGGCAGCGCGAGGGCGATTCGCGCCCCGCGAGCCGGCGCCGACGCCTGCCCTTGAGCCCCTGGTCGCTGCGCGTCGTCGCCGACCTGGCCGCCGCGATGGTGGGACTCGCGGCGATCCCGTCCGTCGGGTGGGCCAACGTCGCCTATGCCTTCGGCGTCTTCGTCACCCTGGGGTCGGTCGGCACGTACCGGCGCCACCTCGCGCTCAGCAGCCTGTCGGAGCTTCCCCGCCTGTTCCTCGGCGTGGGCATCCCCTTGCTCGTCGTCGGGGCCATCTCGCCCTTCGTGGACCTGCCGTCGACCCTGTTCGACCAGGTGGCCGTCACCGGCGTCGCCGTGGTCGTGGGGCGGACGTTGACCTACGCCGTGATCCGGGCGGCCCGCCGCGCCGGCCAGCTCCAGGAGAACGCCCTCATCGTCGGCGCCGGTTCGGTGGGCATCGAGCTGAACCGCCTACTCGACGAGCATCCCGAGTACGGCCTCGTGCCGGTCGGCTTCATCGACGACGTGCCCTCCCAGCCCGGGCTCGAGCTGCTGGGCGGCATGGCCGACCTCGAGAAGGTGATCCAGGACAAGGACGTCCGGCGCGTGCTGGTGGCCTTCGGTCCTCGTGGCGAGCAGGAGCTCGTGGCCACCCTGCGCTCCACCGGCCTCCACGACGTCGAGCTGCACGTGGTGCCCCGCTTCTTCGAGCTCGGGTTCTCACCGGGCGGGCCCGACGTCGAGCACATCTGGGGCATCCCCCTGTTCCAGGTCCGACGGGCGGCCCTGCGGGCCGGCGCATGGAAGGCCAAGCGGGTGGTCGACGTGTTCGTGTCCGCGCTGTTGCTGCTGCTGCTCGCACCGCTGCTCGGCCTCCTCGCCCTCACGGTGCGCCTGAGCAGCCCCGGCCCGGTGCTGTTCCGCCAGCGCCGCATCGGCCAGCACGGCCACGAGATCGAGGTGCTCAAGTTCCGCACGCTGCGGGTGAACTCCGACGCCGACGTCACCTGGTCGGTCGAGGACGATCCCCGCCAGACCCGGGTCGGGCGTTGGCTGCGTCGCCTCAGCCTCGACGAGCTGCCGCAGCTCTGGAACGTGCTCCGCGGTGACATGTCACTCGTCGGCCCGCGGCCGGAGCGGCCGCACTTCGTGAGCCGCTTCTCGGCGCAGGTCACCCACTACGCCGACCGACACCGCCTCCCGGTGGGGCTGACCGGCCTGGCCCAGATCCACGGCCTGCGTGGCGACACGTCCATCGAGGAGCGGGCCCGCTTCGACAACTACTACATCGAGCACTGGTCCCCCTGGGAGGACGTCAAGGTGATCGTCGCCACCGTCGGCGTCATCATCCGCGACGCCGTGCGCCAGACGACGCGGTCGGACCAGCCGGCCAAGCTCCGGACCGAGCGCCGCTCCCGCAACCGCCACAAGCCCTCGGCCTGAGCGCCACCGACGGCGGCGGGGGCCCTCAGAAGCGCGAGGTGAGGGCCACCTCGATGAGGTAGGGGCCGGGCTCGGCGAGGGCGAGCTCGAACGCGTCGCAGAACTCCTCGGCGGTGGTGGGGCGGCTGCCGGGGACGCCCATGCCCGCGGCCAGCTTCACGTAGTCGAGGTCGGGGCCGTGCAGGTCGAACATGGCCTTGGCCTTCGGGCCCGCCTCGCCGGCGCCGACCCGGCCGAGCTCGAGGTTCAAGATGTCGTAGGCGTGGTTGTTGTAGACGATCGTGGTCACGTTGAGGTCCTCGCGTGCCTGGGTCCACAGTGCCTGGAGGGTGTACATCCCCGAGCCGTCGGCCTCGAGCGACACCACGGGGCGGTCGGGGCAGGCGAGGGCGGCCCCGGTGGCGGCGGGCAGCCCGTAGCCGATGGCCCCGCCGGTGAGGGTGAGCAGGGTGTGGCGGTGCGAGCCGGCCGTCGCCAGGCTCGTCCAGAGGCCGGCGGTGGCGGACTCGTCGACGAGGATGGCCTGCTCGGGGAGCAGGGCGGCGATGGCGGCCCCGAGGCTCTCGGGGTCGAGGGCGCCCGTGGGACGGTCGGGCAGAGCCAGTTCCTGGATGGTGGCGGCGTCGGCGGGGGCACCCACGGCGTCGGCGAGGGCCTCGAGGGCGGCCACGCCGTCATCGGCGGGGCCGGCCAGCACATGGACCTCGCAGCCGGCGGGTACGAGGCTGGTGTCCTTGTCCGGGTAGGCGAAGAACGAGGCGGGCGAGTCGGCGTCGACGATCACCAGGTGGCGGATGCCGTCGAGTTGCATCTGGACGAACTCGCCGAGGTAGCCGAGGCGCTCGAGGGCGGGCAGCCCCGCACCGCGCTCGAGGCGCGTCGGGAAGCACTCGCACAGCACCTTGGCCCCGGTGTGGGCCCCGATGCGGCTGACGGCCGTGACGCCCGCCTCGCGGGTGACCGAGCCGCCCACGAGGACCGCGACGGGCTCGCCGCCGCGCAGTACGCCGGCGATCTCCTCGATGCGCTCGGAGGGCACCGTCACCGGGGCGGCCGGGTTGATCGGCGCTGCAGGCGAGGCGCCCTCGGACCAGGATGCGTCGGCGGGCAGGATCAGCGTGGCGATCTGGTTGGGCGCTCCCGTGGCCGCGGCGACGGCCTCGGCGGCGAGGCGGCCGACGTCGGCCGATGAGTCGGCCACGCCCACCCAGCTCTCCAGGTTGGCTGCGACCGTGGCGATGTCGGAGGTCAAGAAGATGTCCTGGCCGTAGCCGGTGGCGTGGTCGCCGACGATGTTGACCATCGGGCTGCCCGCCCGGCGGGCGTTGTGGAGGTTGGCGAGGCCGTTGCCGAGGCCGGGGCCCAGGTGCAGGAGGGTGGCGGCGGGCTTGTCGGCCATCCGGCCGTAGCCGTCGGCGGCACCCGTGACCACGCCCTCGAACAGGCACAGGACACCGCGCATCTCGGGCACGTCGTCCAGCGCGGCGACGAAGTGCATCTCGGAGGTGCCGGGGTTGGCGAAGCACGTGTCCACGCCGGCGTCGACGAGGGTGCGGATGAGGGCGCGGGCGCCGTTCACGGTGGGCTCCTGTGGCTCGGGTGCGGTGGGGGAGGGCGGCGGGTCGGGAGGTGGGTCTAGAAGATGGTGCCGGGGTTCAAGATGCCGTTCGGGTCGAAGCTCGCCTTGATGCGGCGCATCAGCTCGATCTTCACCGGGTCCTCGAACTCGAGGAAGTACTTCTTCTTCTCCGTGCCGAGGCCGTGCTCGCCGGAGATGGCGCCGCCCAGGGCGAGGCCGGCGGACACGATGCCGCGGAGGATGGCGTCACGCTTCTCGGGGTCCTTCTGGAACACGGACAGGTGGACGTTGCCGTCGCCGGCGTGGCCACAGCCCGGCACCCACGCCTCGTACTGCGTGGCGAGCTCGGCCACCGTGGCGAGGTACTCGGGCATCGAGGCACGCGGCACCACGACGTCGATGATGTCGTCGGCGTCGTTCGCCTTGGCCGCCCAGAAGGCCTTCTCCCGGGCGTCGATCAGGGCAGCGCCGGCATGGGAGGGCAGCACGTACACGTCCTCGGCGCCGAGCTCGGTGACCAGCTCGGCCACCTGGGCGACGTCGGCCTCGACCCGGTCCTCCTGGGTGCCCTCGATGACGACCACGAGGTAGGCGAGCGCGGTCTCCTTGACCTCCTCGGGGACGCCGAGGTCGATGCCCGCCGAGGCGGTGATGACCGCCATGGTGAGCAGGTCGATGTACTCGAGGATGAGGGGGCCCACGCCGCTGGCCACGATGCGGGGCACCGCGGTGGTCACGCCCTCGAGGGTGGCGAAGGGCACGAGCACGGTCGCGGCGTGGTGCTGGCGGGGGTACAGCTTGAGGGTCGCCTCGGTGACGAGTGCGAGGGTGCCCTCGGAGCCCAGCACGAGCTGGGTGAGGTCGTACCCGGCCGTGGCCTTGACCACCTTGCCGCCGGTGCGGATGACGTCGCCCGACGCCAGGACGAGCTCGAGGCCGATCACGTGGTGGCGGGTGACGCCGTACTTCACCGCCCGCATGCCGCCGGCGTTGGTATTGACGTTGCCGCCCAGCGAGGCGCTGTACTCGCCGGGGAAGACGGGGTAGACGAGGTCGTGGGCGGCGAGCTGCTGGTCGAGCTCGTCGAGGGTGACCCCCGGCTGCACGACCGCCATGTGGTTGTCCGTGTCGATCTCGAGCACCTGCTTCATGCGCTCGAAGGACACGACGATGCCGCCGTCCACCGGGATGCAGGCGCCGGAGAGGCCGGTGCCGCTGCCCCGTGCGGTGACCGGGATGGCGTGCGCGTCGGCCGCCCGGAGCACGGCCGCCACCTCCTCGGTGGTGCCGGGGCGCACCACGGCGCCGGGACGCACCGGTTCGGCGGTCAGGGCCTCGTCGTGCGTGTAGTCGTCGCTGGCGGCGTCGCCGACGAGCAGGTGCTCGGCGGGCACGGTGTCGCGCAGGATCTCGGCCAGGTCACCCATGTCGCTCCGTCCTCCCCGGATGGTCCGGCCCGCAAGCTACTCGCGGTGCCCGAGGGGGACCCACGCCGGGGTCGTCGCGGACGTGGGGGCGGGTGGTGGGCGGCCGGGTCCGTAACCTTGGGCGCACATGGCCAGCTACCTGCTCGTCTTCGCAGTCGCCTTCGCGGTGACGGTGGTGCTGACCCCGGTGGTGCGACGCGTCGCGATCCGGGTGGGGGCGGTGGTGGCGCCGGACGAGCGCCGCGTCCACACCCGGGCCACGGCCACCCTCGGCGGCGGCGCCATGTTGGCGGGGTTCCTCGTGGCGATGCTCGTCGCGTGGCAGTCCGGCCGCTTCGACGCGGTGTTCGAGGGCAGCACCCAGCCGCTCGGGGTCGTGATCGCCGCGGTGATCATCTTCGTGGTCGGGGTCATCGACGACTTCCGGGAGGTGTCGGCCCCCGCCAAGATCGCCGGCATGGTGCTGGCGGGCAGTGTCCTGTCCGTGGCCGGCGTGACCATCTTGTTCTTCCGCATCCCTTTCGCCGACCTGGTGGTGCTCTCGCCCGACCTCTCGGCGCTGCTCACGGTCCTGTGGGTGGTGGGCATGGCCAACGCGGTCAACCTCATCGACGGCCTCGACGGCCTCGCCGCGGGACTCGTGGCCATCGCCGCCGGGACGTTCTTCCTGTACGGCGAGCGCCTCGGCGACGTCGGGGTGCTCGAGCCGGGCAACATCGGCCCGCTGCTCGCCATCGTCACCGCCGGCATCTGCCTCGGCTTCCTGCCCCACAACTTCCACCCCGCGAAGATCTTCATGGGCGACGGCGGGGCGCTCCTGTTGGGGCTGCTCATGGCCGCGTCCACCATCTCGGTCGGCGGCAGCTCGAGCGAGCCCTTCAGCGGCCAGGTGTACTTCTTCTTCGCTCCGCTGTTCATCCCGCTGTTCATCCTCGGGGTGCCCATCCTCGACACCCTCTTCGCCATCATCCGCCGGGCCACGAAGCGGGCCGGCGTGGCCAACGCCGACAAGGAGCACCTGCACCACCGTCTGATGCGCCTCGGGCACGGCCAGCGCCGAAGCGTGTTGATCCTGTGGGGATGGACCCTCGCCCTGTCGGTGTTCGTGCTGTACCCGACCTACACGGGCAAGGGCGACGCGCTCGTCCCCATCGGGGTCGTGGTGCTCGGCTTCGGCCTCTACGTGTTCTTCGGCGCCGGGTTCCGTCGGGCCGCGGGCCTCAACCCGGGCGGGGGCCCCGCCGATGGGGACCTGCCCCCCGGGGCGCCACCCGATGCCCCCGCCGACCCGGTCGGCGGGGCGGCGGTGGAGGCCGAACAGGACACATGACGGTCCCGCGACAGGGGGCCAGCGAGCGGTGACAACATTGGCAACATCAGCAACACGACCACCACCAGTTTCCCTTTTCGGCTCCGGGTGTTACGTTCTCGTGACGGATTTCCGGACACCGAGGTAGGACCTGTGCAGTTCCCTTCCACTCGATGGCGAGTCGCGGCGATGTGCGTGCCCCTCGTCGCGGTCGCCCTCGCGGCGGGCCCGGTGCAGGCCGCCCGCAGCGACGACCCCCGCGCGGAGCGGGCGGCGGTCCAGGACCGACGGGCCGAGCTCGCCGGCCAGCTCGACGTCCTCAGCGCCGACATGGCCCAGATCACCGAGGCCCTCGAGGCCATCGGTCGCAACGTCGACGCGCAGCGTGCCCGCGTGGAGGACGCACAGCGGGCCGCGGAGCAGGCCGAGGCCGACGCCGAGGCCGCCCGGGCGGAGGAGGAGGCCAAGCAGGCCGAGATCGAGGCCCTCCAGGACCAGCAGGAGCAGCTCCTCGTCGACTCCTACATCCGGGAGGGCTCGAACGAGAGCGGCATGGACGTGCTCTCGGGCAGCGACCCCACCGAGGCCGCCGAGCGCCGGGCGCTCGTCGACATCACGGGCAACCGCAACGAGGACGTCGCCGACCAGCTCCAGGCGGCCCGCGAGGACCTCGCCGACGCCCGGGCCCGCGCCGAGGACGCCGCCCAGCGCGCCGAGGAGCAGCACGCCGAGGTCGCCCGCCGGCTCGAGGAGCTGCGGGCCTCGCAGGAGGAGCAGCGCCAGCTCCAGGTCCAGGTCGAGGAGCGCATGGACTCCGTGCGCCTCGCCGACGACGAACTGGCCCTCGAGGAGTTCGGCCTGTCGGCCGAGATCGCCGAGCAGGAGCGGGCCGCGGCCGCCGCCGCGGCGGAAGCCGCCGCCGCCCGCGGCATCTCCATCCAGGGCAGCGGCAACCTCGCCACCGTCGGCGGCATCACCGTCGACGCCTCCATCGCCGGCAACCTCCAGAGCATGCTCCAGGCCGCTGCCGGCGACGGCACCACCCTCACCGGCAGCGGGTGGCGCAGCAACGCCCGCCAGATCCAGCTGCGCACCATCAACGGCTGCCCCGACGTCTGGACGTCGTCGCCGTCGTCGTGTCGGGTGCCCACCGCGATCCCGGGCACCTCGATGCACGAGCGGGGTCTCGCCATCGACTTCGACAACTGCAGCTACCGCGGCAGCGCCTGCTACATCTGGCTGGCCAACAACGCCTCCCGCTACGGCTTCTACAACCTGCCGAGCGAGCCGTGGCACTGGAGCGTCAACGGCAACTAGTTGCCTTGCCTGCGCCCTGATCGGCGGATGAAGCTGTCGCCCAACTTGCGGTCGGCGCCGTCCCGGCATAGATTGCGAATTAATTCACAAGCGGCGAGCAGGTCGCCGTGACCGACCCCACTGCCCGAGAACTCCGAGAACGAGGACCGGTTCCGCGTGGATCACAGCGAGCGGCGTGAACTGAACAACGGTTTCTCCCTCGCCCTCGGCAAGGCCGTGGAGATCGTGCTGACGCCGCTCATCTTCGCGGGCGTCGGCCACTTGATCGACCGCTGGCTCGGCATCGGCCCCGTGTTCGCCATCGGCCTCGGCGCCTTCACCCTCGGCTACGTCTGCTGGCGGATGTACGGCGACTACGACCGCCAGATGCGCGCCGAGGAGGACCGCGTCCTCGGGCGCCGTCCCGGCGACGCCACCGGTGAGGCCTCGTGAGCCCGGTCCTGCCGACCCAGCGTCCGGCCGAGGAGCCAGAGGGTCGCCCGACCGCCGCGGCTCCGACCTCTGCCGAGGCCGGCCCGGCGCCCAGCACGACCACCGCGACGATCGCCGGCATCACCGTCGCCGATGACGGCGTCGCCCTCGCCGACGTGCCCCAGGTCGAGAGCCAGCTGGCGCGCGACATGGTGCGCCACGGGCTCATCGTCGCCCCGATCCTGCTCCTCGTGTGCGGCGCCGTGTGGGGTTGGGTCGGCGTCAGTTCGTGCGCCTATGGCCTCGCGCTGGTCTTCGCCAACTTCTTGCTCGCCGCCGGGATGTTGGGCTGGGCGGCCCGTTTCGGGTCGTCCGCGCTGCTCGCCACGGCACTGGGGGGCTTCCTGCTCCGCATGCTGCTTTTGGTGCTCGCCATCTCGGTCGTGAAAGATCAGACCTGGATCAACCTGGCGCCCCTCGGGGCGACGATCCTCGTCACCTACCTCGGGCTCCTGTTCTGGGAAACCCGCTACGTATCCGCCACGCTGGCCTTCCCCGGCCTCAAACCCCGCACCAAAGGAGCTTGACGGGTGACCACCCTGCTCGCGCTCGACTTCCCGCCGGTCAGCCACGTCACCGAGTGGCCGGCCATCGCCCTCGAGGGCTCGCCCCTCGAGATCAACAAGGTCGTGATCCTCATGTGGGTCTCGGCGGCGCTGGCCTTCATCTTCATGTGGGCCGCCGGTCGGAACTTCCAGATGGTCCCCGGTCGCCTGCAAGGCGCCGGTGAGTCCTTCGTCGAGTTCATCCAGAACGGCATCATCCTCCAGACGATGGGCAAGGACGGGCTCGGCTTCACCCCCTTCCTCGGGACGCTGTTCATCTACGTGATGATCTGCAACGCGTGGGGCATCATCCCGGCGCTCCAGATGCCGGTCACCGCCCGCATCGCCCTGCCGGCCCTGCTGGCCATCATGGTCTGGTTCGTGTTCAACATCGTGGGCGTGATCAAGAACGGCCTCGGGGGCTACCTGAAGTCGGTGCTGTTCCCGCCGGGCGTGCCCCTCGCCCTCTACATCCTCGTGACGCCCATCGAGTTCGTCTCGGTGTTCTTCGTCCGGCCGCTGTCCATGGCCGTCCGACTCTTCGCCAACATGCTGGCGGGCCACCTGCTCCTCGTGAGCTTCGCGGTCCTCACCACCGCCATGTTCGAGTTCTTCCCCCTCGCCGCCATCCTTCCCGGCGCCGTGCTGATCGCCATGACCCTCTTCGAGGTGCTGGTGATCTTCCTGCAGGCCTACATCTTCACCATCCTCGCTGCCGTGTACATCGGCGGCGCCATCCACCCAGAGCACTAGGAGAGAAACGTGCTTGATCTCGTCACCCTTGCCGCCACCGAGGCCGGTGAGCTCGAAGCGGGCCTCACCGCCATCGGCCGAGGCATCGTGTACGTCGGCGCTGCTGCCGGCCCTGGCGTCGGCATCGGCATCGTGGTGGGTAACGCCATCCAGGCCATGTCCCGCCAGCCCGAGTCGGCCGGCATGGTGCGTACCACCATGTTCCTCGGCATCGCCTTCACCGAGGCGCTCGCCCTGTTCGGCTTCGTGCTCGCCTTCATCATCTCGGGCTGACGCGCATGCGACGATTCCGACTGCTTCTCGCAGGGGCGGCGATCGTGCTGCTCGGCCTGGTCACCGGCGTGGGAACCGCCCATGCCGTCTCCGAGGAGGAGCTCCGTGAGGAGTGCATCCACATCCTCGAAGAGGGTGGCTCGGTCGACGACTGCCACGAGGCGCCGAGCCCCATCCTCCCGGAGATCAACGAGGTCATCTGGGGCGGCATCGCGTTCCTGGTGCTCCTCTTCCTGCTCTGGAAGTTCGGCTACCCGGCCATGACCAAGGGCCTCGACGAGCGCGCCGAGCGCATCCGGAGCGATCTGGATGCGGCCGACACCGCCAAGACCGAGGCACAGGCCGAGCTGGCCAACTACCAGGACCAGCTCAAGGGCGCCCGTGAAGAGGCCACCCGCATGCGCGACGACGCCCGTGCGGAGATGGACGACTACAAGGCCCAGCGCCGGGCGGAGATCGACGCCGAGCTCGCGGAGTACCGCGAGCGGGCCAAGGCCGAGGCCGACGCGGCCAAGAGCCAGGCCCTCGCCGACGTCCGCTCCGAGGTGGCCGCCCTGGCCATCGGCGCCGCCGAGCAGGTCGTCCAGAAGAGCCTCGACCGTGAGACCAACGTGGCCCTCGTCGAGAGCTACATCAACAGCGTGGACGCCCGGGGCTAGTCATGGCCGATCAGATCATCGACGCCTACGCAACGGCGTTCTACGGGGTGGCCTCCGCCCAGGACGACGTCTCCGAGGTCGCCGACGAGCTGTTCCGGTTCGCCCGGGTGCTCGAGGCCAACGACGAGTTCCGCAACGCCCTGAGCGACCCCCACCTGCCGGCGGCCCGCCGCCAGCAGATCGTGGAGGACGTGCTCTCGGGCAAGGCCACCGACACGACGACGTCGTTGGTGTCGATGGCCGTCGGCACCGGTCGTGCCCGTGACCTCGGCCGCATCATCGAGGCCTTCGTGGCCATGAGCGCCCACGCCGGCGACAAGGAGGTGGCCGAGGTCCGCTCGGCCATCGACCTGACCGAGGACCAGCGCAGCCGCCTCGCGGCGGCGCTGACCAAGGCCACCGGCAAGGCGGTCGAGGTGAAGGTCATCGTCGACCCCACCGTGCTCGGTGGCGTCGTCGCCCAGGTGGGCGACACCGTCATCGACGGCTCGGTGCGCCACCGCCTCCAGCAACTCCGCGAAGTTTTCTGAGCATCCACCCCGTTGCCGGCGCCGCAGCTCGGCCGCCGGCCCCCCAGGACTCCCGAGGAAGAGGGAACCCGCCCCATGGCTGAACTCACCATCAACACCGCTGACATCACCGCTGCGCTCCAGAAGAACCTGGAGGGCTTCAGCCCCGAGCTCGAGATGAGCCAGGTGGGCCGCGTGCTCGAGGTCGGCGACGGCATCGCCACGGTGTCGGGCCTGCCCGACTGCGCCGTGAACGAGCTGCTCCAGTTCGAGGGCGACACCGTCGGCCTCGCCCTGAACCTCGACGAGGACACCATCGGCGCGGTCATCCTGGGCGTGTCGGAGAAGGTGGCCGCCATCGAAGAGGGCTCCACGGTGCGGGCCACCGGCCAGATCCTCTCGGTGCCCGTCGGTGACGCCATGCTCGGCCGGGTGGTCAACGCCCTGGGCGAGCCCATCGACGGAAACGGTCCCATCGAAGGGGCCGAGACCCGCCGCATGGAGATCCAGGCGCCCGGTATCGCCGGCCGCAAGCCCGTGCACGAGCCCCTCCAGACCGGCATCAAGTCCATCGACGCCATGACCCCGATCGGTCGGGGCCAGCGCGAGCTCGTCATCGGGGACCGCAAGACCGGCAAGACCACCGTCTGCATCGACACGATCCTGAACCAGAAGGGTCTGGGCGTGAAGTGCATCTACGTGGCCATCGGCCAGAAGGGCTCCACGGTCGCCCAGACCGTGAACACCCTGCGTGAGCGCGGTGCCATGGAGTACACGGTCGTCGTGGCGGCGCCCGCCTCCGACCCGGCCCCGTTCAAGTACCTCGCCCCCTACGGCGGTTGCGCCATGGGCCAGCACTGGATGGACAACGGGGAGCACGCGCTCATCGTCTACGACGACCTGTCCAAGCAGGCCGAGGCCTACCGTCAGCTCGCCCTGCTGCTGCGCCGCCCGCCGGGCCGTGAGGCCTACCCGGGCGACGTGTTCTACCTGCACAGCCGCCTCCTCGAGCGCGCCGCCAAGCTCTCGGACGAGAACGGCGCCGGCTCGCTGACCGCTCTCCCGGTCATCGAGACCAAGGCCGGCGACGTGTCCGCCTACATCCCGACCAACGTGATCTCGATCACCGACGGCCAGGTGTACCTCCAGGACGACCTGTTCAAGTCCGGCGTGCGCCCCGCGGTCGACGTGGGCATCTCGGTCTCCCGGGTGGGCTCCGCCGCCCAGATCAAGGCCATGAAGTCGGTGTCCGGAACGCTGAAGCTCGACCTCGCCCAGTTCCGCGAGCTCGAGGCCTTCGCCACCTTCGGCTCCGAGCTCGACAAGGTGTCGGCCGCGCAGCTCGACCGGGGCTACCGCCTCACCGAGCTGCTCAAGCAGCCCCTCAACTCGCCCATGCCGGTCGAGGAGCAGGTGGTGTCCATCTTCGCCGGCACGGGCGGCTACCTCGACGGCATCCCGGTCGGCGACGTCCGTCGCTTCGAGGCCGAGCTGCTCGACCACATGCGCACCCGTCGCTCCGACCTGCTCGACGCGATCCGCACCACCGGTGCCCTCCCCGACGAGCTGGCCGATGCGGTCCAGGAGTTCGTGGACACCTTCCAGACCAGCGAGGGCACCGCCGCCTCCGCCGGTCCCGGCGTCGATGCCGACGAGATCGGCGAGGCCGACATCGAGCTGGCCGGTGGCCGTCACGAGGCCACGCTGCCCGAGCTCGAGATCGACCGCGACGACGACGAGGACGAGGCCTAGCCCATGGCTGGTGGTCAGGAGCGGGCGCTCCGCCGTCGCATCAAGTCGGTCCAGTCGACCAAGAAGATCACGCGCGCCATGGAGCTCATCGCGGCCACGCGTGTCGTGAAGGCCCAGGAGCGTGCCAACGCGGCGCGTCCCTACAGCCAGCAGATCACCAACGTGATCCTCGACCTCGTGGGCCTCGGCGCCCAGGCCGACCACCCGCTGCTGCGGGAGGACAACGACGCCAACCGGTCCGCCTTCGTGGTCGTCACCTCCGATCGCGGTCTGTGCGGCGCCTACAACTCGGCGGTCATCCGCGCCGCCGAGCGCGAGATCGTGGCCCGCCAGGCCGAGGGCAAGGACTACGCCCTCGTGCTGGTCGGCAAGAAGGCCAACACCTATTTCCGGTTCCGCAACTACGACATCGCGGCGTCGTTCTACGACCTCACCGACCGACCTGACTACGAGGACGCCCGTGCCGTGTCCGAGGTCGTCCGGTCGATGTTCGAAGCCGGCGAGGTCGACACCGTCGACCTCGTGTACCAGCGGTTCCTGTCCGCCGGTAGCCAGGAGGTCGTCGTGCGGCGCTTCCTGCCCCTCGAGACCGTCGACCCCAACGCCGACGGCCCCGCGGAGATGCACGCCAGCATCGAGTTCGACCCCTCCCCGGGGGTCATCCTCGACGAGCTGCTGCCCCGCTACGTCGAGGCCCGCCTCTTCGCGGCCCTGCTCGACGCCTCGGCGTCCGAGCACGCGGCCCGCCAGCGCGCCATGAAGGCCGCCACCGACAACGCCGAGGAGCTGATCATCAGCCTCTCGCGCGTCATGAACCGCGCCCGCCAGGACGCCATCACCGGCGAGATCATGGAGATCGTCGGCGGCGCCGAGGCCCTGCACCAGGGCAAGGGCGCCGACGGCCCCGACATCGCGGCCGCCCTGCTCGAACCCCCCGCTCTCGTCAACCGCTCAGCCTGAGGAGCCACCCTCCGCCATGACCATGACCGACAACGCCCCCGAGACCGAGCTGAAGGACGGCCGCATCGTCACCATCGCCGGCCCGGTGGTCGACGTGGAGTTCCCCCGCGGGTCGCTCCCCGAGATCAACACCGCGCTCGAGATGACCATGACCGCGGCCGGTGAGGAGATCACCATCACCGCCGAGGTCGCCCAGCAGATCGGCGACGGTCGCGTCCGGGCCATCTGCCTGAAGCCGACCGACGGCCTGACCCGTGGCACCGCGGTGCGCAACACCGGCCGGGGCATCTCGATGCCCGTCGGCGACGTCACCCTCGGCCACGTGTTCAACGTCATCGGCGAGCCCCTCGACACCGGCGGCGAGCCCCTCGAGGGCGTCACCGAGTACTGGCCCATCCACCGCGACGCCCCGGCCTTCGACACCCTCGAGCCCAAGGCGCTCGTGTTCGAGACCGGCATCAAGGTCATCGACCTGCTCACCCCCTACGTGCAGGGCGGCAAGATCGGCCTGTTCGGCGGTGCCGGCGTCGGCAAGACCGTGCTCATCCAGGAGATGATCAACCGCGTCGCCACCCAGCACGGTGGTGTGTCGGTGTTCGCCGGCGTGGGCGAGCGCACCCGTGAGGGCACCGACCTCTGGATCGAGATGCAGGAGTCCGGCGTCATCGAGAAGGCCGCGCTGATCTACGGCCAGATGGACGAGCCGCCGGGCGTGCGCCTGCGGGTGGCCCTGTCCGCCCTCACCGTCGCGGAGTACTTCCGGGACGTGCAGCAGCAGGACGTGCTGCTCTTCGTGGACAACATCTTCCGCTTCGTGCAGGCCGGCTCCGAGGTGTCCACCCTCCTCGGCCGCATGCCCTCGGCCGTGGGCTACCAGCCCACCCTGGCCGACGAGATGGGCGAGCTCCAGGAGCGCATCACCTCGACCCGGGGCCGCTCCATCACGTCGCTGCAGGCCGTGTACGTGCCCGCCGACGACTACACCGACCCGGCGCCGTTCACCACCTTCACCCACCTCGACGCCACCACCGAGCTCTCCCGCCAGATCGCCTCGCTGGGCATCTACCCGGCGGTGGACCCGCTGGCGTCGACGTCCACCATCCTCGCCCCCGAGGTCGTGGGCCAGCGCCACTACGACGTGGCCCGTCAGGTGCAGGAGGTGCTCCAGCGCTACAAGGAGCTCCAGGACATCATCGCCATCCTCGGCCTCGACGAGCTCTCCGAAGAGGACCGGGTCATCGTCGACCGGGCCCGCAAGGTGCAGCGCTTCTTGAGCCAGCCCTTCAACGTCGGCGAGGTCTTCACCGGCCTCAAGGGCGTCACCGTCTCCGTGGCCGACACCGTCGAGTCCTTCGCTCAGCTGGTCGAGGGCGAGCTCGACGACCTGCCCGAGCAGGCCTTCCTCAACGTCGGCGACGCCGACAGCGTGCGGGCCAAGGCCAAGCAGCTCCAGGAGGGCTGAGCCGATGCCCCTCCAGGTCGAGCTGGTGTCGCCCGAGCGGGTGCTCTTCGAGGGCGAGGCGGATCGCGTCATCGCCCGCGCCCTCGGGTCGGGCGACTTCGCCATCCTGCCGGGCCACGCCCCCTACCTGGCCGCCATCGCCACCCACCCCGTGCGGGTGATGATGAGCGACGGCACCGAGGACACCATCGCGGTCCACGGCGGGTTCCTGTCGGTGGCCAACGACCGGGTGACCATCCTCTCGGACGTCGCCGAGCTCTCCAGCCAGATCGACGAGGAGCGGGCTCGCAAGGCCAAGGAGCGGGCCGAACAGGCGTTGGCCAAGGGCGACGACACCGTCGCCGAGGCGGCGCTGCGCCGGGCCCACGTGCGCCTCGCCGTGGCCGGCGGCCTCAGCACCGTCGGCTGACGCCCACGACAACGGCGTTCTGGCACCGGATTTCGGTGCCAGGGCACCGAAATCCGGTGCCGGTTCGGGCGGCGTCGGCCAAGCTGAGGCGTGCCTCGTCGACGCTTCGCGGTCGCCCTCCTGGTCCCAGCGCCGGTCGCCACGGAGGTCGACGGGCTGCGGCGCGCCTGCGGTGACGCCAACCTGCGGAAGGTCGCGCCTCACGTCACCCTGATCCCGCCCATCAACCTCCGGGAGGAAGACGTCGCCGGCGCCCTGGCCGTGGTGCGCGATGGCGCCGCGGCGTGCCCGTCGCTGCACCTGACGTTGGGGCCGGCCACGACCTTCGGTGACGACGGCAACCGCACCGTGCTCTACCTCGCCGTGGGCGGCACGGGCCTCGACCGGCTGCACGAGCTCCAGGCGGCGCTGGTGGCGGGGCCGCTGGAGCGCCCGCCCCAGCACGAATCCTTCGTGCCCCACGTGACCATCTCCATCGCCGCCGGCCCCGACCGGATCGACGCCGGCATCACTGCGTTGGCGGGCTACCGGGCCGACGTGGTCGTCGAACACGTCACCGTGCTGGAGAACGTGCGTGACGACGCTCTCGACCACCATGTGTGGCGGCCGGTGGCCGACGCCGCCCTCGGCGGGCGGGCGGTCGTCGGGCGGGGCGGCCTCGAGCTCGAGCTGACGGTGTCGACCGCGGCCGACCCCGAGGTGAAAGCCTGGGCCGTGCCGCTCTGGGAGCGGGCCGACCGTGAGGATCTCGGGGGCGTGGGCGAGGAGGCGACCATCGCCATCACCGCTCGTCGGGCGGGCGAGGTGGTCGGTCTCGTCGAGGGCTGGTTCTGGGCCGACCTGGGCCACGTGGACGATCTGATGGTCGCCGAGGCCGCACGGGGGGAGGGCATCGGTCGCCACCTGCTGGCCCGGTTCGAGGCGGAGGCCCGGTCGAGGGGCTGTACCAGCTTGGCGCTGCGCACGCCCGCGGGCTCCAAGGCCGAGGGCTTCTACCGCCACCTCGGCTGGGAGCACGAGAGCACCCAGCGCGCCTGGGTCCACGGCAAGGACTTCCTCCACTTCCGCCGCTGGCTCTGAGGGCCGGCGCCCCCGGTCGGCGAGACCGTGGGACGAGCTCAGCGTGACGGGTCGCGGCGCATGACGAGGAGCCAGGTGAGCACGCCGCTGAGGGCGACGAGCACCAGCGCGCTCACGCTCATGTCGGTGAGGAAGCCGTCCTCGGCCGCGTTCCAGATCTCGGTGGACAGCGTGTCCACGTTGGTGGGCCGCAGCAGGAGGGTGGCGGGGAGCTCCTTCATCGTCGACAGGAGCACGAGGCCGGCGCCGGCCACGAGCCCCGGGGCCATGAGCGGGAGGTCGACGGTCGACAGGCGGCGCAGGGGCCCGGCGCCCAGCATGCGGGCCGCGTCGCCCATGCGCGGCGGCACGCCGCTCACCGCCACCTGGGCGGCCCGCATCGACTGGGCCCCGAAGTGGACCACGTAGGCGAAGATGAGCACGGGGAGGGTCTGGTAGAGCGAGCCCAGCAACGGGGCGTTGAGCACCCAGAAGACGAGGGCGAGGGCCACCACCAGCCCAGGGATGGCGAAGCCCGCGACCACGAAGGTGTTGGCCACCCCGCCGGTTCGGCTGCGGTACCGGGTGGTGAGGAAGGCCACGGGCAACACGACGATCACCGCGACGACCGCGGTGATCAGGCCGATGACCGCGGTGTTGATGGTCGGAGCCGCCACGGTGGCGAGGTCGGTGCTCCCCGCGGCGCCCGTGAGTCCACGGACGGCCCAGTAGAGGAGCGTGGCCACCGGGCCGATGAGCGCGCCGACGAGAACGGCGAGGAGCCCAACCAGCGCGACGAAGCGCCAGCGGCCCAGGTGGACCACGTGGGGCCGGCCCGCGCCGATGGCCTCGACCCGCACGGCGCGCCGGGCGTTGACCCGCTCGGCCACCACGACGCCCAGCGCCAGCAGGGCGAGGATCAGTGCCAGCGCGAAGGACTGGCTCCGGTCGAAGAGCCGGTTGGCGTAGATCTGGGTGGTCAGCGTGTTGTAACGGAGCAGCTTCACGGCCCCGAAGTCGCTGATCGTGTACAGGAACACGAGCAGGGTCCCCGCCCAGATGGCCCCTTGGCACTGCGGCAGGACGATGGTGCGGAAGACCGACCACGGGCCTCGACCCAACAGGCGGGCGCTCTCCTCGAGCGATGACGGGAGCAGGGTGAGGCGGGCTGCGACGGGCAGGTAGACGTAGGGATAGGTGAACAGGGTGAGCACGAGCCAGGCGCCGTCGAAGCCGTTCAGGTCGGGCATCCGGTCTGCACCCACCGGGCCGAGGAGCTCCTCGACGAGACCACCCGGCGCCACCGCGGCGAGCAGGGCGGCGGCGCCGACGAAGGAGGGGAACACGAGGGGGAGCGGGGCGAGCACGCGCCAGAGCCGGCGCCCGGGGACGTCGGTGCGGGTCGTCAGCCAGGCCAGGGCGGTGCCGAGCGCCGCGGTGCTCAGCGAGACCGCCGTGGCGAGGGTGACCGAGCGCGTCATGGCCCGCAGGGTCGAGGCGCTGGTGAGCTCACCCCACAGGTCCGACCCGAGGGTGATGTTCCGCCACAGGACGTAGAGGAAGGGTCCGGCGAAGACCAGCCCGATGAGCATCGAGACGGCCACGAGCGCGGGCGACGGCCGTCGCCCGGCCGATGCGGCGACCGTGTCCGGTTCCGGGCCCTCGAGGGCGCCGGCCGGAGCCGGGAGGACGTCAGTCCTCGAGGCCACTGTCCTCGATCAGCTCCCGGGTGCGCTCGAGTCCGCCGCCGAGCTCGTCGAAGTCGATGGTGTCGACCGACAGGGTGTCCAGCGGGGCCAGCGAGTCCGCGGGCTCGACGCCGGCGGCAAGGGGGTACTCGAAGGTCTCCTCGCTGTAGAACTCCTGCGAGTCCTCGGACAACAGGAACTCGACGAGCTGGGCGGCCTCGTCCGGCAGATCGGAGGTCTCGAGCACCGACGCGGCGGTCACGATCAGTAGCGAGCCGATGTCGCCGTCGGGGAAGGTGTAGTTCTCGCTCGGCACCGACGGGTCCTCCTCCTTGGCCCGGACGTTGTAGTAGTGGTTCACGAGCCCCATGGGCACCTCGCCACGCCCGACGGCCTCGACGATGGCGGTGTTGTTGGCGTAGACGGGAGCATCGTTGTCGGCCATGCCCGTCAGCCACTCCTCGGCCACGTCGTCGCCCAGTTCGCTGCGCATGGCCGTCACGAAGTCCTGGAAGGACGCGTTGGACGGGGCGACGGCCACGTCGCCCTCGAAGGCAGGATCGGTGAGGTCGAGCACCGAGTCGGGGAGGTCGGCAGGGTCCACGTCGTCGGTGTTGTACACGAGGACGCGCACGCGCCCGGAGATGCCCACCCAGTTGCCGTCCGACGCGCGGTTCTCGGCGTCGACGAGGTCGAGGATCGACTCGTCGAGTGGGGCGAGGGCTCCTTGCTGGTCGAGGAAGCCGACCGCACCGGGGCTCTGCGAGAGGAAGACGTCGGCCGGCGACTGGTCGCCTTCCTCGTTGATGAGGAGGGCGAGGTCCGCGGAGTCGCCGTAGCGGACGTCGATGTCGATCCCGGTCTCCTCGGCGAACTCGACGAGCAGCGGTTCGATGATGTCCTCGCTGCGTCCCGAGTAGATGGTGAGCCGCTCACTGTCCGAGGTGCACGCCGGAACGGCGGCGACGAGTGCGAGGGCCAGCAGGGGCAGGGCGACGAGGCGGGTGCGGCGCATGGCTCGGTACCGTACCGTGACGGAGGAGCGAACGTAAAGCTGCCCTAACAGATACTGGGTCGCATGCCTCTCGTGGAGCCGTGTGCCGGTAGCCTGGCGGACGCCATGAGCGAGCGGACCAACGGTGTCGGTGTCGGTGTCGGGGTGCGAGCCGTCTCGAAGCGCTACGGGGCGGACCCCGTGCTGCGCTCGGTCGACCTGGAGGTCGCCGGCGGGTCCATCACCGCCCTGCTCGGGCCCAGCGGCTGCGGCAAGACCACCCTGCTGCGGTCCATCGCCGGCCTCGAGCGCATCGACGCCGGGGCCATCGTCGTGGGGGGCCAGTTGGTGGACGACACCCGCACCTTCGTCGCCCCCGAGCGCAGGGGCGTCGGGATGGTGTTCCAGGACTGGGCACTGTTCCCCCACCTGTCGGTGGCGAGGAACGTGGGCTACGGCGTGCCCGATCGCAACGAGCGGCCGAGGCGGGTCCAGGAGGCCCTGGCGCGCGTCGGCCTGGAGGGCCTGGGCGACCGCATGCCGGGGACGCTGTCGGGGGGCCAGAAGCAGCGGGTGGCCGTGGCGAGGGCGCTGGCTCCCGAGCCGTCGGTGCTGTTGCTCGACGAGCCCTTCTCCAACCTGGACACCGCGTTGCGGGTCGAGCTGCGGGCAGAGGTGCACCGGTTGCTGCGCGAGCTGGAGATCACGGCCATCTTCGTCACCCACGACCAGGAGGAGGCCTTCGCCATCGGCGACGAGGTGGCCGTCATGCTCGACGGCGACCTGATCCAGCAGGCCGCCCCCGCCGAGCTCTACGCCAACCCCGCCACCCCCTGGGTGGCGTCGTTCGTGGGCGACGCCAACCTGGTCGCGGGCACGGCGGCGGGCACCGCCGCCGCCACGCCGGTGGGGGCGATCGCCCTTCGGGCGCCGCTCGACGGCGAGGTGCAGGTCCTGGTCCGTCCCGAGGACCTCGTGCTCGCCACGGGCGACGCCGCCGTCGTCGAGGAGGTCGCCTTCTACGGCCACGACACGGTCTACGCGGTCCGACGCGACGGTGGACCCCGCCTGCGGGTCCGCGCCGCCGCCGCTCCCCAGCACCACCCGGGCGACCGCGTCGACGTCACCTACCGGGGTGGCGCCAGCACGGCCTGGCCGGCCGAGCTGGGGGAGCCCGCCATCGCGCCCTGATGCCAGGGACTCCTTTTGACAGGCATTAGGCATGCCTTATAGTCCTCGCCCGTGGCGACGCAGACCGGTGTGCGGAAGGGGACCGTGCTGGCGACGTCCCTGGACAACTGGGGCGCGCGGCCGGCGCTGTGCACTGCCGCCGGCGCGGTGTCGTACGAGGACCTCGGCGAGCGGGTCGCCGACGCGGCGGGCCTGCTCGGGGCCTCGCCGCGGCTCGTGCTCGTCGAGGCTGCTCCCACCGTCGACGCCGTCGTCGCCCTGCTCGCCGCCCTCGCCGGAGGCCACCCGGCACTGGTCGTGGCGCCGGGCGAACGGGAACGTCGGGACGGGATCGTCGATCGCTACCGGCCCGACGTGGTCTGCGTGGGCGACGACGGGTGGCACCCACGCGAGCTCCACCCCGGGTCGGCGCACGACCTGCACCCGTCGCTCGCGCTCCTCTTGTCGACCTCCGGATCGACCGGCTCGCCGAAGCTGGTCCGACTCTCGGCCGCCAACGTCGACAGCAACGCCGCTGCGATCGGGGAGTACCTCGCCCTGACGCCGGACGACCGGGGCATCACCACCCTGCCGTTGCACTACTGCTACGGGCTGTCGGTGCTCACGTCCCACCTCGCTCATGGCGCCTCGGTCGCGCTGACCGACACCAGTGTCGTGGACCCGTGCTTCTGGGAGGCGTTCCACCGGCACGGGCCGACGGGCCTGGCCGGCGTGCCGCACACCTTCGACCTGCTGGACCGGGTGGGGTTCGCCTCGATGGAGACGCCCACGCTGCGGTACGTGACCCAGGCCGGCGGGCGGATGGGCCCCGACCAGGTGGTGCGCTACGCCACCCTCGGGGCGGCCCGCGGATGGGACCTGTTCGTGATGTACGGCCAGACGGAGGCGACGGCGAGGATGGCCTACCTGCCGCCGGAACTCGCCCGAAGCCGTCCGACCGCGATCGGCCGGCCGATCCCCGGCGGCGCCCTCCGTGTCGCGCCGGTGGGCGCAGGATCGCTCGCCCGGTCCGGCAGTGACGTCGCACCGGGCGAGGTCGGGGAGCTCGTCTACTCCGGTCCGAACGTCATGTTGGGCTACGCGGAGGGCGCCGCCGATCTGGCGCTCGGCCGCACCGTGGACGAGTTGTGGACCGGCGACCTCGCCCGGCGCAGCGAGGACGGCCTCTACGAGGTCGTGGGCCGCCGCAACCGGTTCCTGAAGGTGTTCGGACTGCGCATCGACCTCGATCAGGTGGAGGCCGCGCTCCGCGAGCGGGGCGTCGTGGCGGTGTGCACCGGAGACGACCAACGGCTCGTGGTCGGGGTGGAGAGCGGGCCCGGGGGAGTGCCGGCGCCCGCACACGACGAGGTGGCCGCGATGGTGCGTGGCCCGCTGGGTCTCCCGCCCTCGGCCGTGTCGGTCGTGGGCTACGAGCGGCTGCCCCGATTGGCGTCGGGCAAGGTCGACCTCCAGGCGGTCGCCCGTGCCGGCGCGCCGGCCCCGGCTCCCGACCCAGGAGACCCGTCGACGTCGGTGGCGGCCGTCTTCGGTCGCCTGCTGGGGATCGATGCTGTCGAGGAGACCGACACGTTCGTCGGGCTCGGCGGGGACTCGCTCTCCTACGTCGAGGCGTCGGTCGCGCTGGAGCGACTGGTGGGGACCCCACCACCCGACTGGCACGTCGTCCCGGTGGGCTCGCTCGAGGCGCTCGTCCGGTCGGAGCGGCGCCCGTCCCGCCTGGCCCGGGTCGACACGACCGTCGTGCTCCGCGCGCTGGCCATCGTCCTGGTGGTGTCCCGTCACCTGGGGATGGCTGCGGCGGTCGCCGGTGGCGCCCACGTGCTCTTCGCGGTCAGCGGCTTCAACCTGGCCCGCTTCCAGTTGTCCCGGCCCGCCGGCCGTGCGCGCCGGCGGGCCCTCTTCACCTCGGTGGGCCGCGTGGCGGTGCCGAGCGTCCTGTGGCTCAGCCTGGTCGCCCTGGTCAACGGGAAGTACGGCGTGGCCGACGTGCTCCTCGTCGACGACATCTTCGTCGCCGAGGGCGAGCCCTATTGGCGGTACTGGTTCGTCGAGGCGTTGGTCCAGGTGCTGTTCGTGGTGGCGCTGCTGTACTCCATCCCGGGCACGGCGCGGCTGGACCGTCGCCATCCCCTCGCGATCCCTGTGGCACTGCTCGCCCTGGTGTCGTGCTCGCGTCTCGACCTACCGGCGCTCGACGCCGCCGGCCCCTGGGCCGCCTTCATGGGCCCGGTGCTGATCTGCTTCCTGCTCGGCTGGATCGCTCAGCGGGCGGCGGGACCGGCGAGTCGAATCGGCGTCAGCGTGGCTGCGGTCGCCCTCGTCCCGGGGCTGTTCGTCAATGGCCAGCGCGACCTGGCCGTCACCGCCGCCCTCGTGGCCCTGGTGTGGCTGCCGACGCTGCCCGTCCCCCGCGCGACGGTGCCCGCTCTGCGTCTGGTGGCCGGCGCCTCCCTCTGGATCTACCTGACGCACTGGCAGGTGTACCCGGTGGCGGAGGCCGTGCTGCCCCCCGTCCTGGCCCTTCCGGTGGTCCTGGCGGCGGGTGTCGGGATGTGGCGAGTGGCCGAGTGGGTCACCGCCAGGGTGCGGCCGAGACGGGACGGTGCCGAGCGCTAGCGGGGGGTGGCGTCGGGAAGGCCGCCGTCGACGGGGAGGGTGGCGCCGGTGGTGGGGGTGGGCCGGGCCAGGAAGAAGCAGACCGCCCGGCCGACGTGGGTGGCGGTGATGCGGGCCTTCAGCAGGTTGCGGTCCCGGTAATAGGCCTCGAGTCCCTCGGCGTCGAGGCCGCGTGCCTTCATACGGCCGGGGCCCACCTCGGCCCAGAGTCCCGACGGGCGGTCCTCGTGGGAGAACACGGCGTCGGGGGCGACCATGTTGACCCGGATGTCGTGGGGGGCGAGCTCGAGGGTGGCGATGCGGGCGAGCTGGTGGGCCGCCGCCTTGGTGGCGCTGTAGGCCCCGAAGCCGGAGCCCGGGGCGAAGACGTTCTTGGTGGACACCAGCACCACGTCGCCGCCCGTGCCCTGGCGGATGAGGTGGGTGCCGGCCGCGCGGAGGAGCAGGAGGGTCCCGTCCACGTTGACCCGCTCGAGGCGGCGGAACGCTTCGAGGTCCATCTCGTTCAGTGAGGACACGTGCGCGAGGCCGGCGTTGACCACCACGGCGTCGAGGCCGCCCCAGTGGGCTGCCACGGCGGCGAAGGCGCCGGCGACCGAGTCCGGGTCGCTGACGTCCAGCGGCACGCCGAGCACCCGGCCGGGGGCCATCGCGTCCAGTGCGGCGGTGAGCGACGCCAGGCCGTCGCCCGGGAGATCGGTGGCCACCACGTGCGCGCCGTCGACCAGGAGGCCCTCGCAGATGCCCGACCCGATGGCGCCGGCCGCCCCGGTCACCAGCACGATCTGGCCGGCCAGCGGCGGGTCGACCGTCGCCCGCAGCTTGGCGTGCTGGAGGGTGCGGTGCTCCATGTCGAAGAGGTGGTCCTCGCCGACGCTCTCGTAGGTGCCGGCCATCGCTGCGATCTGCGCCTTGGCCCGAACGGTCTGGCGGGCGATGTCGGCCACGATCCGGGCGTCGGCGGCGTCCTCGCCCGCGCACAGCAGGCCCACGCCGGGGAGGGCCACGATGCGCGGGGACGGGTCGAAGGGCGTGACACCGGCGGGGAGCCGGGCGCGGTGGCGGTCGAGGTAGGCCTCGTAGGCGTCGCGCCACGCGGCGACCGCCTCGGAGACCTGGGTCGCGAGCGCCTCGTCGTCGCCCCATGCGGGCTCGTCCACCCAGGCCGGCAGCGGCCGGGTGCGGATGAGGTGGTCGGTGGTGAGCGGCGGGGTCACGAGGCGTTCACGCGCCCCCGGCGCGTCGAGGGCGGCCAGCACGTCGGGGTCGGTGACCGCTTCGAGCACCACCCGCCGGTGGGGACGGTCGGCGTCGCCGGTGGGACGGGCCAGGAGGCCTCGCACGACCGGCCCCACCTGGGCCAGTCGGTCCACCCGCTCCTGCTCGCTCTGGATCCAGAGGTCCGCTCTCGGCGATCGGGCGGTGCCGGCCCCACGGGCGGCGAGGAAGGCCTCGGCCCGGCTGACGACGTCGATCATGCGGTCGTAGGACTCGCGCGCGGTGGCGCCCCACGTCATCACGCCGTGCTTCGACCAGACCATGGCGGTGGCGTCGGGACGGGCGTCGAGGGCGTCGGCCACGGCGTGGGCGAGGCGGAAGCCGGGGAAGACGTAGGGCAGGACGATGACGTCGTCGCCCAGGGCCTCGGCCACGAGGGCGTCGCCCCCGACCTGGTTGGTGAGGGCGAGGACGGCGTCGGCGTGGGTGTGGTCGACGTAGGGGGCGGGGACGAGGGCGTGCACCGGGGTCTCGATGGACGGCGTGGGCGCCGAGGCGTCGAGCAGCTGGGTGCGCAGCTCGTTGACGATCTCCTCGTCGGTGAGGTCGTCGATCGACCGCAGTCGCCGCAGGTGGTCGAGGCGCACGGCCACGTGGCCCTCCGGCGGCACGGTGGCGAGGTCGTAGCCGGAGGCCTTGACCGCGATGACCTCGACCGGCTCGCCGAAGCGGTCGGTGACCGTCCGCTTGACCGAGGTGTTCCCGCCGCCGTGCAGGACGAGCGCGGGGTCGGAGCCCAGCAGCTGGCTCGAGTAGGCCCGCAGGGCGAGGTCCGGACCGTACGAGGAACCGAAGCGCTCGACGAACGCGGCGGCGTCGGCGTCCGACCAGCGGTTCTGCATCAGGCGGGCGCGCCCGCGCGCCGGGCGAGGGCGTCGAGCATGAAGCGGGCGTTGCCGTCGGGGTCGACGCCGTCGAACACGGCGCTGCCGGTGACGATGAGGTCGGCGCCGGTGGCGGCCACGTCGGCGATGTTGGCCCTGGTGACCCCGCCGTCGACGCCCACTAGCACCTCGTGGCCCGACGAGGCGATGAGGGCGCGCAGCTCGGCGACGCGCTCGGGGGTCGGTGACGCGAACTTCTGGCCGCCCCAACCGGGGTCGACGGCGAGGACGAGGACGTAGTCGGCCAGGTCGAGCACCGGCTCGATGGCGGAGACGGGGGTGCCGGGCAGGAGCGCCACGCCGCGCGCGATGCCGCGGGCGGGGTCGTTGACGTTCTCCATCGCGCCCAGCGCGACGAGGGTGCGCCGCACGTAGCGCTCCGACTCGAGGTGGACCGTGACCATGTCGGCGCCCGCGGCGACGTAGTCCGCCACCTTGTGCAGCGGCGCCTCGATCATCAGGTGGACGTCCTTGAGCATCGACGTCCGCACCGCCTTCACGACGGGCGGGCCGATGGTCGTCATCGGGCAGAAGCACCCGTCTATGACGTCGAAGTGGACCACGCCGACACCAGTGCCCTCGAGCACCGTGATGTCACGCGACAGGTTGCCCAGGTCCGCGGTGAGCATGCCCACGCTGACGGTGGGCCCGAGGGCGCGGAGCCGCTCGACCGCCGTCCCCCCGGCCATGCGGTGCGCCTAGCCCTCGGCGCCGAGGGTCTGGTACAGCTCGAGGGCCTCGGCGGGCTTGAGGTCCTCGTGGACCACCTTGCGCACGGCCTGGATCATGGCGACGGGGTGCTCGGCCTGGAAGATGTTGCGGCCCATGTCGACGCCGGCGGCGCCCTCCTGGACGGCGCGATAGGCCAGGTTCAGTGCATCGGCCTCGGGGATCTTCTTCCCGCCGGCGATCACGATGGGGACCGGGCAGCCGGCGGTGACCGTGTCGAAGTCCTCGTCGACGTAGTACGTCTTGAGATAGGTGGCGCCGAGCTCCGCGCACATGCGGGTGGCCAGCCGGAAGTACTTGGCGTCGCGCACCATGTCCTTGCCCACCGCGGTGACCGCCAGCGTGGCGATCCCGGCGGCGTTGCCGGCGTCGACCAGGCGGGTCATGTTGTGGATCGACTGCGTCTCGTTCTCGCTGCCGATGAACACCTGGACGGCCAGGGCGGCCACGTTGAGGCGGATGGCCTCGTCGATGGACACGGCGATCTGCTCGTCGGACAGCTCCCGAAGGATGCTGGGCCCGCCCGACGCCCGCAGCACGATCCCGCGGGTGTACGTGGGCGGGATGGTGGTGCGCAGGATGCCGCGGGTGAGCATGAGGGTGTCGGCGTGGGGGATCAGCGGGACGATGTCGAGGTCGACCCGCTCGAGGCCGCTGGTGGGACCGAGGAAGTAGCCGTGGTCGAACGCCAGCATGACCGTGCGGCCCGAGGTGGCGTCGAAGATGTTGGCGAGGCGGTTCTTCAGGCCCCAGTCCAGGTTGTTCGAGCCCTTGAGGAAGAAGGGCTCGTTCGGCATGGGCACGTCGGCCTTGAAGTCCTTGGCCGCCAGCGTCTCGGCGTCAGCCATCGTTCATTCCTCCGGAGGTAGTGGGATCTAGTCGAACGAGATGGACGTGTAGTCGCGGAGCTTGTCGAGCCGGTGGCGGGCGTTGACCACCCGGACCGTCCCCGACTTCGAGCGCATGACGAGCGACTGGGTGGTGGCGCCTCGGCTGTCGTAGTGCACGCCCTTGAGCAACTCGCCGTCGGTGATGCCGGTGGCGGCGAAGAAGCAGTTCTCGCTGTCCACCAGGTCGTCCTGGGTGAGCACCCGGTCGAGGTCGTAGCCGGCGGCGAGGGCCGCCTCCCGCTCCTCGTCGTTGCGGGGGTACAGGATGCCCTGGAGCTCGCCGTCCATGGCCTTGAGCGCCGCCGCGGTGATGACGCCCTCGGGCGTACCGCCGATGCCGAACAGGATGTCGGCGCCCGAGTCCGGCCAGCAGGTCGAGATGGCCCCGACCACGTCGCCGTCCTGGATGAGGCGGATGCGGGCGCCGGCCTCGCGGATCTCGTCGATGATGCCCTGGTGGCGGTCACGGTGGAGCACGACGGCGGTGACGTCGCGCACGGACTCGCCCTTGGCCTCGGCCACCGCCTTCAGGTTGTCGGTGATCGAGGCGCGGATGTCGACCTTGCCCTTGGCCTCCGGGCCGACGGCCATCTTCTCCATGTAGACGCACGGGCCCGGGTCGAACATGGAGCCCCGCTCGCTGACCGCGATGACCGCCACGGCGTTGCCGCGACCCAGGGCGGTCAGGGTGGTGCCGTCGATCGGGTCCACGGCGATGTCGGTGGCCGGGGGCGTGCCGTCGCCGATGGCCTCGCCGTTGAAGAGCATCGGCGCCTCGTCCTTCTCGCCCTCGCCGATCACGACGATGCCGTCCATGGGCACGGTGCCCAGCACGATGCGCATGGCGTCCACCGCGGCACCGTCGGCACCCTCCTTGTCGCCCCGCCCCATCCACCGCGACGCAGCCAGTGCCGCCGCCTCGGTGACCCGCACCAGCTCCATGGCCAGGTTGCGATCCGGTACCTGTGGTTCCCCAGTCATGCGCCGACGTTAGAGGACGCCCCCTCGACCCTGAAAGACTGGAGGCATGACTGGTCCGGGTAGCGAGGTGTCCGCCGCATGAGTGGCGAGGCTGCGGAGCGGAGCGGAGCGGCGGCGCAGGAGCGACCGGATCCCGAAGGGGCGCCGACGGAGTCGGCGCGAAGCAGATGGCAGGAGGCGCTCGAGGCAGCGCCGCAGCGGGATGCGACCTTCGAGAGCCTGTCGGGCGTGCCGTTCGAGGCCGTCTACGGCCCCGACGAGGGCCCGTTCCCCGGCCAGTACCCCTACACCCGGGGCCCCCACGCCTCGATGTACCGCACGAAGCTCTGGACGATGCGCATGTTCGCGGGCTTCGGCACCGCGGAGGACACCAACCAGCGCTTCCGCGAGATCCTCGCCGCCGGCGGGGACGGCCTCTCCACCGCGTTCGACCTGCCCACCCTGATGGGCCGGGACTCCGACGACCCGCACGCCGAGGGCGAGGTCGGCAAGTGCGGCGTCGCCGTCGACACCTTGGCCGACATGGAGGATCTCTTCGCCGGCATCGATCTCGGCAAGGTCTCCACGTCGATGACCATCAACTCGCCGGCGGCGGTGTTGTTGGCCATGTACGTCGCCACAGCCGAGAAGTCCGGGGTCGAGCGGGCCCGCCTCAGCGGCACGCTCCAGAACGACATCTTGAAGGAGTACCAGGCCCAGAAGGAGTTCGTCTTCCCTCCGCGGCCGGCCATGCGCCTGGTCGAGAACACCGTGCGCTTCTGCACCGCCGAGATGCCGCGGTGGCACCCCATCTCGATCTCCGGGTACCACATCCGCGAGGCGGGCTCGACGGCGGCGCAGGAGCTGGCTTTCACCCTCGCCAACGGGTTCGCCTACGTCGAGCTGGCCCAGGCCGCCGGCCTCGACGTCGACGAGTTCGCCCCCCGCCTCAGCTTCTTCTTCAACGCCCACGTCGACTTCTTCGAGGAGATCGCCAAGTACCGGGCCGCCCGGCGCATCTGGGCCCGCTGGCTGCACGACCGCTACGGCGCCCGTGATGAGCGCTCGCTGCGCCTGCGGTTCCACACCCAGACCGCGGGCGTGTCGCTCACCGCCCAGCAGCCCGAGGTCAACATCGCCCGCACGGCCATCGAGGCCCTCGCCGGCGTCCTGGGCGGCACCCAGAGCCTGCACACGAACTCGATGGACGAGGCCCTGGCCCTCCCCACCGAGAAGACCGCCCGCATCGCGCTGCGCACCCAGCAGGTGATCGCCCACGAGACCGGGGTGGCACACGTGGCCGACCCGCTCGGCGGCTCTTGGTTCGTCGAGCAACTCACCGACGAGATCGACGCCGCCGCCGAGGCGCTGTTCGCCGAGATCGAGGCGAAGGGCGACGGGTCGATGCTCGAAGGTGTCTACGCCGGCATCGACGAGGGCTGGTTCCAGGGGCTCATCGCCGACGCCGCCTTCGACTTCGAGAAGCGCGTGGCGGACGGCCGGCGCGTCGTGGTCGGCGTCAACCGCTTCACGGAGGGCAACGACGAGGCCCAGCCCGACCTGCTGGCCATCACCGCCGAGGACGAGAAGCGCCAGGTCGACCGCCTCGCCGAGGTGAGAGCCGGCCGCAACCGCGACGCCGTCGACGCTGCCCTCGACCGTCTGGCCGCCGACGCCCACGCACCTGACGCGAACCTCATGCCGGCGCTGTTGGAGGCGGTCCACGCCTACGCCACGGTCGGGGAGATCATGGGCACCCTCGCCGACGTCTTCGGGCGCTACGTGGAGCGCCCCGTCTTCTGAGCCCGCTCGTCGGGCGGCCGTCTGGGCCCGCGGCGGGTCGGTAGCATCGCCCGATGGCTGACGACCGCGAGCAGGGCCCGGACGGCGACGACGAGCTCGAAGGTGGCGACGAGGTCGCGGTCGACCAGATCGAAGACGGCGACGAGCGCGATGGTGAGCTCGAATGCGATGACGAGGCGGCGGTCGACGCGCTCGACGACGGTGACGACGGGCCGGGCGACGACGAGGAAGGGGACGACGAGGTCGAGTACGAGCTCGACGACTGGTCGGGCGAGTCCCGCCTGCTCCTCGACGGCCTGCTGAACAACCAGGGGATCCCCCACGTCTGGGAGGCCGGCACGCTCGTCGTGCGGGCCGAGCACGAGGACGCCACCGACGAGATCGTCGACAGCATCGATCTGGCCGCCATGCCCGCCCTGGATCCCGACGCTGAGAAGCTGGCCTACGAGGTCGGTGGGTGGAGCGACGAGCAGCGATCGGGCCTCGCCGACCGTCTCGGTGCCGCCGGCATCCCCTACGAGTGGGACGAGCAGGGTGACCTGGTGGTCCTCGAGGAGGACGAGGCCCGCGTCGAGGCCGTCTTCGACGAGTTCGAGGACGAGGAGGGCGACGAGCTCGACGCCGGCCTGGCCGACGAGGAGGACGGCATGGCCGCCCAGCAGGTGCTGTCCGACCTGTTCGTCTCCTCCGATCGGCTGATGCACGACGCGCGCGACCCCGACGGTGTGCTCACCTTCGTCGCCGCCTCCGGGCGGGCCCGGGCCCTGTCGCTCCCGTTCGGCTTCGAGCGCGGCGTGTGGGACGAGATCGTGGCCCGGGCGAGCGCCCTCGCGGCCGACTTCGAGAACGACGTCGAGGACGACGACCTGATCATCGAGCGGGCCACCGACCTGCGCACGCTCCTCCGCGAGTTCGTCTGACACCGGCCCGGTCGGTCCCCCGACGGATGTCCCGCCCGACCCGGTGAGGTGAGGTGGGCGCCGGTAGCGTTCGACCGTGATCCTGGCCGAGCTCGAGGTGTTCCACTCGCGGCCCATCGCCCCCACGCGACGGGTCGCCCTCGGGAACCGCTCGCTGCCCGTCCACCCCGCCCCGGGCTTCGGCGGGGTCCTCCTCGGCGGGGTGGCCGCGCGCGCTGCCATCGACCTCGACCCCGACCTGTTGCCCGACCTGCACCGGCTCATCGTCCAGCTCGAGGAGGGCCGGCGCATCCCCCAGCCCCGTCTGCGCTACCGGTACCAGACCGACAAGGTGGGCCTCACCCGCAGCCGCCACCGCCTCCTGGGCCAGGGCGAGGCCATGGAGTTCGACTTCGACGACAAGGGGGCGCCGGCGCAGTACGTCCTCGGCGCGGTCTACGCCGCCGGCCAGCTCGATCCGGTCGAGCGCCGTTCGGTGATGGGGGCCATCCGCAAGGGCCTGCGCTGGTACGGGGACATCGGCCCCGCCCTCATCGCCCACCTGTCGGGCACCGAGGGGGCCCGCTCGTGGTCACCGGCCGCCTTCGAGGACCCGGTGCGTTGGGCGCTCGACCTCCTCGGGTTCACCGCCGGCGCCGACCCCGACCCCTTCCGGCCCGAGCGCGCCGACGTGCAGCGGCGCTTCCGGGTGCTGCTGCGCCAGGCCCACCCCGACCACGGCGCCGACGCCGACGGCGCCGCCCAGCGCATCGCCGACCTCACCGAGGCCCGCCGCATCCTCCTAGCATCCTGAGCGATGTCGGTCCCCGGTCCGCGCACCACCCATCCTCTCGTTCTGGTATCTCGCCGGCTACGCCGGCGTAGCCAACCAGATACCAGAACGGAGCGAGCGCGGGTCGGTTGCCGCTCGTGAGCGCCGGGACGGGGATGTTCCTCACGCCGGGGGCGGGGAGCGGGCGGGACCATCCCACCCTCGTGGCCCTCGAGGAGGCACTGGCGCCGCTGCCCGTGGCGCGGGTCGACTTCCCCTACCGCCGTGAGGGGCGCAAGGCGCCCGATCGAGCCCCGAAGCTGGTGGCCTTCGTGCAGGAGGAGGCCGGCGTGGTGGCGAGCGATCTCGGGGTCGACGCCGCCGGCCTGGTGTTCGGTGGGCGCTCGATGGGCGGGCGCATCTGCTCGATGGCGGTCGCCGAGGGGATGCCCGCCGCGGGCCTCGTCCTGATCTCGTACCCGCTGCACCCGCCGGGCAAGCCCGACAAGCTGCGGACCGAGCACCTGCCGGCGTTGGACCTGCCGTGCCTGTTCATCTCGGGCACCAGGGACCCGTTCGGCACGCCGGACGAGTTCGCCGAGGCCCTGGCGCTCGTCCCCGGGCCGGTGACCACGGTGTGGCTCGAGGGCGGCCGTCACGACCTCAAGGGCAAGGACGACGCCATCGTCGCCGCCGTGCAGGAGTGGCTTCCGACGCTCTGACCCGAGCCGCGCCGCCGGTCAGACGATGGTGACGGGCACCCCGAGGGGCAGGACGGGGACGAGCTGCTCGATGTCGGCGTTGTGCATGCGGATGCAGCCGTGGCTCACCTCGGTGCCGATGGAGGCGTCGTCGTTGGTGCCGTGGATGCCCAGTTGGCCGGGTCCGCCCGAGAAGCTCTCGAGCACCTCGGAGAACGCCGAGAGCCCGTAGGCGTAGGTGCCGTACACGCTGTCGGGGTCGGGGGGCTGGAGCAACGAGGTGGTGTAGTAGGTGCCGCCGGGGCTGGGGGTGTTGTCGGCGGCCACACCGACGGGCGCGTCGAGGATGATCTCGTCCCCCTGGAACACCTTGATGTTGAAGTCGGCGAGGGTGACAGTGATGTGGAAGTCGTGGGCCTGCAAGGTCACGTCGTCGCGCTCGATCCAGCCCGTGCTGCCGTTGGGTCGCTCGGGCAGCTCGACGTGGAGCCGGTCGCCCTGCTCGTCGAGGACGACGAAGGTGAGGGGCACGCCCGGGCCCTCGGGGGCGGTGACCTGGTGGGACGGTTCGGCGGCGTCGGCCGAGTCGTAGACGTCGACGCTCGACTCGGGCGTGGTGGCCACGGTGGTGAGGTTCGGGTCCTCGGTCGTCGAGGTGGTGGCGCCGGCGCTGGCAGGCGGCCGATCGCCCGCGGACTCAGGGGCCTCGGCGCTGGCGCAGGCCGCCAGCAGGACGGTGGCGACGAGTGCGCCGGCGAGCACGCGCCCGAGGTGGCGGGGAGCCCGGCGGTGGGGGAGCGACATCGGCGGCGATGGTACCGGTCGTCGGTCGAGCGCCGGCCCCGGCCCGTCGTCACCTCTGACGTCGGGCGGTCGTGTCAGTACCCGCTGGCGTCGAGCTCGGGCGTGTCGACCTGGTCCTCGGGGTTGATCTCCTCGAGCTCGAGGTGGGCGGTCTCGGGGTAGGCCGTGATGATGAGGACGGCGAGGATGGCCGGCCCGATGGCGAGCAGGGCCATGGCCGGCCCGAAGGTGCCGAAGTGGTCCGACAGCGAGCCGGCGATGAGCAACCCGGCACTGCTGCCGATGACGCCGACGGCCGAGATGACGCCGTTGGTGCGGCCGCGGCTCGTCGTGGGGAACAGCTCGGGGCCGTAGACCCCCAGCGCCGGCACGGCGGCGGCACCCACGATCGAGCCGATCGCCGACGCGATCCAGATCCCCCAGCCGGTGGTGAGGTACATCACCACGGTGAGCCCGACGCCACCGGCCACGGCGATGGCCCCGACCTGGCGGCGGCCACGGAGGTCGGCGAGGTGCCCGCCGACGAGCACGCCGATGCCCCCGGGCGTGGCCGTGGCGAGCGTGAACAGCGAGATCTGGAGGGCCGAGAAGCCGTGCTCGGAGCGCAGGAACTCGTTCTGGAACTGCGACGCCGGGGCGGTGAAGATGGCCAGCAGGAAGCCCGACGCGGCCAGGAGCGCCACTCGCCGGGGGTGGGCCTTCGTCGGGGCGCGCTCGTGGGCGACCTCGTACCGGTGGCTCTCGGGGAGGTCCCGGCGGATGTACAGCGCGAGGACGATGCCGAGCACGGGGATGACGTACAGAGCCCGCCAGGCCGAGACGCCGAGGTCGGCGAGCGGGAGGAACCAGACCGCCATGCCCGCCCCCAACGCGGCGGTCATGGCCAACACGCTGATGGCGTAGGCCCGGGAGCCGGCGGGCATCTCCTCGGCGGCCACCACGGCCACGAGCAGAGCGAGCGCGGTGGCGAAGCCGCGGGCCACGGTCTGCGTCGCGCCCAGCCACACGAGGTTGGGGGCGAGGGCGCCCACCATGGTGGCGGCGCAGCCGGCCACTGCGGAGAAGATGAGCATCCGCCGGCGCCCGCGCCGGTCGGCCAGTGCCATGACCGCGAGCGAGAAGACGACGCCGATGCGCACGGCGGCGAGGGCGCCGCCCTGGGCCCGGTCGTCGGCCCCGAACTCGTCGGCGGCGAAGGTGATGGTCTGGGTGATCAGGGTGCCCAGGTAGCCGCTGATCATCACGAGCGCGCAGAGCATGCTCAACACCGAGGCCTCGCGGGCGCCGAAGCGGTCGGGCGGCGCCCACCAGGGGGCCTTGGCGCCCGGGGGGCGGCGGTGGCGCAGCGTGCGCTTGACCAAGGGGTTGAACAGCACCTGCCAGGCCCCGATGGCCAGGGCGAAGTCGGTGGTCTCGGTGAGGACCACGGTGCCGTCCGCCTCGGTCGTCTCGTCGACGGCGCGGTGGTACACGGCGAACGGGCCCGACGCGGCCCGGTAGCCGCCGGCGGGGTCGGCCTCCTCGAGCACGAGGTCGTCGCGTGGGGTCAACACGCGGGCGCGCTCGGCGGGGTCGGCGTCGGCGCCGAAGCGGTGCACGGTCACGACCTGCTTGGGCGCCACCATCGGAAAGTAGCGTGGGGGCATGCGCCTCGTGGTCCGCCCGAGCGGCCCGCTCTCCGGGGTCGTCCCCATCAGCGGGGCGAAGAACTCCGTCCTCAAGATCATGGCGGCCACGACGCTGGCCTCCGGGCGCTTCACCCTGCGCAACGTGCCGGCCATCGCCGACGTGGCGTGGACGGGTGAGCTGCTCACCGAGATGGGCATGACCGTGCGCCACGAGGGCGACGTCCTGACCATCGACTCGCCCCCCGACCTGATCCCCGAGGCCCCGTACGAGTTGGTCGAGCGCATGCGGGCGTCGATCGTCGTGCTCGGGCCGCTGCTGGCCCGGTTCGGGCACGCCCGGGTGGCACTCCCGGGCGGCGACGACTTCGGCCCCCGCCCCATCGACATGCACCTCCGCGCGCTCGAGGCGCTCGGGGCCGAGTTCACGATGGCCCACGGCTACGTGGAGGGTCGCGCCGACCGGCTCCTCGGCACCCGCATCCTGCTCGACTTCCCGAGCGTGGGGGCCACCGAGAACGCCTTGATGGCGGCGGTGCTGGCCAAGGGCACGACCATCATCGACAATGCCGCGCGCGAGCCCGAGATCGCCGACCTCGCCGCGTGCCTCAACCGCATGGGCGCCCAGATCATCGGGGCCGGCACCTCCACCATCGCCATCGAGGGCGTCGAGGAGCTGGTGCCGGTCGAGCACACCATCGTCCCGGACCGGATCGAGGCCGCCACCTACCTCGCCGCCGTCGGCGTGGCGGGCGGCGAGATCACCCTCGAGGGCGCTCGCCCCGACCACATGACGATGCTGATCCAGAAGCTGGGCGAGATGGGCATGCGCATCTCGCCCGACCCCGACGGGATCTGGGCGCTGCGCCGCGATCGCCTGCGGTCGGTCGACGTCTCCACCCTGCCGTACCCGGGCCTGGCCACCGATTACAAGCCGTTCCTGGTGGTCCTCCTCGCCTTCGCCGACGGGGTGGGGATCGTCACCGAGAACCTCTTCTCGGGCCGCTTCCGCTACGTCGACGAGCTCGTGCGCATGGGCGCCGACATCCGCACCGAGAGCCACCACGCCGTGGTGCGCGGCCTCGACCGGCTGTCCGGTGCGCCGGTGCGGGCGCCCGACATCCGGGCCGGCGCCGCGCTGGCCATCGCCGGCCTCGGCGCCGAGGGCGAGACCGTCGTGGCCGGCGCCGAGCACATCGACCGGGGCTACGAGCGCTTCGTCGAGAAGCTCCGTGCCATCGGCGCCGACATCGAGGCGGTCCCCTGATCTCGTCGCGGTGATCGCGTAGTAGCTTCGCCTCGGTGTCCACCCCCTCCGTGCGCCGGACCTTCCTCGACGACGAGCGCCAGGAGCAGTTCGCCCGGGACGGGTACGTCGTCATGCCGCTGCTCACCGAGGACGACATCGCGTACTTCGAGCAGCTGATCGACGAGCTGTACTCGCAGCCGGAGGAGTACTTCTACACCTCCGCGGAGAACTTCTACACCTCGGCGCAGAACCGGCCGGCGGATCCCAACTTCCTCAAGGTGCACGAGGCCGTGGTCGAGCGCTTCCAGGCGCGGATCGACGAGGTCTTCGACCGACACCTCATTCGGCACGGCTACGTGATGTCCAAGCCGCCGCACAGCGTGCTCGGCGTCCCACTGCACCAGGACGAGGCCTTCGTGAACGAGCCCGAGGTCCGCGGGGTCCTGATCTGGTGCCCGCTGGTGGACACCACGCTCGAGAACGGTTGGCTCAACGTGCTCCCGGGCTCGCACCGACTGTTGGAGATCGACCGCCCGACCGGTCATCCCCCTTGGCCGTTCCGCCCGGTCGAGGACCGGCTGTACAACCACCTCGTGCCCCTCGAGGTGCGGGCCGGGGACGTGGTCGCCTACGACGGCGCCCTCATCCACGCCTCACCGCCCAACCGCTCGGATGCCGTCCGCCCCGTCGTCGGCATCGGCCTCACGCCCGCGGAGGTCCAGCTGCACTGCGACTTCTACGTCGAGGAAGAGGACCGGGTGGACCGCTACTACGTCACCCCGGAGTTCTACATCCGCCACGAGCTCGGCGTGCAGCCGACCGCGATGTACGAGCGGGTCGAGCCTCGTGCCTGGGACCCACCCACCGTCACCGAGGCCGACATCGACGGTTGGTACGGGCCCGACCCCGGGCGCTCCCCGGAGTGGGAGCCCTTCATGACGCCCGACTGGGACCCGTCCCACCGCGAGCAGTTCACCCCTCCTGACGAGTCCTCCGCGGCCGTTGGCGACCCGCTGGCCGACAACGCCGATGCGGAGCCGGTCGAGTCGGCCCCTGCGCCGGGCCCGACCAGTGCCTACCGACGGGCCCGACGCCTCGCCGGGCGGGTGAAGCGCCGGGTCACCGGGGCGCACTGAGGCCGTCGGGGCGACTCAGTCCGCGTCGGGTGCGGTGGCGTCCCGCTCCGCCTGGAGGCGGGCGGCGCGGCGGTTGGCCATCCAGAGGATCCAGGCGAACAGGGCGATGGGGACGGCCACCACGAGCGCCTCGTCCCAGCCGCCCTGGTGCGCCAGGATCGTCGCCTCCATCACCCGGCGAGCGTAGGCGGGCGCCCGCCGCGTTCCCGACCTGGCGCCGACGGGAACACGCTCGCCCGCTTCGGGGTTTGCACGGCCATGACCGGTAGAATGGCCACCGTGGACGACCAGGCGACCGTCGAGCGCGACGGCGACACCGACAGCGACATCGACGACCGCCTCCGCGCCACCATCGAGGCCATCCGCCCCGCGGTGCAGGCCGACGGCGGCGACATCTTCTTCCACGGGATCGACGACCGCGGGGTGGTCACCGTCGAGCTGGTGGGGGCGTGCGTGAGCTGCCCGGCGTCGACCCTGACTCTCAAGGCGGGCGTCGAGCGCATCTTGAAGGACCGGGTGCCCGGGGTGACGAGCGTGATCAGCCTCGGCGAGAACGACGAGACCGTCGTCTCGCTGTAACGCCCTCGTGGAGCGCTCTCTGCGCTCCGTTCGCTCCGGTGGTCAGGAGCGCTTGACCACGATGCGGGCCACGTCGACCGGGTCGTCCGGTCCCTTGGCGTTGATGCGCACCGACAGGTCGCAGGTGAGCTTCGCCCCCGCCGGCGCGCCCGGCTTGATCTTGATCAGGACCCGGTAGGTCTCGCTCTGGCCGGGGTTGCGCCCCACGGCGAGCGCCCCGTTCACGATGGTGTCGGTGATGTTGATGTCGGGCACGAGCGGGTCGTTGTCGATCACGAAGTACTTGACGGTGAAGTTGGCGTTGCCGGCGCAGCCCTGGGGGGTGAGGAACTGCACCGCATCGGAGTCGTTCTGCATCCGGAACCGGTAGGCGAGCGTGGCGCCGGCGGGCGCCGACCGTCGGCGGGTCTGACCGCTGGCGGTGGTGTTGTAGACGTTGTTGCCGATCGTGTCGGAGTTGTCCGGCAACCGGGTCATCGCGTCCGGCTGCACGACCCCGGCCTCGGGCTCCGCGGCGCCGACGGGGGTCGCTCCCGCGAGCAGCGCGAGGACGAGCCCTGCGCCCACCACCCACCGCCGCACCACACCGCTCGTCGCCATCGCCGCCCCTCCTCGTCGCCGTCGGCGGCGATGCTAGGGGACGGTGGGGCGCCGCGCTCTGCCGCGGGCACGGGTTCCGGCGACGGACTGGCGGCTGGCCGGCGTGGCCCGCCTACCCTCGGGGCCGCATGAGGAACGACCCGAACGCCCTCGTGGCCAGCGCCCGCGAGGGCAACCGCACCGCGCTGGCCCGTCTGCTCTCCCTCGTGGAACGCGGCGGCGCCGCGGCGCGTGAGGTCGGCCGCCTGACCCACCCCCTGGGTGGGTCCGCTCGCACCATCGGCCTCACCGGAGCGCCGGGTGCCGGCAAGTCCACCCTGACGAGCGCCCTCGTCGGTGCCATCCGGGCCGACGGGCTGGACGTCGCCGTCCTCGCCATCGACCCGTCGTCACCGTTCTCCGGCGGCGCGATCCTCGGCGACCGTGTGCGCATGGGCGAGCACGCCCTCGACGACGGGGTGTTCATCCGCTCGATGGCCACCCGGGGCCACCTCGGGGGCCTGGCCCTCGCCACCCCCGAGGCCATCCGGGTGCTCGACGCCACGGGTCACGAGCGCATCCTCGTGGAGACCGTCGGCGTGGGCCAGGTGGAGGTCGAGGTGGCCTCGTCGGCCGACAGCACGGTCGTGGTGGTGAACCCGGGTTGGGGTGACGAGGTGCAGGCGGCCAAGGCCGGCCTGCTCGAGATCGCCGACGTGTTCGTCGTGAACAAGGCCGACCGCCCCGGCGCCGCCGACACCCGCCGGGACCTCGAGCAGATGCTCGAGCTCTCCGCGGCCAAGGACGGCTGGCGCCCGCCCATCATCGAGACCGTGGCGCGCGACGGCGTCGGGGTCGACGAGCTGTGGTCCGCCCTGGCCGACCACGAGGCCCACCTCGAGTCGTCGGGCCAACTGGAGCGGCGCCGGGCCGACCGCCTCGACCGGGAGCTGCGGGCCATCGTGGCCGAGCGCCTCCACGAGCGGGCCCTGGCCCTCTGCACCGGCGACGAGTGGGAGCGCCTCCACGACGACGTCCTCGCCCGCCGCGTCGACCCCTGGTCCGCCTCCGACGAGCTGCTCGACGCCGCGCG
This sequence comes from Acidimicrobiales bacterium, assembly GCA_016794585.1. Classification (NCBI taxonomy): domain Bacteria; kingdom Bacillati; phylum Actinomycetota; class Acidimicrobiia; order Acidimicrobiales; species Acidimicrobiales bacterium. The sequence continues at coordinate 221,042 of JAEUJM010000044.1, forward strand.
TTAGGGTCGCCGCCCATGGATGGCGCACTGGTCCGGGTCGAGCGGCGAGACGACGGGGTGGCGGTGGTCACCCTCGACAACCCCAAGGTGAACGCGCTCAGCCAGGAGCTCCTGAACGAGCTCGGCGAGGTGTTCGCGGCGCTGGGTGACGACCTGCCCGGCGCCGTGGTCGTGACCGGCGGCGAGCGCCTGTTCGCGGCCGGCGCCGACGTCACCCAGTTCTCGGCCGATCGGGCCGCCGACATCGCCGCCACCTTCCACAGGGTGCTCGACGCCGTGGCCGCCTTCCCCCGCCCGACCATCGCCGCCATCAGCGGCTACGCCCTGGGCGGCGGCTGCGAGCTGGCCATGGCCTGCGACTTCCGCATCGCCTCGGAGAAGGCCGTGTTCGGCCAGCCCGAGATCCTGCTCGGCATCATCCCCGGGGGTGGCGGCACCCAGCGCTTGCCCCGCCTCGTCGGCGCCTCCAGGGCCAAGGACCTCATCTTCACCGGCCGCCAGGTCACCTCCGAGGAGGCGCTGTTCATCGGCCTCGCCGACGAAGTGGTCGCCCCCGAGGACCTCCACGACCGCGCCCTCGCTTTCGCCGCCGAGCTCGCCGCCGGCCCCGTCCAGGCCATCGCGCTGGCGAAGGCCGCGATCGACGGCACGACGACGGAACAGCAAGCCTTCACCGACGTCTTCCAGACCGACGACGCGAGCATCGGCGTGCAGTCCTTCCTGGAACACGGCCCCGGAAAAGCGACCTTCACGGGGCGCTGAGCGGAGCGCTCAATCCGAAGGAGCGGAGGGAGCGTTGCGCCGCCACGTCCGGTATTGCCAGTACGCAAAGGCCAAGAGGAAGGGAAAGGCGAGCAGAGCGACCAGTGCAGCCTGAGCACTACCCCAGACGAGCGCGAGCACCAGCCAGACGATCACTATCGCGAGGGGTGGGGTCCACCACCACCGCACGGGCCCTCGAGACCACCAACGAACACGCGGCCACTCCTCGAACGGAGGAACCACTGTCGACGGGGTCATCTGCGGACGGCCTCCACCCAACGAACGATAGGGCGGCTACCCCCCTGCAAGGAGGAAGATGTGTCGCCCGGGACGGCGCTCCGATCGAAGTGCGAGAGGACGAGACCCTCGCCGCGGCGGGGGTTTGCGGGTGGGGCGATGGACGCGAGGTCAGTCAGCCCCGGGGGGTGACGCCGGAACGGCTTCGGGCCACGCGCAGCGAGGAACGAGCGAGCATGGCCCGAAACGGAATCCGGCGGCAGGACCCGCCGGGGCGGGCCAAGGGAGAGCGGCCGTCAAGGGTGGGGGATGGCTAGAACTGGAAGTAGATGAACGGCACCGCCTCGCCGCCGCTGAACAAGATGATGCCGAGGATGAACGCCCCGTAGAGCAGGCCCTGCGTCACCGGGCGGAGGGCGAGCATGGGGGTGTGGGTCCCGCGGTTGCGCTGGGCGAGGTCGATGGCGAGGCTGATCGCGGCCACGATGGCGAGCAGGGGCACGAAGCCGGCGGTGACGGCGCCGCCTTGGAACGTGAAGATCCCGCGGATCACCTCGAAGGCCTCGGTGAAGTTCTGGGCCCGGAAGAAGATCCAGGCGAAGCAGACGAACTGGAAGCAGATGATGGCGGGGACGACGTCGGCCCACGTGAAGCGGCCCGGCCGGTTGTGCTCGCCGACGGTGTCGGTCCGCTCCTGGTAGTAGCGGTGGACGCACAGGTAGAGGCCGTGGAGGCCGCCCCAGACCACGAACGTCCAGGCGGCGCCGTGCCAGAGCCCGCCGATGAGCATGGTCAGCATCAGGTTGCGGTAGGTCTTGGACCGCTTGCCCCGGTTGCCGCCGAGGGGGATGTAGAGGTAGTCCCGCAGCCAGTTGGAGAGCGAGATGTGCCACGTCCGCCAGAACACCGTCGGGTTGCGTGAGAGGTAGGGCTGCTCGAAGTTGATGGGCAGCTCGATGCCGAGCAGGCGCGACGACCCCCGGGCGACGTCGGAGTAGCCCGCGAAGTCGCCGTAGATCTGGAGGGCGAAGCCCCACGTCGCCGCGGTGAGGGTGATCCAGGACTGGTCGCCGGGGTTGGCGAAGGCCTCGTTGACGTAGGGCGCGATGGCGTCGGCGATCACGACCTTCTTGAACAGGCCCATGAGGATGAGGGCGAGCCCCGACTGCACCTGGTCGACCCGCAGACGCGGCCGCTCGTGCTCGAACTGGGGCAGCTGGATGTGGGCCCGCCCGATGGGCCCGGCCACGAGCTGGGGGAAGTACGCCACGAAGACGGCGAAGTCGAGGGCGTTGCGGGCGGGCTCGATGTCACGTCGGTAGACGTCGAACGTGTACGAGATCCCGTGGAACGTGTAGAAGCTGATGCCCACCGGCAGCAGGATCCGCAGGGTCGGCTCGTTGGCCTGGATGCCGAGCGAGTCGAAGAGGTCGACGGCCGAGCCGATGAAGAAGTTGAAGTACTTGAAGAAGCCGAGGACGACGAGGTTGAGCCCGAGGCTGAGGGCGAAGGCCCGCTTGCGCTTGCGATCGTCCTCGGTTGCGTCGAGGTAGCGGCCCACGAGGTAGTCCACGGCGGTGGTGAGCCACATCAGGCCGAGGAAGCGCCAGTCCCACAGCCCGTAGAAGAGCCAGGACGCGCCGAGCAGCAGGATGTTCTGGTTGCGGCGGCCCAGCTGCCAGTAGATGACGAACACCACCGGCAGGAACAGCGCGTATTGGAGGGAGTTGAAGACCACGGGCGCTCAGGAGGGGTGGGTGGGGCCGGGGAGGGCGGTCACGGCTCGGCGAGAGTGAGGGCGTTGTTGATCAGGCCCAGGTGAGAGTACGCCTGCGGGTGGTTGCCGAGGGACCGGCCCTGCTCGGGGTCGTACTCCTCGGACAACAGGCCGGTGGGCCCGGCCAGGGCGACGAGCCCGTCGAACAGGGCGCGGGCGTCGGCGGTGCGCCCCACGAGGTGGAGGGCGTCGATCAGCCACGACGTCATCAGGTGGAAGCCGCCTTCGGCCCCGGGAAGGCCGTCGTCGGCGCGGTAGCGGTAGACGGTGGGGCCGTCGCGCAGCTCGCGTTCGACCGCGGCGACCGTGGCGAGGAAGCGGGGGTCGTCGGCGGGAAGCAGCCCGGAGAGGCCGATGACGAGCACCGATGCGTCGAGGTCGGTGCCGTCGTAGGCGGCGGTGAAGGCGCCCACCTCGTCCTTCCAGCCGTGCTCGAGCACGTCGGCGGCGATGGTGTCGCGCAGGGCGACCCAGTCGTGCTGGTCGGGGTCGGTGAAGTGGTCGGCCACGGCGATGGCCCGGTCGACGGTGACCCAGCACATCACCTTGGAGTGCACGTGGTGGCGGGGTGGCTTGCGGATCTCCCAGATGCCGTTGTCGGGCTCGTGCCAGCGCCGCTCGACGGCGCGCACCATGGCCTCGACGAGGCGCCAGTGCTGGGACGAGAGGGGGGCGCCGGCGTCGACGAGGCGGGCGACGAGGTCGACGATGGGCCCGAACACGTCGAGCTGCACCTGGCGCTCGGCGGCGTTGCCGACGCGCACGGGGCGGCTGCCCGCGTAGCCGGCCAGCTCGGCGATCTCGGCCTCGGGGGGCAGGTGGCGGCCGGTGACGAGGTAGAGGGGATGAAGGCGCTCGGGGTCGTCGCGCTGCTCGAGGATGCGCAGCACCCAGTCGAGGAAGGCCATGGCCTCGTCGTCGCTGCCGAGGCGGACGAGGGCGGCGGCGGAGAGGGCGGCGTCGCGCAGCCAGCAGTAGCGGTAGTCCCAGTTGCGGATGCCGCCGAGGTGCTCGGGGAGGCTGGTGGTGGGCGCCGCGAGGATGGCCCCGGTGGGCGCGTGGCACAGCCCTTTGAGGACGAGGGCGCTGCGTCGGACCATCGGGGCGGCGAGCTCGGGTGCGGTGAGGCCGTCGGCCCAGTCGGACCAGAAGCGCTCGGTGGCGAGGCGGCGGTTGGTCTCGTCGGTCGGCTCGGCCTTGAGGTTGGCGGTGCCGCAACGCAGCTCGAGCACGACGGGGCCGTCGCGCAGGTCGACCTCGGCCCGCGCGCTCTGGTGGGGGCCGTCGTCGACGATCTCCCACTCGACCCCCGGGGCGCGCAGCACCATGAGGTCGGATGCGCCCTGCACCTCGAGGCCGTCGTCCCGACGACCGAGTCGGGTGGGGTACCGGCCGAAGTCGAGGCGGGGGGCGAACTCGATGGTGGCGCGTGCCTCGCCGCCGCCGTCGGTGGCCTCGAGCACCCGGATCAGGTCGCTGCGGCCGGCGAGGCGGCCGGGCCGCCCGCCGGAGCAGTCCAGGTAGTCGGTGACGGTGAACCCGGGCCACGAGGTCTCGAGCACCAGGGTGTCGCCGACGTACCGCTGGCCCGAGGAGGGGCCGCCGCCGACGGGCCCGACCCGGAAGGTGCCGGCGCCCGGCCCGCCCACGAGCTCGGCGAAGACGGCGGCCGAGTCGATGCGGGGGACGCACCACCAGACCACGCCGGCGTCGGGGGCGACCATGGCGGCGGTGCGCAGGTCGCTGAGCATGGAGTGGGCCTCGATCGGCACGACGCCGGCGCCGGCCAGCCAGGCGGCGCGCTGCTCGTTGAGCTGGGCCAGCACCTTGGCCACGGCCACGGTGCCGCCGACGCGGAACTCGGCCATGGTCGGGGCGTCGCCCACCTTCACGCCGACGTCGGGGCCGGCGAGGGTGGCGAAGGCGTCCTCGTCGGTGAGGTCGTCGCCGAGGTAGAGGACGGTCGAGGCGCCGACGCGGTGGCGGATGTCCTCGAGGGCCCGGCCCTTGTCGGTCGGGATGAGGGCGAGCTCGACGACCTGGTTCAGGTGGCGCACGTGCACGCCCTCGAGGGCGCCGGGGCCCGCCTCGATCTCGGCCAGGCAGGCGGGGACGGCATCGGGCGCCACCGTGCGGTAGTGGAACGCCACGGCGGCGGGCTTGGGCTCGACGATGGCGCCCTCGGTCCGCAGGGCGATGGACCGCAGCGCGGTCTCGACGTCGGCGCGCAGGGCGGTGGTCTCGGGGCTGAGGCCGGCGTCGAAGCCGATGTCGAACTCGGTGCCGTGGCTGCCCACCAGGTGGATCTCCTGGGGCATGCGGCTGAGGGTGGCGAGGTCGCGCAGCGAGCGGCCCGAGATCACGGCGACATGGGTCTGGGGGAGCAGCGCCAGCGACCGCATGGCGACCACGGTCTCGCGGTAGGGGAGCGCGGCCATGGGGTCGTCCACGAGCGGGGCGACCGTGCCGTCGTAGTCGCAGGCCACGAGAAGCTGGGGGGCGCGGGCGAGCTGCGCGACGCGCGCCGCGAGGGCATCGGCGCCCGTGGCCGCGCTCGTCGAGGTCGCCGCGGGCGCGGGCCGCTCGTTCTCGTGGTGCTCCTGGTGCACGGGTTGGGGCTCCTCGCCGCGGTTTCGCCGACCGTCTCGGCCGATAGGTTCGCAGAGTGCCCACCGAGGTGACCACCTGCTACCGCCATCCCGGGGTCCGGGCCGGCGTGTCGTGCCAGCGGTGCGACCGTCCGATCTGCCCGCAGTGCATGGTCCAGGCGTCCGTCGGGTTCCAGTGCCCCGAGTGTGCCAAGCAGGGTCGTCAGCGGGTCTACCACGGGCAGGCGGCTCTGGCGCCGGCCCGCCCGGTCGTCACGCAGGTGCTCATCGCCATCAACGTCGTGGTCTACGTGGTGGGCCTCGGCCTCCACGGCGCCAACGACCTCACCCGCCAGGGCGGCCTCGTCGGCGAGGGCACCTTCGACGGCATCACGGTCGTCGGTGTGGCCGCCGGCGAGTGGTACCGCATCGTCACCTCGGGGTTCCTGCACGCGGACTTCCTGCACCTCGCGTTCAACATGTTCATGCTCTGGGTGCTCGGCTCGATGCTCGAGCCGAGCATGGGCAAGTGGCCGTTCCTGGCCACCTACTTCATGTCGTTGATCGCCGGGTCGCTGGGCGTGCTCATCCTCGACCCCAACATCGTCACGGTGGGGGCGTCGGGCGCGGTGTTCGGGCTCATGGGCGCCGCCATCATCGGCCAGCGGGCCAACGGCATCAGCCCGTGGCAGACCGGCATCGGCGGCCTGCTCGTCATCAACCTGGCCATCACCTTCCTCGTCCCCGGCATCTCCATCGGGGGCCACGTCGGCGGCCTGCTCGGCGGCATGGCCGCCGGGTTCATCCTCTTGGTGCTGCGGCGCTCCCTGCCCTCCGAGGCGGCCGCCGTCGGCCTCTGCGTCGCCCTCACGGCGGCGATGGCCTTCGCCTGCGTCGCCGTCGCCTGACCCGACGCGCGGACGTCGGCGCCCAACGCGCTCCTGCGCCTCTCACCACTCACGCAGACCGTTCTGCCAGCACGAGCCTGTTCTGGGGGACCGCTTCCGTGCTGGCAGAACGGAGAGCGTGGGGTCGGATTAATTCGTAAACACTTGAAAACTACTGAAATAGCGCGAAAGTGGTCCCATGCTCGAATGGGAAGCTCGCTTCATCGCGACCGCCGCGCAGAACGATGGGCTTGTGGGCAAGTACCACCTCCCCGAGCTCGGCCTCGACTGGGACGCATGGTGGCGTGCTCGTCGCAGCGGCCGATGGTTGCCGGAGGGCGATCGGGTTCTGCGGTCGGCGTCGGCCCCGCAGACCGATGGGCAGCGCATCAGAGCCGCCGTCCTCGATGCTGCACCTGGCGCGTTCGTCCACGGCACGTCGTCGCTGGCGTGGCTTGGCATGCGTGGGTTCTCGCTGGCTGAGCTACAGGTGGCGCGCCTCCGGGGAATCTCCGGGGTGAAGCCACAACTCGCCCGGCTCCATGAGCTACGGACCGTGCGGTCGCACGACCTGATTGTCGTGCGCGGCATCCTCACCGAGACCGCGCTGCGTGCAATCTGGGCCGAGGCGGCGCGCTATGCCGCCCCGCGTCAGTTCGAGGTCGGCGCCGCCCGCATCGGCGCTCTGCTGGACCAAGCGCACCGGTTGAACCTCGTGACGTGGGCGGGGCTCCACGAGACGGTCGAAGACCTCAGCCGGCGTGGCCGCGCTGGTACCACGCTCCTACGTCACCTCGCTGCTGAGCGGCTTCCGGGCACGAGCCCGACCGAGAGCAGACTCGAGGACAGGTTCGAAGAGGTCCTGCGCGGCGGCGGGCAGCGGTTGTTCCGTCGCCAGATTCGACTCGGCGGCCATGAGCTGATCGGTCGGTGCGATTTCAGTGACGAGCTCCTGCCTCTCGCGTCTGAGATCAACAGTCTGCTGTTCCACACTGCGCCGACCGACCGGGCGAGCGACGAGCGCCGCTATCGGGCCTTGGTGGAGGCTGGCTTCACCGTCGTCGTGATCTGGGAGGACGACCTCTGGCGCTCGCCACGTGCCGTGATCGAAACCGTCGAGGCCGCTCGCCGCTGTGCCCGGGCCGGCCGGCGTGTTGTGGTGCACTCGCCGAGCTGTCCGTGGCCGCACCCTAGATTCGGTGACCCGGACGCCGCGTGACCTCCGAGTGTCCTGTTCTGCCAGCACGAGCCTGTTCTGCACAACAGGATCGTGCTGGCAGAACGGAGGAATCGGGGGCCGGCGGCCGGTCAGGGGGATTCGACGAGGGACTTCAGGTTGGTGAGGTTCTTGCGCCAGATGCGTCGCAGGACGGGGGCGCCGGCGGCGGCGCCGAGCCGGCCCGCCATCCAGAGCGGGAAGTGCAGCTCCTCGGTCCAGGTGAACCGGGTGCGGCCGCCCTCGAGGGGGGTGAGCACGAACTCACCCTCGCCCTCGACGAGGCCCACGTGGCGCACGCCCATGGCCACGGCGTCCTCCCAGCGGGTGATCGCCATCTTGTCGGTGAGGCGGAAGGGGCCGACCTTGGTGTCGCAGTCGAAGGTCGTGCCCACGCCGGCGCTGGTCGACGACGTGACCCGCACGGCGACGGCGTCCTCCATCCAACGGGGGTGCGTGCGCACGTCGTCGATGGCCGCCCACACCGCCTCGGGCGGTGCGTCGATGGTCGTCTCGACACGGATGCGGGCCACGGACGGAGCGTACGGTTGCCCCATGGCCCACGCCGAACCCAGCACCACCCCGAATCCCGACGCGATGAAGTTCACGCTCGACCGCACCCTGCCGGCGATGATCAACGTGGCCAGGGGCGACGACACCGACGACCCGTTCGCCACAGCGGTGCTCGCGCTGGACGGGGTGGCGGCGGTGTTCGCCACCAACGACTTCGTGACCGTGCGCCGGACCGAGGGCGCCGACTGGGACCCCATCGTCGCGGCGGTCGTCGCGGCGGCGGCCGAGCACCTCTGAGGGGCTAGCCCCCGGCCGCCTCTTCCGCTTCCGACGCCGGCGGCAACGCGAGGTTGACCAGGCCCCCGAGTAACATGCCGAGGGCCGCCCCGCCGATCACGTCCAGGGGGAAGTGGGCGGCGACGTAGATCCGGGCGAGGGCGACGAGGCACGCCGCGGTCCAGGCGACCCAGCGGTACCGCGCCGGGAGCCACGGCACGAGGGCCGTGGCCATCGCGAAGGCGATGGTGGCGTGGCCCGAGGGGAAGCCCGCGCCGGTGATCGACGCGTAGCCGCTGCTGATGTCCAAGGTGCGGGCGTCGAGGAACTCGACCGGACGGCCGCGGCCGACCGCCTCCTTCGCGAGGCGGCTGGTGAACCAGCCGAGAACGCCGGCGACCAGCACGGCCACCGGTGCCTGCCATGGCTTGAGCAGCAGCGCCGCGCCGAGGGTGACGGCGGCGATCCCGAGGAGCGTGCCCCCGGCCATGACGGCGAGCAGTGCCGGCTCGACGGGGAACACGGCCAGCAGCGCGTTGCCGTTGATCGCCTGGACGACGCCGGCCTCGCCGACGAGCAGGCGGTCGCGTGCGGCCAGCAGGGCGGTGACCACGAACACGGCGCCCGGGAGCAGCAGGGCACGAGCGTTCCTCGAACGTGTCATACCCCCTCTGCATACTCCACCCATGCGTTGCCATCTCTGCTCCGACGGCCTCGAGCACTGCCACGAGGTCTCCATCGTGCACGCCGACGGGTTCGCCGAGTGCGGTGGTGACGGGCCCTGCCCGCTGCCCCACCACCTCCACGAGTGGCGCCTCTCCTGTGCCGAGCTCGACCCGCCGTGCCCGTGCGCCGACGCCCACGAGAGCGGCGCCGGGGGCGTCGGCGCCGACGTCGGCGTCGTGGCACACCGCGACCGGATGCCGCTCGCGGCCTGAGCAGAGCGTCTCGGGGACTCCTCGGCGCCGGTCGCGCCTCGAGGGCGGCGCTGCAGCGGCGCACCGTCGGCCCCTACCGCTCCCGGCCTGAGCAGCCCTTCGTCCTGTTCCTGGCGCCCGGGTCGCAGCCCGACGTCGGCGCCGTCGCGGCGTTCCCGGCCACCGGCGTGCGTCTGCGGGACGGCGCTTGCTCGGGCCGTCGCGGTCGAGCGGCCGACCGTGCGTCAGCGGTCGCCGGCGAGTCGGTAGGTCGAGACGTGGAGCGGGGAAGCCTCGGTGAGGGGCTCGCCCCGCCAGCCGCCCCGGCGCTCGTCCAGCACGAGGCCGGCGCCGGCGGCGAGGTCGTCGAGCTGCTCTGGTGAGGCGTAGCGAAGCGACCAGGGCCGCAGTCGCACCGGCTCACCATGGGCGAGGTCCACGAACTGGCCGGTCACGGTCTGGGCGGCGGGATCGGCCCGACTCACCGAGAGCACGACCCGGCCCGGCTCCATCGAGCGCACCGTGACGGCTTCGTGCGGATCGGGGTCGGGGTCGAACACGTTGGCCTCCACCACGAGGCGGCCCTCGGGGGCCAGCCGCGCCGCGACACCGCGGAGGCACCGCTGCTGCGCGGTCACGTCCGTGAGGTTGAACAGGGTGTTGAAGGCCGCGAACACCACGCCGAACGACGTGCCCGCGGGAGGCGCGAGGGCTTGCACGTCGGCCATGTCGCCGACCGCCACCTCGATGGCGTCACCGCCCGGCTTGGCGGCCAGCCGGGCGACCATGGCCGGTGAGGCGTCGATGCCGCTGACGGCGACCCCCGCGGCGGCGAGCGGCAGGGCGAGGCGCCCGGTGCCGATCCCCAGCTCGAGGACGGCCCGCCCGGCGGCCTGCGACGCGAGGTGGGCGACGGTGCCCTCGGTGTCGGACACGTCGGCGTACCACTCGTCGTAGACGTCGGCGAAGGCCTCGCCGTAGCTTTCCGGGCCCGCGGGGTCCATGGGCGCCAGTGTGGCCCACGGTGCCTCGGGCACCCCCGGCGCTCGGCACCGGCGGCGGGCCGCGGCCGACCGCCGTACTCATCGTCGTCGCGGGCGCCGCTGCTGTCGCCGCCGCTGCTGTCGCCGCCGCTGCTGCTGGTGTCGCCGCCGCCCGCGCTCCCCGGCCCGGACCGGGTGGGTGCGCTATCAATGGGGCCGTGGACGGCCTCGAGGTGCAGCGCCGGTTGCGGCCCATGGCCATCGGCGAGCTGCTCGACGCCTCGTTCTCCATCATGAAGGCCCGACCCCGCGCCGTCTTCGGCATCACCGCGGTCTTCGTGCTGCCGGCGCAGCTGCTCGCAGCCTTCCTCCAGCGTGACCTGCTGGCCTCGGCGTCGTTCAGCGAGATCTTCAACGACCCGTCGCTGGCGGGCGGGACCACGAGCAGCGGGTCGGGCACCGCGCTGGCGCTGCTCGCCGGCCTGCTCCCGTCGATGTCCCTGCCCTTCATCGCGGGCGCCCTCGGCCGGCTGGTGGCCGCATGGCGCGCCGGCGGCGACATGACCGCCGGAGCGGCGCTCCGGGCGGCGGCGCGGAAGTGGTGGGTGCTACTGATCGCCTGGCTGCTCACCCACCTCGCCGAGGGCCTGGCCATGCTCGCCTTCCTCTTCCCGGCGCTGCTCTTGATGGCGCTCTGGCAGGTGGCGGCGCCGGCGATCGTGGTCGAGGACCTCGGCCCGATGCAGGGCCTGCGTCGCTCGGGTCGCCTCGCGGGCACCCGGTTCTGGCCGACGGTGCTGGCGGTGCTCGCCGCCGGATTCGTGCACTACGTGCTCAACGCGATGCTCCCCCTCGTCTTCCAGCTGGTGGCGACCGCGCTGGGCGACAGCGGTGGGTGGGTGGTCCTGGCGGTCGGCACCACGGCGACCAGCCTCGTCACCACGGCCTTCCTCGCCGGCTTCGCCGTCGCGCTCTATCTCGACCTGCGGGTGCGGAGCGAGGGCCTCGACCTGCAGCTCGACGCCGACCAGCACTTCGCCGCCACCCCGTAGGGGCGCGGGTCAGCAGTCGGGGGCGCCATCCAGCGCCTCGTCGGAGGTCAGGGCGTCCCGGAGGGTGCTGACGGGCACGACGAGCCCGTACCCCGTGGCGATCTCGATGGCATAGACGACGCCGGCGACGTTGCCGTCCTCGTCGATGAGCGGGCCCCCGGAGTTGCCGGGCACCACGTGGACGTCGACCCGCATGATGAGCCCGCCGTTGCCGAGCCGGTCGTCCACCACGTAGTCGACGACCTCGCCCTGGGTGACGGCCTGGGGTCCGCCGAGGGCGTAGCCGACCGCCTGCACGGCGGCGCCGGGCTCGGGGTCGTCGGCGGCCATCTCGATGGCCTCACCGACCCCCGACTCCACCCGCACGATCGAGAGGTCGGCCGACGTGCCGATGGCGACCACCGCAGGGTTGAGGCGCCGGCCGTCCCAGGTCTCCAGCTCGAGGCTGCCGAACCCCTCCACGACGTGGCGGTTGGTGACCAACGTGTGCTCGTCGAGCAGGAAGCCGGTCCCGACTCCGAGCCCGCCGGCACACGGGATGTTGCGGATGCGCACCGTCACGTTGCGTCCTGCCCGTGCGGCCTGGCGCTCGGTCAGCGGCGGCGGGCTGGCGAAGGGCTCGTCCGGCGGCGGCATCGGCCCCGGGAGGTTGGCGCAGCCCGTGACCCCCACCGCGAGGAGGGAGGCGACCACGATCCCGAGCGTTCGGCGGGACGGGCGCACGTCAGGGGGCCAGCTCGTAGCCGAGCGAGTTGAGCGCGTCGTTCAGCAGCCGGTTCTCGTCGGTGAGGGCGGCGTTGTCGGCGGCCAGGTCTTCGATCTGGCGCTGCTGCTCCGCGTTCTCCTCGTTGAGCTCCCGGTTGCGGCCCCGGGACCGGCCGATGCGGGCGATGGCCTCGTCCCGCTCGTTGGCGTGGTCGCCCGCCCGCTCCTCCCACTGCTCGGCCCGCCGCTGCCACGCCTCCTGAGCGTCGTAGGAGCGGGCCGCGGACGCCCAGGCGAGCCCCAGTCCCACCACGAGCACGACGAGGGCGACGCCGGCGACGGCCAGCACCTTGACGCCGCCGATCCTGGTCAGGACGCTCGTCCCGGCGTCGGCGCCGTCGGCCGGTGGTGGGGCCTGGGGCGGGGTCCCGGCGCCCGCAGACTCGCGGGAGCGGCCCCATCGGCGGGCCGGGGAGGGGCCCGCAGCCCCGCCGGGGGCATGGTCGGCCGCCGGGTGCACGGCCGGCGTCGGTGTGGCCTCGGGCTCGGACCCCCGGTGGACGGGAGCGCGCGGTCCCATCACCGCCGCGGGGGAGATGTCGAAGCGCTCGACCGGCTGCTCCTCGACCGACCGGGTGTCGACCACCGCCTTGCCGGTGCGCTCGACTTCGGTCGCCGCCGGCTGCGGTGTCATGCCGAGCGGTGCGCCCGCCGGCGCCATGGGGCCGTCCGGGCCCGTGGGTGCGGCGGGTGCGGCAGACGCGGCGGGCGGAATGAGGCCGAGCGGTGCGCCGGCCGGCGGGACCGGGGCGTCCGGCGCAGCGGAGGACGTGGGAGCAGGGCGCGGGTCGGGCGTCGGCGCCGTCGTGGGGGCAGAGGCACCCGAGGGGGTGGGGGTGGCAGTCGTTTGTGCCGCGGGGCCTTGGCCGACGGGTGCGGACGACGAGGGGGCCGACCGGGCGCCGGCGGCGGCCATCGCCTCGGCCCACCCCCGGTCGATCCCCACCTGGCGCTCGGCGTTCACCACGTTGGCGGTCCATTGTGCGCCGTCCCAGTACCGCAGGGGGAAGCGGCCGACCGGGTCGGGATGCCAGGCGGGGGGCGATGCGGCAGCGGCGCCGGCCGCAGGGGTCGCGCCTGCGCCTCCGCCCGCGGTGAGGCGCTGGTCGGTGGAAACGGTCACCGGATCTCCTCGGGTGTGCTGGCGTGCCCATCGGATGGGCGCGCCGCGAACTGAGGGTCCGGGGCGGGTCAGGGGGTGGACCCGCTGCCGCCGGAGAGGGGCCACGCCCGGGCGGGCGGGTGACCGTATGCTGGCGGGATCGTGACGGCGGTGAGAGGCGCCAACCTCCGAGTTCGTGCGCCCGTCCGGCGGGGCCACCCGTGACCGACCGCCGCGGCACGGCCCGTGGTGCGCCGCCGAGCGCCCCGGCCGGCTTCCGTCGGTGGCACGGCCACGCGGCGTCGGCCCCCGGGGTGCGGGTCGCCGGCCGTGCCGGCGCCGTCGTGGCCGTCGTGGCCGCCGTGCTCACCGTGCTCACCGGGGTGGCCCTCCCGCACGCGGCCGCGGCGCCGGCGGTCGCCGCCGAGCGTGCGGGTTCGGGCGCCGTGGGGTCGGGCGCCACCGGGTCGGGCGGCACGGGGCTGAGCGCCGCAGGGTCGAGCGCCACGGGGTGGGCGTCCGTCGCCACGCACCACCCGTCGGGCAACGCGGCGGTGGGCGCGGTCGCCACGCCCCACGTCGTGTCGGGCCCAGCCCGCACCGCCGACCTGCCCGAGCCCACCTGGACCCCGCCCGAGGTCCGCGACGCCGCCGACGACGTGCTCGACGGGGCCGAGTTCCAGCGGCCCGAGCCCAACCTCCTCGAGCGGGCGAGGGCCTGGGTGGAGGAGCGCATCGGGCGGGTGCTGCAGGGCCTCGTCACCGGCGACGGCGCGTCCGTGCTCGGTTGGATCGTGCTGCTCGCCTCGGTCGTGGCCATCGGGCTGCTCCTCGCCCGCTTCAGCCGCTCGGTGCAGCGCGACCCAGCCCGGGCGGCGGCGGTCAGCGTCGAGCGGGCCCGCACCGCCGCCCAGTGGGCCGAGGAGGCCGAGCGCCTCGAGGCCGAGCAGGAGTGGAAGTCGGCGCTGCGGTGTCGCTTCCGCTCCCTGGTGGCCTCACTGGTCGATCACGGTCGGGTGGACGACGTCCCCGGCCGCACCGCCGGCGAGTACCGGGCCGAGGTCGATGCCGGCCTGCCCGAGGCCGCCGCCGACTTCGCCGAGGCCACCTACCTGTTCGAGGACGCCTGGTACGGCGACCAGCCGACGGGCCGGGCCGAGAACGAGCGGTTCCGCGCGCTGGCCGCCGCGGTGCTGGCCGCCTCGGCCGAGCATCGCTCCGAGGGGCCCGCCGGGCCCGTCGTGACCGAGGCCGAGGCGGTGTCGGCGTGACCGCCACCGCCGGCATCGGCGCCGCACCGGGAGGGGCCGGGAGCGGCCCGTCGGCCCGGCGCGGCGGCGCCCTCTTCTGGGTCGGCCTGGGGGTGGCCGTCGTGGCCCTCGCCCTCGTCGCGGGCCGCCCGCCGAGCGACGGCGAACCCCTGTCCCCGGACGCCACCGGCCCCCTCGGGGCCAAGGGCCTCGTCCTGCTCCTCGGGGACCTCGAAGCCGAGGTGGACACGCCCACCGAGGTGCCCGACGGCGCCACCGACGTCGTCCTCCTGCTCTCCGACCAGACCGACGAGGCGCAGCAGGACGAGCTCCTCGAGTGGGTGGGGGAGGGTGGCATCCTCGTCGTGGCCGACCCCGCCTCCACGTTCACGCCCGCCCCGGCGGGCACCACCGACGTGCTCGGTGGTGTCGTCACCACCAGCACCCCTCCGGGCGTGTGCACCATCGACGTGCTCGCCGACGTGGGCCGCATCGATGCCCGCGGGGGCCTCGCGTACGACGTCGAGGGGTCGTCGGGCCGCTGCTACGGCGACGACGACGCGGCCTTCGTGGTCACCACCGACGTGGGTGACGGCACGGTCGTCGCCGTCGGCGGCGCCGGCATGTTCACCAACGAGGCCCTCGGCGAGCTGGACAACGCCGTGCTCGCCGCGGCCTTCCTCGCACCGCAGCCAGGCACCCGGGTCGCCTTCCTCCAGCCCCCGACCCCCGGATCGGGCGACGACGGCCTCGGCGACCTCGTGGCCCCCGGGGTGAAGGCCGCCATCTTCCAGCTGGTGGTCGCCTTCGTGGTCTACGCGCTCTGGCGGGCCCGCCGCCTCGGACCGCCGATCGAAGAGCCCCAGCCGGTGCAGATCGCCGGCTCCGAGCTCGTGGGGGCGGTCGGTGAGCTGCTCCAGCAGTCACGCGACCCGGCACGCGCCGCCGACCTGCTCCGTGACGATCTCCGTCGCAGCCTCTGCGCCCACCTCGGCCTCGGGGCCGACTCGACCCCCGAGGTGGTCGCCAGCGTCACCGCCCAGCGCACCGGCGTCGACGCCGAGTCGATCCACGCCGCGCTCGCCGGCCCTCCCCTCACCAGCGACCACGACCTCGTGACGCTGGCCCAGACCCACGAGACCATCCGCAAGGAGCTCCTCCATGGTTCCGGAACCTGACGGCCCCGCCAGCCCGCCCCCGGCTTCACCGCCGGCCGGGTCCCCGCCACCGGTGCCGCCACCGCCGGGCGCCCCGCCGCAGACCCCGGCCGGGGGACCGTCCGGCCCGTCACCGTCGCGGGCGGCCGTCGTGGCGGTCCGCGACGAGGTCGGCAAGGTCGTGGTGGGCCAGGAAGGCGTGCTCTCCGGGCTGATCGCCGCCCTCCTCGTCGACGGCCACGTGCTCCTCGAAGGAGTCCCCGGCGTGGCCAAGACCCTGCTGGTGAAGGCACTCGCGGGTGCGCTCGACCTCGACTTCAAGCGGGTCCAGTTCACCCCCGACCTGATGCCGTCCGACGTGACCGGCCAGGTGATCTTCGAGGCCTCCGAGAGCACGTTCCGGTTCCGTGAGGGCCCCGTGTTCACGAACCTGTTCCTCGCCGACGAGATCAACCGCACCCCGCCCAAGACGCAGGCGGCCCTGCTCGAGTCCATGGAGGAGCGCCAGGTCACCGTCGACGGGGAGCGCCGCCCGCTGCCCGAGCCCTTCATCGTCATCGCCACCCAGAACCCCGTCGAGTACGAGGGCACCTACCCCCTGCCCGAGGCACAGCTCGACCGGTTCCTGTTCAAGCTGCTGGTCGACTACCCGACCGCCCAGCAGGAGCAGTTGGTGCTGGCCCGCCACGACCAGGGCCTCGACCCCCACGACCTCGCGTCGACCGGCCTGCGGGCGGTGGCCTCGGCCGCCGACCTGCTCGCCGCGCGCGAGGAGGTCAAGGCCGTGCGGGTCGAGGCGCCGGTGCTGGCGTACATCGTCGCCTTGGCCCGGGCCACCCGTGAGTCCCCGTCGCTCACCCTCGGCGTCTCCCCTCGTGGCGCGGCCTCGTTGCTGCACGCCTCCAAGGCCTGGGCCTGGCTGGCGGGCCGCCCGTTCGTCACCCCCGACGAGGTCAAGGCCGTGGCCAAGCCCGCGCTGCGCCACCGGCTCCTGCTCCGCCCCGAGCTCGAGCTCGAGGGCGCCACGGCCGACGGCGTCCTCGATGGCGTGCTCGCCGCCGTCCCGGCGCCCCGCTGAGGCCGGCGCCACCCTCCGTGCTCCCCGTTCCCACGCGCCGCCTGGCCGTCGTCGCCGCGGTCGCGGCCCTCGTCGTCCTCGCCCTCCCCGTCGACGGGCGCCTCCTGGTGGTGGACGGTCTCCTCCTGCTGGCGGCGCTCTCCGACTGGCTGCTGGCGCCGCGCCCGGACCGGGTCGAGGTCCGTCGGGACGTGCCGGGGGTGCTCGCCCTCGGCGGGCGGGGCGAGGTGGTGTGGCATCTCGCCAACCCCCTCGGCCGGCGCCTCCGGGTCACGCTGGCCGACGACCTCGCTCCGTCCCTGCGGGCCGGCACCCGCCGGATCCGGGTCCGCCTGCCCGCCCGGGGCCGAGCCGAGGCCCGCACCGAGATCCGCCCGGCCCGTCGCGGCCGGTTCGACATCGCCCACGTCACCCTCCGGGTCGAGGGCCCCCTCGGGCTGATGGCCCGTCAGCGCCGGGTCGCCTGCCCTGGCCTCCTGCGGGTGTTCCCACCCTTCCGGTCGCGCGACGAGGCCGAGCTGCGCATCAACAAGGCGCGCATCCTGGAGGTCGGGCTGCGCTCCGCGCAGGGGCGCGGCGGCGGCACCGAGTTCGACCAGCTCCGCGAGTACTCGGTCGACGACGAGTTCCGCCGCATCGACTGGTCCGCCACCGCCCGCGCCGGCAAGCCGATCGTGCGCACGTTCCGGGCCGAGCGGAACCAGACCGTCATCCTGCTGCTCGACAACGGCCGCGTGATGGCGGGCCGGGTGGACGACGTGCCCCGCGTCGAGCACGCGATGGACGCCGTGATGATGATGACCGCGGTCGCGACCCGCCTCGGCGACCGCTGCGGGCTCGTGGCCTTCGACCGGCAGGTCCAGCGCGTGGTGGGGCCGGCCCAGAGCCGCACCCAGCTCGCCCGGGTGACCGAGGCCATGTACGAGCTCGAGCCGCAACTGGCCGAGAGCGACTACGCCGGCGCGTTCGCGGAGACCCTCGGGCGCTTCCGACGCCGGGCCATGCTCGTGATCCTCACCGACCTCGTCGAGCAGGCCGTGGGCGAGTCGCTCGTGCCCGCGCTCCCGCTCATCGTGCGCAACCACCTCGTCGTGGTGGCCGGGGTGCAGGACCCCGACGTCGTCCGGTGGGCGGCGGCGACGCCCACCGACGCCTCCGGGGCCTACCGCAAGGCGGCGGCGGTGCAGGCGCTCGAGGAGCGTCGGCGCACGGTGGCACGGCTCCGCGGCCTCGGCGCCCGCGTGATCGACGCGCCGCCCGGTCGGCTGGCCCCGCTGCTGGCCGACACCTACCTGGCGGTGAAGGCCACCGGGCGCCTCTGAGCCCCGTCGCCGGTGCTGCCGGTGCTGCCGGTGCTGCCGGCCACCTCGTCGGCCGGTGGGTCCCAGCCCTGCTCGTCCTCCCAGCCCCGCGGCACCTCGCCGAGGACCCCCGTGATGCCCCGCGCCGCGGCGGCGCGGCCCTGCACCACGATGTAGGTGACGAAGGCGAGCTCGACGGCGACCCCGATGCCCACTCGGACGGCGGTCGGGAGCGTGGACCCGGTGACGAAGCCCTCGATGGCGCCGGCGGTGATGAACGCGGCCACGAGGCCCATGACGATGACGACCGCCCGGCGACCCGCGTCGGCCAGCGCCTCGGCCCGACGGCGGTCCCCCGGGGCGATGATGGCCCAACCCAGGCGCAGGCCGGCGGCGCCGGCGATCACGACCGCCGTGAGCTCGAGCAGGCCGTGGGGCAGGATCAGGCCCCAGAACTTCGGTTGTTGGCCGGCCGCCGCGAACAGGCCGGCCGCCACCCCGACGTTGGCCCCGTTGAACATGAGGATGTAGGCCGCGCCCACGCACAGGGCGATGCCGGCGGCGAAGGCCAGGATCGACACCTGGATGTTGTTGACGGTGACCTCGGTGGCGAACTGCCCGGCGGGGGCCGACGAGTAGTACGACTCGAAGTCCTCGTTGATGTAGGCCTCGCGCAGGGCCGCCGGCGCGGTGGCGTCGAGGGCGGCATCCGAGTTGGCGATCCAGACCCCCATTGCCGCGGCGGGCACGAAGGTGAGGAGGAAGCTCACCGCCACGAAGCGCCGCGCGTCCCACACCGCGGCCGGGAAGGTGACACGGAAGAACTCGGCGAACGCCCGCACCGTCCTCGCCCGCTTGCCGTAGATCACCCCGCTGGCTCCGGCCACCAGGCGGGTGAGGCGGGTGGTGAGGGCCGGGTTCCCGTAGTTGGTGCGCACGTAGGACAGATGGGTCGACGTGCGCTGGTAGAGCATCACGAGCTCGTCGAGCTCGCCGGGGTCGAGGCGGCGCACCCCCCGTCGGGCCTTGGCCGTCAGTTCGCCGAGGCGGATCCACGACGGCTCGTGCGAGGCGATGTAGCGGTCGATGTCCACGACCCGCCCATCATGGCGCACGGGCGGCCGCCCGGCTTGGCTACCGTCGCTCGTCGTGGACCCCGCCCTCGACCCGCTCACCTTCGCCGGCCTCATGGCCCTCGAGCCCCACGGGCCCGACACCTTCATCGGGGTGAGCGAGCCCGTCCCCTTCCCCCGCGTGTACGGCGGGCAGGTCGCGGCGCAGGGGCTCCGGGCGGCGGCCGCCACCGTCGAGGACCGGTACCGGGTGCACTCGTTGCACGCCTACTTCATCCGCCCCGGGGTCATGGACGAGCCCATCCGCTTCGAGGTGGACCGCACCCGCAACGGCCGTTCGTTCGTCACCCGCAACGTCGTGGCCCGCCAGTCCGCGGGGGCCATCTTCTCGATGTCGGCCTCGTTCAAGGTGGCCGAGGACGAGGCCGAGGTGGTGCTGCACCGTCCTCCGGCCGGCCTCGCGGGGCCGGAGGGCCTGGCGTCGCAGCGCTGGGGTGACCTGCTCGACCGGCGGCCGGCGCCGGTGCCCGAAGGCCTGTCGAGCACGACGCTGACCTGGTTGCGCATCACCGACGACCTGGGCGACGACCCCCTCCTCCAGGCCTGCGCCCTCACCTACTGCTCGGACGACATGCCCACCGCGGCCGCGATCCTCGACCACCCCGCGGCCCGCACGGGCATGGAGTCCGACGACGACTGGCAGCGCTTCATGGCCGCCACGCTCGACCACGCCATCTGGTTCCACCGTCCCCTCCGCGCCGACGAGTGGCACCTCCACGCCTTCCAGGGCCAGGGCCTCACCGGTGGGCGGGGGCTCGCGATGGGGCGGATCTACGACGGTGAGGGCCTCCACGTCGCGACGGTCGCCCAGGAGATCGTGGTGCGCGAGGTGCGCCCCGTCGCCGGCTGAGCCGGGTCTCCGCCACCGGTCGGCCGGTCCGGCCCCGGGTGGGGACGACTGGGTACGGTGGCGCCGATGAGCCAGCCCATCCGAGGGATCGTCACCCCCGAGGCGGTGCTGCTCGAGTTCCAGACCGCGTCGGTGCCCACCCGGGTGCTGCAGTTCTCGCTCGACTTCCTCGTGCAGTTCGCGGCGCTCATCGCCGTGTTCCTCGTGCTGGGGGCTGCGTCGGCCGCCGACCTCGCCATCCCGGAGGCGGTCGCCATCATCTTCGTCACGGTGATGGTCTTCCTGATCTTCCTCGGGTACCCGATCCTCATGGAGACGCTGTGGAACGGGCGCACCCTGGGCATGGCCGCCGCCGGCCTGCGCACGGTCACCACGGAGGGGGCGCCGATC
Source organism: Acidimicrobiales bacterium (assembly GCA_016794585.1). Classification (NCBI taxonomy): domain Bacteria; kingdom Bacillati; phylum Actinomycetota; class Acidimicrobiia; order Acidimicrobiales; species Acidimicrobiales bacterium. The sequence goes on from JAEUJM010000044.1 coordinate 241,276, forward strand.
CGCTTCCGTCACGCCCTCATCCGGGGCGCCCTCGGCATCATCGACTTCTGGCTCATCCCCGTCGGCGTCATCGCCACCGTCGTCATCCTGTTGACCCGCGACAACCAGCGCCTCGGTGACCTCGCCGCGGGCACCCTGGTGCTGCGGGAGCGCTCGCCCGTCGACCGCACCGCACAGGCCATGGCCTTCTACCCGCCCTACGGCCTCGAGGGCTACGCCGCGGGGCTGGACGTCACCACCGTGACCCCCGAGCAGTACGAGGTGCTGCGCTCCTACCTGCTGCGGGTGGCGGGCTTCACCCCCGAGGCGCGCTGGGCGTTGGGGGCACGGCTCGCCAACCCGGTGGCCACCGGGATGGGCCACACCCCGCCGGCCAACCTCGCCCCCGAGACGTTCCTCGTCTGCGTGGCGGCCGCCTATCAGCTGCGCCACGGCGGCCCGCCGGGCGGCTGGCCCGACCGAGCGCCGTCCTACGGCGGGCCGGTGGCCGCCCCGCCACCTCCTCCTCCGGGCCGCCCGATGGGGCCCTCGCTGGCCCCGCCGACCGGGGCCGGACGGGCGGCGGCGCCGGCGCCCCTCCCGCCGTCGGCCCCGGCTCCGGGCATGCCCCCGGGCCCGGTCGCCCCGCCGCCGACCGCGCCACCTACGCCACCTACGCCGCCGCCATCCCCGCCCGCAGCCGGGCCCGACGACGGCGGGTTCGCCCCACCCAGCTGAGGCCCACCCACCTGAGGCCCTTCCTCCTAGCCTGACGGGGTGCCCGACGCCCCTGTCGCCTACCTGGACCACGCGGCCAGCACGCCGCTGCGGCCCGAGGCGCACGATGCCGTCCTGGCGGTGCTCGAGGCGAGCTACGCCAACCCGTCGGGGTCGCACCGCGCCGCCCGCGCCGCCCGTCAGCTGGTCGACGAGGCCCGTGACGTCGTGGCCGAGGCGCTCGGGGCCCGTCCCGGTGAGGTCGTGTTCACGAGTGGCGGGACCGAGGCCGACAACCTGGCCGTGCTCGGGGTGCACGCCCGCCGGGCGGGTGCGGTCTTCTGCTCGGCCGTCGAGCACCCGGCCGTGGCCGAGGCCGTGGCCGCCGTGGGGGGCCGAACCGTCGCGGTCGACGAGCGGGGCGCCCTCGACGTGGCCGCGCTCGAGGCCGAGCTCGACGCGTGCGCCGCCCGCGACGAGCCGGTGGCCCTCGTCTCGGTGATGGGCGTGAACAACGAGGTCGGCACCATCGAGCCCCTCGAGGCGGTCGCGGCGGTCGTCCGCGAGCGCGCCCCGGGGGCCCGGCTCCACACCGACGCCGTGCAGGCGGTGCCATGGATCGACGTCGCCCCGCAGGCCGCCGGCTTCGACCTCGTGGCACTCAGCGCGCACAAGTTCGGGGGCCCGAAGGGGGTGGGCGCGCTCGTGGTGCGCGAGGGCGTCGACCTGGCGCCGCTGCTGCTGGGTGGTGGTCAGGAGCGTGAGCGGCGCAGCGGCACCCAGAACGTGGCCGGCATCGTGGGCCTCGCCGCGGCGCTGGCGGTGACGGTGGAGGAGCGCAAGGCCACCGTCGAGCGCGTGGCGGCCCTCCGCGACCGCCTGGCCGACGGCCTGGTCGCCGCCGTCCCCGGCCTCGTCGAGACGGGGGTGGCCGCGGCCGGCGGCGGCTCGCCCGACCGCTCGCACAAGGTCGCCGGCGCCTGCCACGTCTGCATCGAGGGCATCGAGAGCGAGTCGTTGCTCTTCCTGCTCGAGGAGGCCGGCGTCTATGCCTCGGCGGCGTCCTCGTGCGCCAGCGGGGCCATGGAGCCCTCGCCCGTGCTCGCGGCGATGGGGGTGTCCCGGGAAGCGGCCCGCGGGGCGTTGCGTCTCTCGCTGGGTGCCACCACCACCGATGCCGACGTCGCCCTCGCCCTCGCGGCGGTGCCCGCCGCGGTCGAGCGCCTCCGGCGGTTCCCGTGACCGGGCCGATCGCCGCTCGGGACCCCCTCAGCGGGGCAGGGAAGGGCGGCCCCGGCCGGAAGGTGCTCGTCGCCATGTCCGGAGGAGTGGATTCCTCGGTGGCCGCCGCCCTGCTGCTCGACGCCGGCCACGACGTGGTCGGCGTGACCATGCGCCTCTGGGGCGGCGCCTCCGACACGGGCTGCTGCTCGGTGGCCGACGTGGACGACGCCCGCCGGGTGGCCCAGCAGCTCGGCATCGCCCACCACGTGTTCAACTTCAGCGACGAGTTCGAGGCGCAGGTGGTCGCGCCTTACGTGGCCGACCACGCCGCCGGCCGCACGCCCAACCCGTGCGTGGAGTGCAACCGCCACCTGAAGTTCGACCTGCTCCTCCGGCGCGCCGAGGCCCTCGGCTTCGATCTCGTGGCCACGGGACACCACGCGCGGGTGGTGGTCGACGCCGACGGCCACCGCCGGGTCGCCCGCGGCGCCGACGCGGCGAAGGACCAGTCCTACGTGCTGCACATGCTCGACGCCGCCGCGCTGGCCCGGGTGGCCTTCCCCGTGGGGGGCCTTCACAAATCCGAGGTGCGGGCCGAGGCCGAGCGCCTGGGGCTGCGCACGGCCGACAAGCCCGACAGCCAGGACGTCTGCTTCATCACTTCGGCCGGGCGCGCCCAATTCCTGGGCGAGCGCATCCCGTTGCGGCCGGCCCGCGTCCGCGACACGTCGGGTGCGGTCGTCGGCGAGGCGCCGGCGGTCGAGCTCGTCACCATCGGCCAGCGCAAGGGCCTCGGCCTCGCCGGAGGGGCCCGCCCCCGCTACGTGGTCGCGGTGGACGCCCCCGGCGACGGCGCCGAGCCCGTCGTGACCGTCGGCGACCGGGCCGACCTGCTCACCGACCACCTCGAGCTGCGCGACCTGGCCTGGTCGGCGGCGCCCGTCGAGGGGCCCGTGACGGTGCAGTGCTCGGCCCACGGCGCCGCCCTTCCCGCCGTCCTCGACGGCACCACCGTCCGGTGGGACCAGCCGCAGCGCCGGATCGCCCCGGGGCAGAGCGTGGTGCTCTACGCCGGCGACCTCGTGGTCGGCGGCGGCACCGCCGTCTGACGCCCCGCCGCCTGACGCCCCGCCGCCGACCCTGGCGCCCCATCGCACCTTCTGGTGCGTCGCTGGCGACGCCAGGGGAGCGTCGATCTTTCCAGCGGCGCCTGCATACGGCCAGCGCGGCCGAGCGTTTCCCCTGGTGGGAATGCATCGTCGCGCAGGTCCGAGCATGGCTATGCGTTCTGGTCCCATTGCGCGACAGCCCCCCAGCGTTGCCGACGAGCCACCAGAACGACGGTTGGGGCGGGTCAGGCGACGGGGAGGTGGCGCTCCTCGGCGGCGTCGAGGACGTGCGCCGGCCGGGTGGGGGTGAAGAGCAGGCGCTCGACGGTGGCGGTCTCCGGGCGGTCGGCGCGGGGCCGGTACAGGCTCACCGGCAACGGGTCGTTCAGGTCGACCTGGAGGGCGAGGCCGAGTGCCCGCTGGGTCAGGTCGTACGCGTCGGTGTCGGCCGACGCAGGCCCGAGGCGGGCGATCCTGGCCTTCGGCATGAGCACCGACTCGGTGACGGTCAGGGGATCGTGGATCACGACGCCACCGGGCACGAACACCAGCCAGCGGCGGCTCAGGGTGTGGAGCGAGCGCACCGCCCAGAACCCGAGGGGCAGGCCGACCATCAGGGCGGCGCCCCCGGCCACCCACTGCTCGGCGGCGAGGAGGAGCGGGCCGGCGAGCGCCCCGACCAGCAGGAGGGCCCAGGTGACCTCGAGCGGCCCGAGCAGCACCGGCGCCGGGACCCGGAGGGCGAAGCGCCGCTCCGGGCCGTAGGACGACCCGTCCACGAACGTGTCGCCGACGCTCGGGGCCATGGCCACCACGGCCGCGGCGGCGCTCACTACCAGGCCGGCCACCTCGGAGAACCCGATCTCACCGACGTCGGCATCGGTGCCGACGGCCACCGCGACCGCCCACATGGTGGTGACGGCGGCGGCCGGCGCCAGCGCCCGCAGCACGGTCAGGCTCACCGTGCTGGGGACGAGCGAGGCCACCAGCACGGCGGCCCACCCCAGCCAGAGCGCGACGGAGGCGACGAGTTGCACCGGGCCGCTCCGGTCGTCGAGGGCGGCGCCCAGCACCGGGCCCGCCGCCACCGGGAGCACCACCCAGAGCGCCCGGAAAGGCCAGGTCAGGTCGACTCGCACGTCAGGAGATTTGCGCGTGCGTCGGGGCCGTGGCTATTCCATGAGCGGGGGAACGGGCGCCAGCCCGGAAGGTGAAGCTCTCTTCGTGGGGGACACAAGCATCGTGAGTCAACCGAGACGCAGCCGATGAGGGCCATCGACCTGCCCGTCGGCGCGGCCACCTCCATCGGCAGCCTGCCCCACACGGCGCCCGACCAGGCTGTCGCCCTGGTGCTCGACGAGCACGGGTGGCTGCCCGCGGCGCCGTCGCTCCCGCGCCGCTCGCCCCTCGAGGGGATGATCGCCCAGGCCGCCTGGGGCATGCCGGGCGTCACCGTCGCCGACGACGGCTCGCTCGACCTGGTCCTCGACCGCATCGACCCGGAGGCGCCCCCGGCCGACGCCGACCTGTCCGGCGCCCCGTTCCTCGGCCTGCGCGTGTTCCTCGACGCCGTCGCCGGTCGCACCGGGTGGGTGAAGCTCCAGCTGACCGGTCCGGTCACCCTCGGCCTGGCCCTGCACGCCGCCGGGCTCGACGCGGAACGGGCGTTCATGGCGGCGGGCACCGCGGTCCGGGCCCGGGCCGAAGCCCTCCTGGCCCTCGCCGCGCGAAAGGTGCCCGACGCGCCCCTACTGGTCTTCGTGGACGAGCCGGGTCTCGCCAGCTGCATGCACCCGGGGTTCCCGATCGAGCCCGATCGGGCGGTCGACCTCGTGTCCGGTGCGCTCGCCTCCATCGAGCCTCACGCGGTGACGGGGCTCCACTGCTGCGGCAACGCGGACTGGCGCCTCGTCCTCCAGGCGGGGCCCCAGGTGCTGTCCGCCCCGGTGGACGCCGGCCTCGGCGACTTCGCCGGCACCCTGGGCAGCTTCCTCGACCGTGGGGGCTGGGTGGCCTGGGGCGCCGTCCCCACCGACGGCCCCCTGGGCACCACCGCCGACCGGTTGTGGCGCCACCTGTGCGACCTGTGGTGCGAGATGGTCCGGGCCGGGTGCGACCCCGTGCTGCTGCGGACCCAGGCGATGGTCACGCCGGCCTGCGGGCTGGCGCTGCACGGCGAGCCCCAGGCCGCCCACGTGCTCTCCCTGGCCCGCAACGTGGCGCAGCGCCTGCACGACCAGGCCGTGGGCGTCCGCCTCACCGCCGGCGCCTGACCGCCGGCGCCCGGCGCGCTCTACCCTGACGCCGATGCCCGAGCTGGCCGACATCGCCGCCCAGGTCGACGCCCTCCGGGTGCAGATCGACCACCACAACAAGCGCTACCACGAGCTCGACGACCCCGAGATCTCCGACGCGGACTACGACGCGCTGGTGCGCGAGCTGCGCGCCATCGAGGAAGAATTCCCCGAGCTCGTCACCCCCGACTCGCCCACCCAGCGCGTCGGCAGCGCGCCGTCCGCGCTCTTCGCCCCGGTGGTGCACCGCCAGCCGATGATGTCGCTCGACAACGCCTTCTCGGCGGACGAGCTGCTCGCCTGGGGTGCGCGGGTCGAGCGCCGTCTGGCCGCCGAGCGGGGCACCGACGAGGACGAAGCCGGACAGGGCGACATGGCCATCGGCTTCGTGTGCGAGCTGAAGATCGACGGGATGGCGGTGTCGGTCCGCTACGAGGGGGGCCGCTACCTGCAGGCGGCCACCCGGGGGGACGGGAAGGTGGGCGAGGACGTCACCCCCAACGTGGCGACCCTCTCGACCGTGCCGGAGCAGCTGCCCGGGGGAGCGCCGGCGGTGGTCGAGGTGCGGGGCGAGATCTACATGCCGGTGGCGGCCTTCGCCGCCCTCAACGCCCGCCAGGCCGAGGCGGGCGCCCGCCTGTTCGTGAACCCCCGCAACTCGGCGGCGGGGTCGCTGCGCCAGAAGGACGCGGGTGTCACCGCAAGCCGCGACCTGTCGTGGTGGTCCTACCAGCTCGGCGAGGTGGACGGCGGGCCCACCTTCACCCGCCACAGCGAGACCCTCGCGTGGCTGGGTGAGCTGGGCCTGCCCGTGAACCCCGAGATCCGCACCCTCTCGACCCTCGACGAGGTGCTGGCGTTCTGCCGCCGGTGGGAGGCCGACCGCCACGACCTGCCCTACGAGATCGACGGGGTGGTGGTGAAGGTGGACGACCTGGCCACCCGTGAGCTGCTCGGCTTCACCAGCAAGGCGCCGCGCTGGGCCATCGCCTACAAGTTCCCGCCCGAAGAGCGCACCACCACGTTGCGGAACATCTCGGTGTCCATCGGTCGCACCGGCAAGGCCACCCCGTTCGCCGAGCTCGAGCCGGTGTTCGTGGGCGGCAGCACCGTCGGCCTCGCCACCCTGCACAACCAGGACCAGGTGAAGGCCAAGGACGTGCGTCCGGGCGACACCGTGGTGGTGCGCAAGGCGGGTGACGTGATCCCCGAGGTGGTCGGCCCGGTGCTGGCCGATCGGCCCGCCGGCCTGCCCGAGTGGACCTTCCCCACCGAGTGCCCCGTCTGCGGCGAGCCCCTACAACGGCTGGAGGGCGAGGCCGCCACCTACTGCGTGAACCTGGCGTGCCCCGCGCGGCGGGCCACGGCCATCGAGCACTTCGCCTCCCGCGGCGCCCTCGACATCGAGGGCTTCGGCGAGCAGACCGTGCGCCTTTTCCTGGAGCTGGGGATCCTCGGCGACATCGCCGACATCTTCACCCTCGACCTCGACCGCATCCGCGAGCTCGAGGGCTTCGGCGAGACGTCGGTGAACAACCTGCAAGCGGCCATCGAGGCGGCCAAGGACCGTCCGCTCGCCAACCTGCTGGTCGGCCTCAACATCGCCCACCTCGGCGGGGCGGGGGCCCAGGTGCTGGCCCGCCACTTCCGCCACCTCGACGCCCTCCTCGCCGCCTCCGAGGAGGAGATCGCCGCCGTGGCGGGCATCGGGCCCATCATCGCCCAGAGCGTGCACGGCTTCTTCGCCGACGAGGCCAACCGGGCCCTCGTCGAGCGCCTCCGGGCGGCAGGAGTGAACTTCGAGGGCCCGGCGGCGCCGTCGCTGCCGCAGACGTTGGAGGGCAAGTCGGTCGTGGTCACCGGGACGCTCGAGGGCTTCTCCCGCGACGGGGCCGAGGAGGCCATCACGGCACGCGGGGGCAAGTCGCCCGGGAGCGTGTCCAAGAAGACCACCGCGGTCGTGGTGGGAGAGGGCCCGGGGGCGTCCAAGCTCACCAAAGCCGAGGAGCTCGCCATCCCCATCCTCGACGAAGCCGCGTTCGTGCAGCTGCTCGAGACGGGCGAGCTACCCGGCTGACCCGGGTGCGCTCACCCCTGGCCGCGGCAGCGCAGGATCAGGTGATCAGGTGACTTCGAAGCACCAGGTGACGTCGCGGGCCGACTCGGGCGACTCGGAGGACCGGTAGATCGCCGCGGTGACGCAGTTGCGGCCCGAGTCGAGGCCGTCCGGCGGCCGGTAGAGCAGCTGGTTGAGGGCGTCCACCCGCTGCGCGTCGACCTCCTCGCCGTTCAACCGGAGCGTGCCCGTCCAGCCGGCGGCGAGGTCGATGCCGATCTCGGTCTGGCTGAGGGTCTCGGCGTCCCGGCCGGGGATGAGGGCCTCGACGGCGTCGTCCCCGCCGGTGATGGCGATGTCGTCGGCGCCCCCGTTGCGGACGGTGAGCCGGCCGGCCACCACGAGCCCGGCGAGGGCCCCCAGCACGAGGAGGGTCAACACGATGCGCCGCAGCGCGTTCCGCGGGCGGGTGTCTCGGGAGGCGGTGGATCCAGGACCGGTGGTCACGCACCCATTGTGGGTCCACAGAACGCGAAAACCCAGCCGGTACCATCGCCCTCGTGCTGCTGTCCCAGATGACCGACCAGATCGGTCGGGTCCTGGGCTCGCGCTACCGCCTCAAGGCGCCCATCGGCACGGGCTCGTCGGCCCAGGTGTTCCTGGCCGACGACGTGCGCCTCCACCGCCTCGTGGCGGTCAAGGTGCTGCACCCCGCCCTGGCCGACGACCAGACCTTCCTGCGCCGCTTCCGGGCCGAGGCCCAGGCCTCGGCCAAGCTCAACCACTCCAACATCGTGAAGCTCTTCGACTCGGGCAGCGACGACGGCCCGTACCTCGTCACCGAGTTCGTGGACGGCGGCAGCCTCCGGGCCCTGCTCGACCTCGGTCACCGCCTCACGGTGGCCCAGGCCGTGGACGTCGGCCTGGGTGCGGCGCGGGGGCTCGACTTCGCCCACCGCCAGGGGTTCGTGCACCGCGACGTGAAGCCCGCCAACCTGCTGTTCGGCCTCCAGGACGGTCGCCTGCGCATCGCCGACTTCGGGGTGGCGCGCGCCCTCGCCGAGGCGGCGTGGACCGAGCCGTCCGGCGCCGTGCTCGGCACCGCCCGCTACGCCTCCCCCGAGCAGGCCAACGGCCAGGCCGCCACCGGCAAGAGCGACGTGTACTCCCTGGCCCTCGTGCTCGTGGAATCGGTCACCGGTCACGTGCCGTTCGCCACCGACACCACCCTCAGCACCCTACGCGCCCGGGTGGACGCCGACCTGTCCGTCAGCGCCGACCTGGGGCCACTCGCCGAGGTCCTCGAATGGGCGGGCCGGGCCGACCCCGACGAGCGTCCGGACGCCGCGCAGCTGCGCGACACCCTGGCCGAACTGGCCGAAGGCCTCGATCCCGCCGAGCCACTCCCGCTGGCCGGCGCCTTCCCAGCGGTCGAGCAGCAGCCCTTCGTCGACCCCGACCCCACCCATCTCCCGGAAGACGGCGACGACATCGTCGTGGTGGAGGACGCCGCGCCGGCCGCGGGTCTGGGCGCACTCGTCGGGCGGGCCCGCACTGCCATCGAAGGGCGCGGTCGCAAGGACGACGCCGACGAAGAGGCGGACGTCGACACCGGACCGGCGGACGACGCCGACGCGCCGGCGGCCCCGGTCACGGTGCGCCCGTCCGGTGCGAAGCCCTACGACCACAGCGACGACTTCGGTGGTGGTCACTTCGACGAGCACGCCGCAGCCGCTGCGACCTCGCCGGCGCCGCGTGCGGGTGGCGATCACACCGATGGTGGCGCACCCCTCGCGCGCACCGGCACCCGCCGCCGTTGGTCCAGGCCGGTCCTCGTGGGCGTCGGGCTCGTGGCGGTGCTGGCGATGCTCGCCGCGGCGCTGTCGGTGCGCGAACTGCTGCGCCCTCGCCACGAGGTCCCGCAGCTGGCGGGCCTGGACGTGTCCGAGCTGGGCGCGCTCGTCGAGGGCAAGGGGTGGGATGTCGAGCGGGTGCAGGTGCGCGAGGACGGCACCCGGGAGGGCGAGATCGTGGACCAGGACCCCGCCGTCGGCGAGCAGCTGCGGGAAGGTCAGACCCTCACGGTGACGGTGTCCCGAGGCGCCGAGCTCGTCCCCGTGCCCGACAACCTCGGCGGGCTCACCCAGGGCGAGGCCGCCGCCGCGCTGGAGGCGGTCGGGCTCCGCCCGGGCGCCGTCAGCGAGAAGTGGGGCGAGCTGGTGCCCGCCGGCATCGTGCTCGGCGAGTCACTGGTGTACGACGAGGTCCCGGCGGGATCCCCGGTGCCGCTCGTGGTGTCGAAGGGCCCGAGGCCCCGGGCCGTGCCCGAGGGCATGGCCGCGGCCGGGCTCAGCTTCGACGAGGTCTCCGCCCGGCTCGCCGAGGTGCAGCTGGTCGCCGTCCGGGGCCAGGACTACAGCGACACCGTGCCCGAGGGGCAGGTCATCGGCACCAGCCCGGCCGGCGGGGCGTTGGTCCCCCGGGACAGCGAGGTCGTGGTGATCGTCTCCCGGGGCCCGCAGCCGGTGATCATCCCCGACGTCTCGGGTGACTCCGTGGCCGAGGCACAGGCCACCCTCGAGGCGGCCGGGCTCGTCGTCGACGGCGTGGAGGGCCCGCCCAACGGCGTCGTGACGGGCACCGACCCCGCGGCCGGCCTCCAGGTCGACCGGGGCGCGAGCATCGTGCTCGTGACGCAACGCCGCGGCGCCAACGCCGACGACTGATCAACCCTCGAGGATCGCGGCCCCACCCCTGCGGGTGGGTCGGCCGATAGTCTCGGGCGATGGCGTCCGAGCTCCGCCAGCTGGTCCCGGTCAGGGTGCGCAGGGCCGTGCGCCGCCGCCGCCCCCCAGGCGAGGGCCGCCCGTACTCCGCCTGCTACGCCCCGTCGGTGCTGCTCTACTTCCAGCCCGACGGCGACGTGCGGGCCTGCTGCCGGAACATGACCTACCCGCTCGGCAATGTCGGCACCCAGCGCCTCACCGACATCTGGGACGGGCCCCGCCGCCACGAGCTGGTGGCCCGCCTGGCCGACGACGACTTCTCGCACGGCTGCGAGGGCTGCAAGTGGGAGATCGAGACCGAGGGACGCGACGGGTCGTACCCGCAGAGCTTCGAGACGCGGGCCTCCCACCTCACCGAGGACCCCGCCAGCGCGGCGTGGCCCCGTGCCATGGAGTTCAACCTGTCGAACTCGTGCAACCTCCAGTGCATCCAGTGCAACGGCGACCTGTCCTCGTCGATCCGGATCCACCGGGAGGGCCGGGCGCCGCTGCCCAAGGTCTACGGCGACGAGTTCTTCGAGGACCTCGCCCTCTTCCTGCCGCACCTCCGCACCGTGCAGTTCGCCGGGGGCGAGCCCTTCCTCGGCCCGGAGAACTTCCGGGCGTGGGACCTCATCGCCGAGGTGGCGCCCGACCTCGTGGTGCAGGTCGTGACCAACGCGACGCAGTGGAACAAGCGGGTGGAGGCCGTGCTCGAGAAGGTGCGCGTCGCGCCGACCTTCTCGCTCGATGGCATCACCGCCACGACCTACGAGGCCGTCCGCCACGGGGCCGACCACGACGCCGTGATGGCCAACGTCGACCGCTTCTGCGCCTACGCCGAGCGCGTGGGCACCCACGTGAGCATCAACTTCTGCCTCATGGCCCAGAACCACCACGAGTTCGGGCCGCTGCTCGTCTTCGCCGAGGAGCGCGGCATCAGCGTCAACGTGAGCGTCGTGCACTACCCCGAGCACTGCAGCATCGCCCGCCTCGCTCCCGACGAGATCGCCGCCATCCACCAGTCCCTGCTCGCCCAGTCCGATGAGATCCTGTCCAAGCTCGATCGCAATGCGCGGGTGTGGACCACCGAGGTGGCCCGCGTCGGCTCCTGGCTCGACGGCCACGACCCGGGCACCGACCACGAGACCCTCTGGGGGGTCGCCGACGCCGGGCCCTTCGCCTTCCCCAAGTGGGCCGACCGTCAGCAGGACGACACCGAGGCCCGCGCCGAGCTCAGCGAGTTCGGCCTCGACGGAGTCGTGCACGTGCTGCACATCGGCACGGGCGAGATCATCACGGCGTGCTCGGACGAGGCCGCCGCGGCCCTCGGGGCATCGGCGGGCGAATTGGCCGGCGCCCCGATCTCCCGGGTGCAGGAGGTGGTCGAGCGCGCCCACGGCGCCATCGTCGACCAGCGCATGCTGAGCGAGGGCGACGACCGCATCGACGTGCTCTCGGTGTTCGGTGACCTCGAGGTCCGCACCGCGATCGTGGCCATGCGCGACGCCACCGGCTTCGCCGACCACGCCCGGTTCCTCTTCGCCACGCGACCCGCCGCCCCGGCCGGCTGAGGGGCCTGGGCGTGAGCGCCGGTGGCATCCCGGTCCGGGTCCGGCGCGCGGCCGGAGGCGCCCGCCGTCGACTGTCCCCGCCCCCGCACATGGCGTGCTACGCGCCGCTCGTCCAGCTCTACTTCTTCCCCAACGGTGACGTCCGGCCCTGCTGCGTGAACGACACCTACCCGCTCGGCAACCTCGGGCAGGAGCGCCTCGTCGACATCTGGAACGGCGTACGACGGGCCACCCTCGTCGACCGCCTCGCGCACGACGACTTCTCCCACGGCTGCTCGGCGTGCGCGTGGGAGCTGTCGGTCGAGGGCCGGGCCACGTCGTTCCCCGGCCACTTCGACGTGAAGGCACGGCACCTGCGACGGGACCCGGCCACGGCGGCGTGGCCGAGGTGGATGGAGTTCAACCTCTCGAACTCGTGCAACCTCCAGTGCATCCAGTGCAACGGCGACCTGTCCTCGTCGATCCGGATCCACCGGGAGGGCCGGGCGCCGCTGCCCAAGGTGTACGGCGACGAGTTCTTCGAGGACCTCGCGCTCTTCCTGCCGCACCTCACCGAGGCCCAGTTCGCCGGCGGGGAGCCCTTCCTCGGCGCCGAGAACTACCGGGCCTGGGAGCTGCTCGCCGAGGTGGCCCCCCACGTCCGCTGCCAGGTGGTCACCAACGCGACCCAGTGGAACCGGCGCGTCGTGGAGGTGCTCGACCGCATCCCGTTCTCGTTCTGTTTCTCGATCGACGGGATCACCGCAGAGACCTACGAGTCGATCCGCATGGGGGCCGACTTCGACGAGGTGCTGACCAACGTCGACCGGTTCTGCGGCTACGCCCGCCGCAACGGCACCCGCCTCCGGTGGAACTTCTGCCTCATGCCCCAGAACGTCCACGAGTTCGGTGACGTGCTCGAGTTCGCGGAGCACCGCGGCATCGAGGTGTCGGTCCAGGTGGTGCACGCCCCGTCCAGCGCGAGCATCGCCGCCCTGCCCCCCGACGAGTTGGTCGAGGTCCACCGTCGGCTGTGCCGTCAGTCGGACGACGTGCTCGCCCGGCTCGAGCTCAACGCCCACGTGTGGCGGACCGAGGTCGACCGCATCGGCGCCTGGGCCGCGGCATCGGACCCCGAGGCCCACCTGGCCGCCTGGGGCGGCGGGCCCCCGCCTCCCGTCGAGCCGCCACCGCCGCCACCGCCGGTCGAGTACGTGCTGGGCCTCCCCGTGCTCGGAGACGGGCCGGTCGACCGGGCCGAGGCCGTCGAGCGGCTCCGCGCCTTCGACACCGGGGCCACGGTGCACGAGGTGGTGGTCGACCGCAGCGACACCATCGTCGACTGCTCGCCCGGTGTCCCCGAGGGGCTGGGTTGCGCCCGTGAGGACCTCGTGGGTCGGCCTGCCGAGGCGCTGCGCGTCGCGAGCGAGGCCCGCTTCGGGCCCCTGTCGGGTGGCGACACGCTCTCCCGGTCGGATGACGAGATCGACGCCGTGGCCCGCTACGGCGACCAGGAGCTCCGTGCGATCACGGTGGCGCTCCGCGACGAGCACGGGGTCGCCGAGCACGCCGCCATCCTCTTCGCCCTCGGGTCGGCGGACTGAGCCCACCGTGGCTTGGCGGCACACGGTGGTGACGCTCCTAGCCTGAGGGGTCCATGGCCCCGTCCGACTCACGCGACCACGACGCCGACCTGGTCGTCGAGGCGCCGGGAGCGGACGAACTGGGCTCGATCCCGTGGCCGCTGCTGTTGCGCCACCGGGTCCAGGGTCGGATCGAGGAGCACGACCGCGGCCCGTGGATCGTCCTGTTCGCGGCGCTGTTCGGCCTGCTCGCGGTCAGCAGCACCATCACCATCCTCGCCGTCTCGATCCCGACCATCGCCGACGACTTCGGTGCCTCCGAGACCACCCTCACCTGGCTCATCACCGGCCCGGTCCTCGCCTTCGCGGTCCTCGGGCCGTCGGTGGGCAAGCTCGGCGACCTCTGGGGCTACCGCCGCATCTTCCTCCTCGGCCTCGGTGGCGCCACGGTGTTCGCCGCGCTCACGGCCGTGGCGTGGGACGTCGGGTCGCTGATCGCCTTCCGGGTCCTGGCCGCGGGCATCGGCGCCGCCACCGGGCCGGCGTCGATGGCCATGATCAACCGGTCGTTCCCGCCCGAGCGGCGGGTGCAGGCCATGGGGTACTGGTCGCTGGTCATGGCCGGCGGCCCCGTGCTCGGCGTGGTCATCGGCGGCCCGCTGGTCGAGGCCTTCTCGTGGCGGATGATCTTCGTCCTGCAGGTGCCCTTGATGCTGGTCGCGCTGGCCGTCGCTGCGGCCGTGCTACCCGACACCCAGCGGGGCGACGAGCGCCACGGCTTCGACCTGGCCGGCTCGGTGCTGCTGGCGGTGGGGGTCACCTCGCTGCTGTTCGCCATCAACCGGGGCCCGGTGTCGGGCTGGACCAGCACCCCGGTGCTGGTGGCGTTCGTCGTCGCGCCCGTGCTCCTCGCGCTCTTCGTGCGGGTCGAACGGCGGACCGCGCACCCGCTCATCCCGCTCGAGTACTTCCGCCGGCGGAACTTCGCCTTTCCCATCGGGGTCCAGGTCTTCATCAACGCCGCCTACATGGGCGGGTTCATCCTGACCCCGCTGCTTTTGCAGAACGTGCTGGGCTACGGCGAGACCCGCACGGGGCTCGTGTCCATCGCCCGCCCGCTGGCCTTCGCCATCGCCGGCCCGTCCTTCGGCTACCTGTCCGTGCGGGTGGGGGAGCGCACCTCGGCCATGACCGGGGCGATCCTCGTGGGAGCCTCGATGGTCGCGCTCTCCGCGGTCGGCGCCGGCACGCGCGACGTGGTCATCATGGGCGCGCTCGCGCTGTCCGGCGTGGGGGCGGGCGCCGCGCTCCCCGCCACCGCGGCCACCATCGCCAACTCGGTGGACGAGCGCGATCTCGGTGTGGTGGGTGCCGCCCAGCAGATGATGACCGAGGTCGGGTTGTTGGCCGGCGTCCAGCTCATGCAGACGGTGCAGGTCTCGCGCGCCGACGTGGTGGGGGAGGCCGCGTCCTACAGCGACGCGTACCTCGTCGGGGCGGGCGCTGCGGTGCTCGCCCTCGTGTGCGCGTCGTTCGTGCGCAGCACCCCGCGTGGGGGCGACGCCGGCCGTGACGCCGCGGCGGTGCCCGCTACTCGGTGATCTCCTTGACCCGCTCGGCCACCTGCTGGGCCACCGGGTCGGGCGCCTGCGACTGCATGGCCATGAGCTTGGTCATGTCGCCCTGCACCTTGATCTTGCCGGCCATGAAGGCCTGCATCCCGGCCTGCGGGTTCTGCTCCACGAAGATGGCCTTGGCCGTCTCGTAGTCGACCGTGACCGTGAGGTCGGGGTTCTCGAGGGAGCCCAGGTCGAGCTCGAGGTCGCCCTGGCTGGTGTCCATGTAGGCGTTGATGGGCTCGTCGCTGAAGGGCACGTCGGTGATGATCTGGTTCATGCGCACCGCGTGCGCAGGGGCGGCGGTCTGCCCGGCGAATTCCTCGCGGATCTTGTGCGCCTCTTCCATCCACTCGGCGCTCAGGAACGGGTACTTGGCCACGGTGTCACTCCTCGACGTACGGGGGTCCGGTCGGGCGCAGACGCTAGTCCAGTTCTTGACCGGGCGGTCAAGGATCCTGGTGGCCCGGCCCTCGTCGCTCGGGCGCGGTCGTGCTCGCCCCGCATCGTGGTCCCCTACGCTGACCCGGTGGCCGCCGCCAACCGCGCCGAGCGCATCGCCGACCGCGAGCGCAACCCCAAGTGGAAGCCGGCGCCGCTGCGCATCGACATGTCGATCTGCATCAACTGCGACGCCTGCCTTCGCCACTGCCCGCCGCAGTTCGGGGCGATCTTCAACCACGACGCCGACGTGATCATCATCCCCGAGCTGTGCTCGGGCTGCGGGAAGTGCCTCGACCCGTGCCCGGTGAACTGCATCGTCGACGACCCCGACTGGGCGCCGGCGCCCGACGACTGGTGGGGCGCCCAGGCCTTCGACGACCCCTACGCCTGACCGCGCCCCGTACCATCCTCAATCGATCACCACTCGATCCTGAAGCCCTGGCGGGAGGACCCCAGTGACCGCACCCATCATCCCCGGCGCCGAGCCCTGGTCGGCCGACGGCACCAACGGCCACGGCGCCCTCGTGCTGCACGGCTTCACGGGCAACTGCAACTCGATGCGGGGCCTGGCCGAGGCCTTCCATGCCGCCGGCTACAGCGTGGAGCTGCCGCTGCTGCCGGGCCACGGCACCGCCATCGAGGACATGCTCGTCACCGGCTGGGCCGACTGGTCGGCCGCCGCGGAGGAGGCGTACCAGCGCCTGGCCGCCCGGGTCGACAAGGTCGTCGTGGCGGGCCTCTCGATGGGCGGCTCCCTCACGTGCTGGCTGGCGGTGCACCACCCCGAGATCGCCGGCATCGTCTGCGTCAACCCCGCCACCCAGGTCAACGAGGACGTGCGGGCGCTGGTCGCGGGCATGGTCGAGGCCGGCGAGACGGTGATGCCGGGCATCGGCTCCGACATCGCCGATCCCGACGCCACCGAGTCGGCGTACGAGGGCGCGCCCCTGGCCCCTCTGCTGTCCATGTTCGCCGCCGCCGACGAGTTCGGCGCCGAGCTGGCGAAGATCGAATGCCCGCTGCTGCTCTTCACCAGCCCGCAGGACCACGTCGTGCCGCCCACCGACAGCGACCACCTCGCCGCCAGCGTCTCCGGTGCGGTGGAGCGCGTCACGTGTGAGCGCAGCTACCACGTGGCCACCCTCGACTACGACAAGGGTCTCATCGAGGAGGGCGCCGTCGCCTTCGCCGACAAGGTGACCGCTTCCTGACCTCCGGGCGGGCCGCGCATGGCCCGCAGCGAGCGCACCCCTCTAGATTCAACGGGTGCCCCAGAAGATCACCCGTGACGACGTCGCCCACGTGGCCGACCTCGCGCGCCTCGCCCTGAGCGACGACGAGCTCGACACCTTCACCGGGCAGCTCGCCGCCGTGTTGGACCACGCCGCCGACGTCGAGGCCCTCGACGTGGCCGACGTGGCGCCCACCTCGCACCCGTACCCCCTGGAGAACGTGCTCCGCGAGGACGAGGTGCGCCCCACCCTGGACCGGGCCGAGGTGCTGGCCCAGGCCCCCTCGGTCGAGGACGACCGCTTCCGGGTGCCGCCGGCGCTGGGACAGGAGCCCTGATGGCCCCCGACACCGGCTCGCCCGACACCGCCGTCTCCATCGCCGAGGACGTCCGCTCGGGAGCGCGCTCGGCCCGATCGGTGCTCGACGCCCACCTGGCCGCCATCGACGACCGCGAGGGCGAGATCCACGCCTTCAACCTCGTGCTGGCCGACGAGGCCCGCGCCGCGGCCGACGCCATCGACGCACGGGTGGCCGCCGGCGAGGACCCCGGCCCGCTGGCCGGCGTCCCCGTGGCCCTGAAGGACAACCTCTGCACCCGGGGCATCCCCACCACGTGCTCGTCCAAGATCCTCGAGGGCTGGCAGCCGCCGTACGACGCCACCGTGGTCACCCGCCTGACCGAGGCCGGCGCCGTGCTGGTGGGCAAGACCAACCTCGACGAGTTCGCCATGGGCAGCTCCACCGAGAACTCGGCCTTCGGCCCCACCCGCAACCCCCGCGACACCAGCCGGGTGCCCGGTGGCTCCAGCGGCGGCAGCACCGCAGCCGTGGCGGCCGGGTTCGCCGCCGTGGGCCTGGGCAGCGACACGGGCGGTTCCATCCGCCAGCCGGCCGCCCTGTGCGGCGTGGTGGGCCTGAAGCCCACCTACGGGCTCGTGTCCCGCTACGGCCTCGTCGCCTTCGCCTCGTCGCTCGACCAGATCGGCCCCCTCACCCACACGGTGGCAGACGCCGCCCGGGTGCTCGAGGTCATCGGCGGCCACGACGCCATGGACTCCACGTCCATCCCGCAGGCACTGCCGCCCATCTCGGCCACCCTCGGCGACGGCGTCGCCGGCCTGCGCATCGGCCTCGTCAGCGAGCTGATGGGCGAGGGCATCGCCCCCGACGTGGCCGCCCGGGTCCGCCAGGCCGCCGAGGCCCTGGAGGCGGCCGGCGCCACCGTCGGCGAGGCCACTGTCCCCGCCGTCACCTACGGATTGTCGGCGTACTACCTGATCGCTCCCGCCGAGGCGTCGAGCAACCTGTCCCGCTACGACGGGGTGCGCTACGGCCTGCGGGTCGAGGCCCCCACCACGGCCGAGATGAACCTGGCCAGCCGCACCGCCGGCTTCGGGGCGGAGGTGAAGCGCCGCATCATGCTCGGCACCTACGCCCTGTCGGCGGGCTACTACGACGCCTACTACGGCAAGGCCCAGAAGGTGCGCACGCTGATCCTGCGGGACTTCGCCGCCGCCTACGAGCAGTTCGATCTGCTGCTCTCGCCCACGTCGCCGACCACCGCGTTCCCCCTGGGCGAGAAGGTGAGCGACCCGCTGACCATGTACCTCAACGACATCTGCACCATCCCGTCGAACCTGGCCGGCCACCCCGCCGTCTCGGTGCCCTTCGGAAGCGGCGACGACGGCCTGCCCGTCGGGGTGCAGCTGCTCGGCCCGGCGCTGTCCGAGGGGCCGCTGCTGCGGGCCGCGGCCGTGCTCGAGGAAGGAGCCCCCCGATGAGCGACACGTCGACCCTTCCGGACGGGTGGGAGCTGGTGGTGGGCCTCGAGGTCCACTGCGAGCTGGCCACCGCCACCAAGCTGTTCTGCGGCTGCCCCAACCAGTTCGGGTCCGAGCCCAACACCAACGTCTGCCCGGTGTGCCTCGGCCTGCCCGGCTCGCTGCCGGTGCTCAACCGCACCGCGGTCGAGTACGCCATGCGCCTCGGCCGGGCCCTGCACTGCAGCGTCGAGCCATCCACCTTCGCCCGGAAGAACTACTTCTACCCGGACATGCCGAAGGACTACCAGGTCACCCAGTTCGACCAGCCCACCAACGTCGAGGGCCACCTCGACCTCCCGACGGGCCAGCGGGTCGGCATCGAGCGGGCCCACATCGAGGAGGACACCGGCAAGTCCACCCACGTGGGCGGCGGCGGTCGCATCCACGAGGCCGGGCACTCGCTCGTGGACTACAACCGCGCCGGCGTGCCCCTGGTCGAGATCGTGGGCAAGCCCGACCTCCGCTCGGGAGAGGACGCCAAGGCCTACGTGGCCGAGCTGCGGGCCGTGCTGCTCGCCGTCGAGGTGTCCGACGCCAAGATGGAAGAGGGCTCGATGCGCGTCGACGCCAACGTGTCGGTGCGGCGCAGGGGCACCGAGGAATTCGGCACCCGCTGCGAGATCAAGAACCTCAACTCGCTGCGCTCGCTGGGCCGCGCCATCGACTACGAGGCGCGCCGCCAGGTCGACCTCATCGAGGCGGGGGAGCGGGTCGTCCAGCAGACCCGCCACTGGGACGAGGACGACGGCCGCACCCACACCCTTCGGTCCAAGGAAGAGGCGTACGACTACCGGTACTTCCCCGAGCCCGACCTCGTCCCGCTCGTGCCCGACGCCGAACTGCTGGCGTCGGTCGAGGCCAGCGTGCCGGTGCTGCCCGCGGAGCGACGCGTCGCGGTGGCCGAGGCTGCCGGCGTCACGCCGGCCGACGCCGCCCTCGTGGTGGAGCGGGGCCTCGACGGCCTCGTCCTCGCCGCCATCGGCGCCGGCGCCGACCCCCTGCGGGTTCTGACCCACGCCGACCACAACCTGGCCGTCGAGGGCGCCGAGGCACTCGACCCGGCCGCCCTGGCCGAGCTGGTGACCATGGAGGCTGACGGCGCCCTCACCGCCACCCAGGCGAAGACGGTGCTGGCCGAGATGGTGGCCGGCGGCGGATCGCCCGCCGAGATCGCCAGCGCCAAGGGCTTCGAGGCCCTGTCGGCCGACGACCTGGGCGGCGTGGTCGATGGCATCATCGCGGCCAACCCCGAGCAGTGGGAGCGATTCGTGGCCGGTGACGACAAGACGCGGGGCAAGCTCACGGGCTTCTTCGTGGGCCAGGTCATGAAGGCCACCCAGGGCAACGCCGACGGCAAGGCCGTCACCGCCCTCCTCGAGCAGCGCCGGGCCGGCTGACGGTGGCCCAGCGCCCCGCCGTCCGCTGGGCGGCCATCGCCATGGCCGCGCTCCTCGTCGTGGCCCTGGTGGCCGGCGTGGCCGCCAGCATCGGCGGCGGCGGCGCCGACGGCGCGTCGTCGACCACGACGGGGCCTCCCGCCACCCAGAGCACCGTCCCCCGCGACGGCGACCCCGCCTTCTGCGCCGCCATCGTCGACTTCCAGGACGCGTACGTGGCCGTGGGCGAGCCGGACCCCGCCTCGACGCCGGCCGAGGTGGAAGCGGACTGGGACTCGCTGGCCACGGCCTCGGGCGAGCTGACCGAGACGGCGCCGGCGGACATGTCCACGTTCGTGACGCCGGTGGTGTCCGCTTTCGACACCCTCCGCCAGGACGCCGACGCGGTGGGCTACGACTACGAGAACTTCGACTCGCTCGCCAGCGCGGCCACCATCGACCCCGACGGCAGCATCGCCCAGTCCGCCTACGTGCTCTTCACCTACGAGGCCGACCGCTGCCCCGAGCCGGCGGCCACCACCGACACCACGGCGGCTGCGGCGGGCTGAGCCACGGGCAGGCCTGAGCTCGGCTCGTCCGCCACCGGCTGAGCGGCCCGGTCGCTGGGAACCGGGCGCGGGTACCCTCCGCACAGGGCGACCGGGGAGGTGGGCGTGGGGACGGAGACGGCGACGATCCTGGTGGTCGACCTCGTCGGGTCGACCGAGCTGCGCGCCGCCCTGGGTGAGGACGCCGCCGAGGAGCTGCGCCGGCGCTTCGACCGGCTCGTCGCTGACGTGATCGCCGAGCACGGCGGCACCTTCGTGAAGGGTCTGGGGGACGGGGCATTGGCCTCGTTCGCCGGGGCCGCGGCGGCCGTGTCCGCCGGCGTCTCGCTGCAGCAGGGCGTCGACGTGCTCGCCCGGAAGGAGCGCCAAGCGCTCGCCATAAGAGTCGGGCTGTCCGCCGGCGACGTCACCGTCGAGGACGGCGACACGTTCGGCGTCCCGGTGGTCGAGGCCTCCCGGCTCTGCGGCGCGGCCGAGGCCGACCAGATCCTCGCCGCCGACATCGTGAGGGTGCTGGCCCGCGGCCGGGGTGGCCACGAGCTCACGCCCGTCGGCGCGCTCGACCTGAAGGGCCTGCCGGACCCGGTGGACGCTTTGGCCGTCGGCTGGGAGCCGCTCGAGGCCACGAGCGACCTTCGGGCGCGGTCGCCCTACGTGGGACGTGAGCGGGAGCAAGCCGTGCTGGCCGAGCGCGTCGCGTCGGCCGCGGCGGGGGCCGGGGGACTGGTGCTGATCGCCGGCGAGCCGGGCATCGGCAAGTCCCGCCTGGTGGCCGAGGCGTGCGCCGCGGCGGAAGGCGGCGACCCGGCCGCGCTCGTGTTGCTGGGCGGCAGTCACGACGGCGAGGCCACGGCCTACGGGGCCTTCGCCGAGGCCTTCGCGGCGTGGGCGCGCCGCACGCCGACGGCCGAGGTGGGCAACGCCCTGGGCCCCGACGGCGCCGTGCTCGGTCGGATCGTCCCTGCGTTGCACGAGGTCGTCGACCTGGGTGAACCGGCCGCGCTCTCCGCGGCCGAGGCAACCGCCCGGGTGCACGACGCGGTGGCCCAGGTGCTCGGCCGCCTCGCCGAGACGGCGCCGGTGGTGCTCGTGCTCGACGACCTGCACTGGGCCGACCACGCCACGATCGGACTGCTCCGAGCAGTGTCGCGGCGAGCCCTGCGGACGCGCCTGTTGGTCATCGGCACGTACCGCGACACCGACCTCGACCGGCGTCACCCGCTGTCCGAGGCGCTGCCCGTCCTGCGGCGGGAGGTCGAGCCGACCCGCCTGGCCCTCGCCGGCCTGCCCGTCGACGAGGTGCACGCCCTCCTGGAGCAGGTGTCCGGACAGGCGGTGCCCCACGAGTTCGCGGTGTTGCTCGCGGGCCAGACCGACGGCAACCCGTTCTTCCTCCGCGAGCTGCTGCTGCATCTGAGCGAGTCCGGCGGCCTGCGCTTCGAGGGCGGCGCCTGGGTGGCGGCCGACGACCTGGCCGACGTGATCCCCGAGGGCATCCGGGAGGTGCTGGGGCGGCGCCTCTCGCAGCTCTCGCGAGAAGCCAACCAGCTGCTCGCCGTCGGCGCCCTCTTCGACGCCGGCTTCCCCGTCGACGTCGCCGCGGAGGTGGCGGGCCTGTCCGAGGACGAGGCCCTGGACGCGGTCGACGAGGCGCTCGCCGCCCGCATCCTCGCCCCGACCGAGACCTTCGACCAGTACGTGTTCACCCACGCACTGTTCCGCCAGACCCTCGTCGCCGAGCTCAACCCGAGCCGCCAGGTGCGCCTGCACCGGGCCGTGGCCGAGGCCCTGGAGAAGGCGGTGGTCGGCGAGCCCACGCCCGAGCAGGCGGCGGCGCTGGCGCACCACTTGTACCGCAGCGCCGCGCTCCCGGGCGCCGAGCGGGGGGTGCCGTACGCGGTGGCGGCGGCCGAGTCAGCCATCGAACGCTACGCCTACGCCGAGGCCGCCGACGCCTGGGCCGTCGCCCTCGAGCTTCTCGGTGAAGGCGACGAGCGCGAGGGGGCCATTCGCGTGGGCCACTTCCAGGCTGCGGTGCTCGCCGGCCGCTCGGGCGATGAACTCCTGGCCGAAGCCGAGGAGATGGGAACCTGGCTGGCGGCCCACGTCGGTCCGGACGCCGCCGCCGATCAGATCGCCGAGGCGCTGCGGCTCGAGATCGGCGCCTTCAGCGCCGAGGAGGGTTGGGCGCTCGCCGCACTGGCCCGACGCTGGCTCCGGACCGACCGGCGGGACCCCACCTGGCTCCTGATCCGCCTCCAGGAGCTCCAGGAAGCGGACTTCGCCGATCCGGAGCAACCCGGCATCCCGGTCGACAGCCCGGCGCGTCGCGAAGCGACCGCTGTGTTCGAGCGGTTGCCCCCCGAGCATCGGGACGGCCTCTTCCTGCAGCCTTCGTCACGACCGATTGCCCTGGAGATGCTCGCCGTTTCGAGCACCGACATGGCCTCGGACTGGCAGCCGCTCTGGGCGGCGGGCCACCTGAGTGAGCTGGCCGACGGCTTCGGGGCGCTGGCGGTCCAGGCAGAGACCGAGGATGGCGCTCCGGCCGGGCGGGCGATGGTCGGCGCGATGCTGATGCGGGTCCACACCCTCCTCGGCGACCACGAGGAGGCGGCCGAGCATCTCGCCGACGCGCTGACGCTGCTCGATCGGCTGCCGCCGGACAGCCACGCCGCCTTTCAGGTCTTCGCCGCCGACGCGCTCGTCTCTCGGGTGCGGGGCAACGCCGGCTCGGCCATCGATGCGTCCTTCCTCGACCTCCCTGCCACCCGGTGGGCGGCGCTGGCCATCCGGGGGTCGAATGCCGTGGCCCTCGCCCACACGGGTGATGGGGACGGTGCCGCGGCCGAGCTCGACCGGGTCCTCGTCGGGGTGGAGCGGGCGCCCGGCTGGGCCATCAACTACCCGCTGATGGTGTGCGACGCCATCGAGGCCCTCTGGGTGCTCGAGCGCACCGACCATCTCGACGTCTTCGAGGCCAACCTGCGCACCAAGGTGCTGGAGCCGGACCTCCGCTATGGGGAGGTGGACGCCCGCTGGGCGTTGGGGCGGGTGGCGGCGCTGCAGGGCCGGCCCGATGAGGCCCGGGAGTGGTTCGCCGAAGCCCGCCGGGTGCTGGCCGAGGAGGAGGCGATCGCCCTGCTGCCCGCCGTCGACTACGACGAGGCCCTGCTGGAGCTGCGCCTCGGTGCCGCCGGCGACCCCGCCAGGTTCGCCGAGCTCGTGGCCTCGGCCCGCGCCGCCTGCGCCCATCCCGCCATGTCGGCGTGGCTCGACCGCCTCGACGTGCTGGAGGCCCGCGCCGCCGAGACGTGGTAGTCGTCGCCCCTGCTGCGGGACCAGAACTCGGCCATCCGGTGGCCACCCCCGGTCGCGGTCCGGACACCGGGCCCTCCGGGGAGCCGAAGCGTCGGATCTGATCCACCGGTGTGGCCCCCGGCCACCCCCTCTGGCACCGGATTTCGGTGCCAGGGCACCGAAATCCGGTGCCAGTTCGGGGGCGTCGTGGCAGGGTGACGGGCGTGGCCGTCGAGATCCGCAGCGTCGCCGAGGAAGAGGCACCCGACTACTTCCACACCATCGCCGCCGGGTTCGGCTCGGCGGGGCCCTCCGACGACGACCTCGCCGAGTGGCAGACCGTCGCCGAGTACGACCAGTGCTTCGCCGCGGTCGACGGTGACCGGTTCGTCGGCGGCGCCAGCGCCTACACGTTCGAGATGACCCTGCCGGGCGGAGGGATCACGTCGATCGGCGGCGTCAGCAACGTCGCCGTGCTGCCCACCCACCGCCGCCAGGGCGCGCTCACCGGCCTGCTGGCGCGCCAACTCGACGACCTGGCCGAGCGGGGCCGGTCCCTCGCCGCGCTCAACGCCTCGGAGAGCCACATCTACCGGCGCTTCGGCTACGGCCTGGCCACCGACTCGGTGTCGGTGGAGATCGACACCCGCCACACCGAGTACCTCGGTGAGCTGCCGCCTGGGCGCCTCCACCTCGTGAGCTCGGACGAGGCCCGTTCGATCTTCCCGGCCTTCTACGAGCGGTGGCGTCGCTCCCGCACGGGGTCGCTGTCGCGCTCCGACGCGTGGTGGGACATCATGCTCGGCCCGAAGGAGGGCTGGAAGGGCGGCGGCGAGGCCTTCCACCTCGTCCACGAGGACGCCGCCGGCGAGGTCGACGGCTACGCCAGCTACCAGCGCGAGCCGAAGTTCGAGCACGGCAACTTCCAGGGCGTCGTCCGGGTGCGCGAGCTCATCGGGTCGACCGGTGGGGTCGAGGCGGCGCTCTGGCGCTTCTGCTTCGACCTGGACCTGGTGCGGCGGGCCCGGTCCGACATGCGCCCGGTGGACGATCCGCTGCGGTGGTGGCTGGTCGAGCCCCGCCAGCTCGCGGTCACGTCACGGACGGACCAGCTCTGGCTGCGGGTGGTCGACGTGGCCGCCGCCCTCGCCCAGCGCCGCTACGCCGCCGACGGCGGCCTCGTGCTGGAGGTCGACGACTCCTTCCGGCCGGCCGGCTCGGGCCGCTACCGATTGGAGGGCGGCCCCGACGGCGCGACCTGCATCCGCGACGACGGCGGCACCGCCGACCTGCGCCTCGGCGTGGCGGATCTCGGCGCCGCCTACCTCGGCGGCGTGTCCTTCTCGCTCCTGGCCGCTGGGGGCCGGGTGGAGGAGCTGACCGCGGGTGCCGCCGCCCGCGCCGACGCGCTCTTCCGCACCGACCGCGCCCCCTACTGCGCCACGACCTTCTGACGCCACCGCTTGCGGCCCTGTGGTCGATCGATCCCTTTGGTCGATGATCAGCTCGGTCCTGGCGGTCTCGTCGGCGGCGGCGTCGGTCGGTGTGCAGTCCCCGCGTCGGTCTCGCCGATCTCGTGCTCGAAGGCGTCCAGCACCTGGAACAGCTCATCGCTGATCCACTCACGGTTCCGGCGCCTGCCCACCCTCGTCGGTATGAGCACTCCTGTCTCTTCCAGGCGGTTCAGGGCCGTTCGGCTCGCCGTGGGGGTGACGGCGTACCGCTCGGCGGTGGTCTCGGCGCTGACGACGGGCTGTGCGGGGAGGCCGAGGATGATCCGACGCGCCACCGAGTCGGTCCGCGGGGATCCGGCTCGTTCGATCAGTCCGGTCAGCAGGTCGTCGATCTTGATGGTCAACCGGCCGGTTGCCGCGGTGGCGGCGGTGAGTGCGTCGGCGAAGACCCCGACCCAGTCATCGTGATGACCCTCCCGAAAATCGGTGAGGCCTGCGATGTATCGCCGAGCGTTCGTCGCGAGGACGACGCTGACCGGAGGAACGACGAGCGGGGCCACGCCCCGCCGCCGGAGCACCACGTGGATGAGACATCGGCCCGACCGCCCGTTTCCGTCACCGAAGGGGTGAATCGTCTCGAACTGCGCATGGGCGAGTGCCGCTTGTGACACCGCCGGCAGGTCGTCGCGGTTCAACAGCTCGACGAGGTCTTGGAGCAGCCGCGGCACCTCACCCTCGGGCGGAGGAATGAAGCTCGCGTCCTTCGGGCTGAGCCCTCGTCCGCCGATCCAGTTCTGATCCGTTCGGACGATGCCCGCGTACCGCTCCTCCGATGTGCCAACGAGCAGCGTGTGATGGATGTCGATCAGGTCATCGACGGTGAGCGTCCGCTGCGCACTGCCGATCTCGATCGCCCGCTCCATGGCCCGCACGTTGCCGAGGACGGCTCGGGCGACGCCGTCCGCTGCGATCGGCTCGTAGGCCGCGAGTGCCACCCGCTTGTTGGAGGCGCGCAGCCCCTCGATGAAGGAGGACCCGAGCGCTTCGGCTCGGAGCAGGGGCGCGGCGATCGCCTCGAGGTCGTGTCCGGCGGTGAGTTGCTGTACGGCGCCGATCGCTGCCGTGGCGGTGGCAACGGCTTCCGCCGCCCGACCGGTGAGGGCGTGGTCTGCGTCGCCGACCGGATCCGGTACGAAGGCTTGGTAGCGGAACGGAATCCGGTCCCGACGGGCGCCGTACCCGCCGCCTTCCCAGATCCGTTCGACGAGCTCGGGCACGCGTGCTGATCCTTTCGCCGTCCCACGCTTACGCAAAGATCATCTCGATCCTGGCGTAAGTGGATCCTTGCGCATGTCGAGTCGTTACGCAAGCTCTTTGTCTGATCCTTTCGTATGAGGCGCCAGCAGTACCAAAGTGTGCGGGTCGTCAGCCGTTGGTGGTGCGACCGAGGACGATCCAGGCGTCGCCGTGGAAGCGCCATGACAGCGGGACGAGCCGGGCGACCATGAACAGCGAGATCGCCGCCCAGAGCCAGCCGATGCCCAGGCCGAGCACGAGGACGGCGGCCGCGGCGGGCAGGAAGACCACCATGCTCCCCACCATCGCCTTGGCGAGGAAGCGCAGGTCACCGGCGCCGATGAGCAGGCCGTCGAGCACGAACACGGCACCGTTGACGGGTTGGAGGACGGCGACGAACACCAGCAGGAAGGTGGCGAGGGCGATGACCGCGGGGTCGTCGGTGAACAGGTCGGGGAGCACGGGACGGAGGACCAGCACGAGGAGGCCGGCGCCGATGCCGGCGACGACGCCCCACTCGAGCATGCGCCGGCCCGCCGCCCGGGCACCGGGGCCGTCGCCGGCGCCGAGGCGCAGGCCGGTGATGGACTGGCCGGCGATGGCGATGGCGTCGAGCGCCAGGGCGAGGAACGACCAGATCTCGAAGGCGATCTGGTGGGCAGCGAGGTCGGCGGTGCCGATACGGGCCGCGACCGCGGTCGCCACCGTCAGCGACCCCCGCAGGGCGACGGTGCGGAAGAACAGGTCGCGGCCCACCACGAGCAGGGACCCGAGGGTCTGGGCGTGGGGTCGGAGCGCCACCTGGTGCGTGGCCACCGCCCGGTGCACCCACCACACGTAGACCGCCGCCGCGCCCCACTCCGCCACGACGGTCGATGCTGCGGAGGCGCCGATGCCGAAGCCCAGGCCGTAGATGAGGACCACCTCGAACGCGAGGTTGAACACCGCCGATGCGACCGCCACCACGAGCGGGCCCTTGGTGTTCTGGAGGCCACGGAGGTAGCCGACCCCGGCGAAGGTGACGAGGGTGGCGGGCACCCCGAGCAGGCTCACCCGCAGGTAGATCAGCGCGTTGGTGGCCACCTCGCCCTCGGCCCCCAGCACCCGGACGAGGGGCTCCGCGAAGAGCTCGCCGGCGGCCGCCAGGCCGACCCCGATGGCCACCGCCAGCCAGAGCCCCTGCACCGCCTGGTGGGCGGCCTCGCGGTGGTCGCCGGCGCCGATGAGACGGGCCACCGCCGACGTGGTGCCGTAGGCCAGGAAGATGAAGACCGCGTAGAGGGTGGCGAGGACGGTGTTGGCCACCGCGAGTCCGGCCAGCTCGGGAGTGCCCAGGTGGCCCACCACGGCGGTGTCGGCCAGCACGTAGAGCGGCTGGGCGATGAGCGCGCCGAAGGCCGGGACGGCGAGGCGGACGATCTGGCGGTCGGCCGGCGTCCACCGGGCACGGTCCCGCAAGCGCTCGCTCACGCCGGTCCCCGCAGGGCGAACGTTGGAGCGCCGCCAGTGGCCGTCGCCTCACTGCGGTCGGGCACGTCCGACCGTGCCACCGGACCGGGCCCCACCGGCGCCGGCCGGGACGGGCGCCGGGTCAGCTCAGGCTGATGGGGGTCAGCACCGGGTCGTCGGGGGTCCCTGTCGCCGAGTACAGCTCGATGCGGTTGTCGCCCTCCACGAAGAACCATTCCGGGACCATCGTGTACCACTCGGGCGCGCCCGGCGTACCCGCGTGCAGGTGCGACCAGCCCGCCACCGTGCCGTTCACCGCGACGAGCACCGTGTCGACGTCGCGGTCGCTGGTGCGCACCACCCCCGACACGTAGGCAGGCACCTCGCCGGTGGTGCGGTCCACGTCGTGGTAGGCGCTGGCGCGGTCGAGGCGGCCGCTGTGGCGGGCCCCTCCGTCGACCTCGAGCTCGTCGACGTCCCTCCCCACCAAGGGCCCCCACTCGCCGAACCGGTAGAAGCGCAGCTCGTCGCGGCCTCCCTCGCCGGCCGGCTCCTCGTCGAGCAGCCGCTGGAACCCCGTCGGGCCGTCCACCTCGACGTAGTTGCCGTCGGTGGGACGCAGGGCGTTGAGGGTCCAGTCGAAGAAGCGGCGAGGACCGTCCTCCCGTGGCTGGTCGCTCAGGGCCGACTGCCCGTCGACCTGCCACGGGATGTCGACGTCGAGCACGTCGGCGATGGTGGGGAGCACGTCGACGGCCGAGAGGGGGCGGTCATCGACGGCACCCTCGGTCTGGCGGGGCTCCTTCACCAGGAACGGCGTCCACATGACCTGGTGGTAGTTCTCCGAGGAGACGCCCCGGATCGGGTTGCCGGCGAGGAACGACACACCGTGGTCGGCGGTGAGCACGATGAGGCTCTCGTCGTAGGTCCCCAGCTCTTCCATGCGGTCGAGGACGTCGCCCAACATGGCGTCGGCGTGCTGGAGCTGGAGGAGGTGGCGCTGGCGGCCGGCGTCGGCCACCTGCTGGTCCTTCCAGCGGTAGGACGAGTCGAGCCCCTCGGCCACGAAGGGAGCCTCGTACACGGCCCCCGACGGGGTGTGGAACCAGGGCTGGTGCGGGTACAGCACGTGGAGGAAGTCGAGGCGGGGCTCGTCACCGCTGGCCTCCATCGAGTCCACGAAGTCGGCGATGGTCAGGGGCGCGTTCGGGTTGGACTGCCGCACCTGGAAGGTGACCTGGCCGGCGCTGCGGTCGGGGGTGACGTGACGCTGCCAGACGTCGGCGGCGTCGTCGAGCAGGCCGGCGAGCGTGCCCCCGCCCTGGCTGCCGTTGCGCTCGGGACACACGTCGGTGGGGCACAGCTGGGTGACGCCCTCCCACACGTTCTCCCGGTAGGTGGCGCCCAGCAGGGTGAAGAGGTTGTCCGGGTACTCGGCGCTGTCGGGCAGGGCATCGGGGTCGGTCGGGTACGTGCCGGTGAGGATGGCGGGCACGGCTTCGGGCGTCGACGGTGCCACCGACGACTCGTTGCGGAACCACGTGGCGTCGCCCGACAGCCGGGCCAGGTTGGGGAACTGCTGGGGGTCGATGCGGTCGCGCTCGTCGAGCAGCGAGACCAGGGGCAGCTCGTCGAGCACGATCATGACCACGGGGTCCGGCGAGCCCACCGCCACGCCGTCGGCGGCGGCGGCCTGGTCGCGGGAGAGGACGATGTCGGTGACGGGGGAGGCGAACAGGAAGCCCAGCCCGAGGAGGACGGGGAAGGCGGCGAGGTAGCGCAGCCAGAGGCGCACGGCGGGCCAGCGCGAGACCGCCACGGCGGCGAGGGCGACGGCGACCAGCGCCCCGGTGACGAGTAGGACGGGACCCCACGAGGTGCGGTCGCGCAGGGTGCCCAGCACGACGACACCCGCGGCGAGCGAGAGGAACACGACGTGCACCACCCGGCGCACGGTCCTCCCGAGGATCGAGAACAGGCTCTCGAAGCCGAGGAGAACCAGAGTCGGCAGGAAGACCACCGCGGCGACGAAGCCGACCACGTCGAAGGCGCCGGCGTGGCGCAGCACGAACACGTCCGCGCCGTTGCGGAACGACGAGAGCACCGGCTCGGCGACCCCGAGTCCGGTGATGCCGAGGTACTCGAGGAACGACCGGCCCGTCTCCCGCCACCACGACGGCGGTGTCGAGGTCTCCTCGGTGGTCTCCGGCATGGCGGCGTCAGCGTAAAGCGGAATCGGCCGCAGGCGGCCTCGCCGGTACGATCGCCGTCATGAGCGATATGAAGCCACGGTCGCGGGTGGTCACCGACGGGTTCGAGCGGGCCCCCGCGCGGGCCATGCTGCGGGCGGTCGGCATGACCGACGACGACTGGGAGAAGCCCCAGGTGGGCGTGGCGTCCTCGTGGAACGAGGTCACCCCCTGCAACCTGCCGCTCGACCGCCTGGCGAAGCGCTCGAAGGACGGCGTGCGCGCCGCCGGCGGCTTCCCTCTCGAGTTCACCACCATCGCGGTCAGCGACGGCATCTCCATGGGCCACGAGGGCATGCGGGCGTCGCTGGTCAGCCGTGAGGTCATCGCCGACTCGGTCGAGACCGTCATGCACGCCGAGTGCCTCGACGCCATGGTCACCTTCGCCGGCTGCGACAAGTCCCTGCCCGGCATGCTCATGGCCGCGGCCCGGATCAACGTGCCGTCGGTGTTCCTCTACGGCGGGTCGATCCTGCCGGGCCAGCGCAACGGCGAGGCCCTCGACATCGTGAGCGTCTTCGAGGCCGTCGGAGCCTGCGCGGCGGGCACCCTCACCGAGAACGAGCTCGGCGAGATCGAGATGGCGGCGTGTCCCACCGAGGGCAGCTGCGCCGGCATGTTCACCGCCAACACGATGGCGTCGGTGGCCGAGGCCATCGGCATGTCGCTGCCCGGCAGCTCGGCGGCGCCGGCGGTGGACCGCCGCCGCGACGACTTCGCCTACGCCAGCGGCCAAGCCGTCGTCGCTCTGATCGAGAAGGGCATCCGCCCCCGTCAGATCATGACCAAGGAGGCCTTCGAGAACGCCATCGCCGTGGTGATGGCCCTCGGTGGCTCCACCAACGCGGTGCTGCACCTCCTCGCCATCGCCTACGAGGCCGAGGTCGACCTCGCCCTCGAGGACTTCAACAAGGTGGCCGCCCGCGTCCCCCACATCGCCGACACCAAACCCCACGGCAAGTACCACATGAGCGACCTCGACCGCATCGGCGGCGTGCCCGTCGTCATGCGCGAGCTGCTCGACGCCGGCCTGCTCCACGGTGACTGCATGACCGTCACCGGGAAGACGGTGGCCGAGAACCTCGCCGCCATCGACCCGCCCGGTCCCGACGGCGCGGTCGTGCACCCCTTGTCCCAGCCCATCCACGACATCGGCGGCATCGCCGTGCTGCGGGGTTCGCTCGCCCCCAACGGCGCGGTGTTGAAGGTCGCCGGCATCGACTTCGACCACTTCGAAGGCCCCGCCCGGGTCTTCGACGGCGAAGAGGCCGCCATGGAGTGCATCCTCGCCGGTGGCATCAACCCCGGCGACATCGTGGTCATCCGCTACGAGGGCCCCAAGGGCGGCCCGGGCATGCGCGAGATGCTGGCCGTCACCGGCGCCATGAAGGGCGCCGGCCGCGGCGGCGATTGCGCTCTCATCACCGACGGCCGCTTCTCCGGCGGCACCCATGGCTTCTGCATCGGCCACGTCGCCCCTGAGGCCGTCGACGGCGGCCCCATCGCGTTCATCAACGAGGGTGACCGCATCACCATCGACGTGAAGAACCACACCATCGAGCTCGACGTCGACGACGTCACCCTGGCCGCCCGCCGCGAGGAGTGGAAGCTTCCCGAGCCCCGCTACACCAAGGGCGTCCTCGCCAAGTACGCCAAGCTCGCCCAGGGCGCCGAGAAGGGCGCCATCACGAGCGCGTAGCGAGTGGGGCCAACGGCAAAGGCGGCTTTCAAGGCGGCGCCGCACCGCCGGCCGCGAGCTCCGCGGGGCGCGCCACGCTGCGTGGCTGAGTGGCGGTCGTCGGGCTCCAGATCGTCTCTTTGGAGGAAATAGCTGTCGGATTCCGGGGGCTATTTCCTCCAACGATGTAGATGAAGGCCCGGTTGGCCACGGAGCGTGCCATTGCAGGCGACGAGGCGGCGACCCGGCCCGTGTTCGTTCTTCGCGCCTTTGTCTTTCAGCCCTGCCCGGCGAGCCAGGCGTCGTAGCGCCCCGGGTCGGACCACGCGCCCGTCGCCCTGTCGAACGCCGCCGCCTCCGGGGCCATCCAGTCGTGGCGGCCGGCCCGGACGTCGCTCGACGACACCGGGTGGTGGTCGGGGTGGACGTCGAGGCGCACCTCCGGTGGCGCCAGGAGTGGCGGGCGGTCGACCACGGCGACTTGGGGGAGTGCGGCCAGCGCTTCGTCGCGGGCCGCTTCCGACCCGCCGTAGAAGGCGGGGTCGTGCAACTGCTCCCACTTGTCCGCGCCCATGACCACCACGTCGTACCCCTGGGCGAGGTCGACGAAGAGCTGCTCGTCGCGCAGGGCCACGCCCAGCCAGGGGCGGGCGGCGGCCGTGTCCTCGAGCACCCGCAGGCGATCCACCAGCCGGGGCCGCTCGACGGCGCCCTTGACCAGCGGCACCCGCGACACCACGAGGTCCACCCGGTCGAGCCCGAAGGCGGCCACCGCCGCCTCCGCAACCGCGAGGTGGGCGACGGTCAGCGGGTTGAACGACCCCGGGTAGCAGGCGGTGCGCGCCATCGGCCTCATTCTCGACGCAATGGCCGTCGGAATCCGACGGCCATTGCGTCGAGTTCGCTCGTGCCGGTCAGTTCGACTGCGTCGGCAGCTTGGGGATGAGCCAGTTGAGGAAGTCGGTGGTGCTGCGGGACTGGAGGTAGATGCGTCCCGGTCCCGTCAGGGTGCACACCAGGCCCTCGCCGCCGAGCAGGGTCTGCTTCCAGCCGCCGCCGGCCTTGGACACCTGGTAGGTCACGCCCTCGGACCAGCCCACCATGTGCCCGGTGTCGACCGTGTAGCTCTGGCCGGCGGCGAGGTCGATGGCGTGGATGGCGCCGTAGGCCGAGACCAGCAGGTCGCCCGTGCCCCAGACCTTCAGGACGATCAGGCCGCCACTGCTGAACATCGTCTTGGCGCCGCCCCACGAGCTGTCCACCTCGATCCCCATGGCCGACGCCAGGTAGGCCCCCGACTGGAGGTAGACGGTCTGGCCTGCCAGCGGCCAGTGGGCGATGTCGCCGGGCAGCGGAGCGGCGAGGCCGATGTGGTCGCCGGGCTGGGTGGCGGTGAAGGTGTTCATGAAGAACGACTCGCCGCCGACCGCCCGCTTCAGGCCCTTCATGAGCCCACCCTGCGTGGATGTCTCCATCTGGAGGCCGGGGGTGTGGCTCACCATGGCGCCGGCCTCGGCCCGGATGGCCTCGCCGGGCTCGAGGTGGGCGAAGGCCATGGCGAAGGCGGGGTCGTACTTGATGTCGATCTGCACGGTGCAGGCTCCTTGCTCGGCGGCTGCGCGCAGGATACGGCACCGCCTGCGCGGGACCGGCGGGTCACAAAGGGGTTGCCAGATCGGCGGAGTCGTGCCATCCTCGGGAGCGATGTCGTCCCCCCGCCGCCTCTCCCTCCTCGTAATCACCTAGCGCACGCCGACTTCTTCCCCGCGTGCGCTCGTCCGGCCTCCCAATCGGGAGGCCGTTGCAGTTTTCGCACCCAGGTGCCGCCCGCCCGTCCGTCCGCTTTCCCCGCAGTTGCCCGACCTGATAGGAACCCACCGCCATGATTGCCGAAGGTCAACCCACCAACGGTGGCCGAGCGCTGATCCAGAGCCTCGAGATGGAAGGCGTCGAGGCCATCTTCGGCCTGCCCGGGGGCGCCATCCTCCCGGTGTACGACCCCATCATCGACTCGCCCATCCGCCACATCCTCGTGCGCCACGAGCAGGGCGCCGGCCACATGGCCGAGGGCTACGCCCACGCCACCGGCCGCCCCGGCGTGGCCATGGTCACGAGCGGTCCCGGTGCCACCAACATCGTCACCCCGCTGGCCGACGCGTACATGGACTCGATCCCCATGGTGTGCATCACCGGCCAGGTGCCCCTGCCGGCGATCGGCAGCGACGCCTTCCAGGAGGCCGACATCACCGGCATCACCCAGTCGGTGACCAAGCACAACTTCCTTGTGACCAGCGCGGCGGACATCCCCCGGACCATCCGTGAGGCGTTCCACATCGCCACCACGGGCCGCCCCGGCCCGGTGCTGGTCGACATCCCCAAGGACATCGTCGACCCCAACAACCCGGCATCGGCCATGGACTGGTACTGGCCCGACTCGGTCGACCTCCCCGGGTACAAGCCCAACACCCGTGGCCACCCGAAGATGATCAAGCAGGCCGCCGAGCTGATCTGCCGCTCTGAGCGCCCGGTCATCTACGCCGGCGGCGGCATCCTCAAGGCCCGGGCCGCCGAGGCGCTGCGCGAGCTCGCCGAGCTGACCGGCATCCCCGTCGTGACCACCCTGATGGCCCGGGGCGCCTTCCCCGACGACCACGAGCTGTGCCTCGGCATGCCCGGCATGCACGGCAACTACACCGCGGTCACCTCCATGCAGGAGTCCGACCTGCTCATCGCCCTGGGCAGCCGCTTCGACGACCGGGTCACGGGCAAGGTGCCCGACTTCGCCCCCGAGGCGAAGATCATCCACGTCGACATCGACCCCGCCGAGCTGGGCAAGGTCCGCCGGCCCGACGTCCCCATCGTGGGCGACTGCCGCCTCGTCATCGAGGAGCTGGTCCGGGCCATCGGGGATCTGGGCGGCAGCGACGCCCAGCCCGACCGCTCGCCGTGGCGCAGCCGTATCAGCGGCTGGCAGGAGAAGTACCCCCTGACCTACGAGCCGTCCGAGCCCGGCGACGGCCTCAAGCCCCAGTTCGTGCTCGAAACCCTGCGCGACCACACCCCCGACGACACCATCGTCGCCTCGGGCGTGGGCCAGCACCAGATGTGGGCCAGCCAGCACTGGAAGTTCAACCACCCCTACACCTGGGTGAACTCCGGCGGCCTCGGCACCATGGGCTTCTCGGTGCCGGCCGCCATCGGCGCCAAGGTGGGCCGCCCCGACCGGATGGTCTGGGCCGTCGACGGCGACGGCTGCTTCCAGATGACGGCGCAGGAGCTCGTCACCGCGGCCGCCGAGCGCATCCCGGTGAAGGTCGCCATCCTCAACAACGCCTACCTGGGCATGGTGCGCCAGTGGCAGGAGATGTTCTACGAGGAGCGCTACTCCGAGGTCTACCTCTCGCCCGACCTGCCCGATTACAAGCTCTGGGCCGAGGCCATGGGCTGCGAGGGCATGCGGGTCGAGGACCCGGAGGACGTCCTGCCCGCCATCGAGAAGGCCAACGAGATCGACGACCGCCCCGTGGTCATCGACTTCCGCACCGACCACCGCGAGAAGGTGTACCCCATGGTCCCTGCGGGCCAGTCCAACTCGAACATCGTGGTGGACCCGTCCCAGGGCGAGGGGGGCCACTGATGTTGGACACCGACCACCGCGAGAAGGCGACCTACCCCCGCCTGATGGTCCCGGCCGGCCAGTCCAACTCGAACATCGTGGTCGACCCCTCTCAGGGCGAGGGGGGCCACTGATGCCGTCCTCCCCGCACGCGTCGCACCCCGCCGCCCCGCACCACACGCTGTCCGTCCTGGTCGAGAACAAGGCCGGCGTGCTCACGCGCATCGCCTCCCTGTTCGCCCGCCGGGGCTTCAACATCTACTCCCTGGCCGTCGCCCCCACCGAGGACGACAAGTTCAGCCGCATCACCATCGTGGTGGACGTCGAGTCGGCGCCCCTCGAGCAGATCACCAAGCAGCTCAACAAGCTGATCAACGTCATCAAGATCACCGAGCTGCACCCGGACCACGCCGTCGAGCGTGAGCTGCTCATCGCCACGGTGCGCGCCGCCCCCGAGGTGCGGGGCCAGGTCATCCAGCTCGTGGACGTCTTCTCGGGCCGCATCCTCGACGTGGGCCACGAGGACCTCACGGTCTCGGTCGACGACGAGCCTGCTCGGGTGGACGACTTCGAGGAGCTCCTGCGACCCTATGGGATCGTCGAGTTGCAGCGCACCGGTCGCGTGGCGCTGCCGAAGATCGAGCGTCCGGCCCGCCTCCGCGGCGTGCGGCGCGCCTCCTGACCGGCCCGCCGGTCCCCCCGAGTCACGCAGCTTCTTCCTGAACCCCCGAAAGGACCCCCCGATGGCCAACGTCTACTACGAGAAGGACGCCGACCGGTCGTACATCGCCGACCGAAAGGTCGCGATCCTCGGCTACGGCTCGCAGGGCCACGCCCACGCCCTGAACCTGAAGGACTCGGGCATCGACGTCCGTGTCGGCCTGCGCGAGGGGTCGTCGTCCAAGGCCAAGGCGGAGAACGCCGGGCTCAAGGTGCTCACCACCGCGGAGGCGTGCGCCGAGGCCGACGTGATCATGGTGCTGCTGCCCGACACGGAGCAGCGCGACGTCTACGAGAAGGACATCGAGCCCAACCTCACCAACGGCGACGCCCTGTTCTTCGCCCACGGCTTCAACATCCGCTTCGAGCAGATCACCCCGCCCGAGTGGGTGGACGTGGCCATGGTGGCCCCCAAGGGCCCCGGCCACCTCGTGCGCCGCACCTACACCGAGGGTGGCGGCGTGCCCTGCCTCATCGCCGTGGCCCAGGACGCCTCGGGCCACGCCCGTGACCTCGCCCTCGCCTACGCCGACGCCATCGGCGGCACCCGTGCCGGCGTGCTCGACACCACCTTCGAAGAGGAGACCGAGACGGACCTCTTCGGCGAGCAGGTCGTGCTCTGCGGCGGCCTCACCTCGCTCGTGCAGGCCGGCTTCGAGACCCTCGTCGAGGCGGGCTACCAGCCCGAGTCGGCGTACTTCGAGTGCCTCCACGAGGTGAAGCTCATCGTGGACCTCATGTACGAGCAGGGCATCGCCGGCATGCGCTACTCCATCTCCGACACCGCCGAGTACGGCGACCTCACCCGGGGCTCGCGCATCATCACCCCCACGGTGAAGGCCGAGATGCGCACGATCCTCGACGAGATCCAGAGCGGCCAGTTCGCGGAGGAGTGGATCGCCGAGAGCCGGGGCGGCCGCTCGAACTTCGAGCAGCTCCGCCAGGCCGACCGCGACCACCAGATCGAGCAGGTCGGCTCGGACCTCCGCGGCATGATGCCGTGGATCTCCGCCGGCAAGCAGTCCGTCCAGGACGCCAGCGGCGGCGACTGACTCGTCGCCCCGGGAGGTGCGCCGGCGCGCGCTTCCCGGGGCTCAGTCGGTCAGTCGGTCAGTTCGTACACGAAGACCGCCATCTGACCGGAGGGCGGCGGGCCGCCGGCCGTGCCGGTGGTGGTGCCGCTGTAGGTGAACTCCTCGCGGTGCACCTGTTCGAGGCCGTCGGCGGTGGCCTCGTCGAACAGGCCCTCGGTGACGTCGTGGATCACCGGGTCCTCGCCGTCGACCAGGTCGCCGTGGTTCACGAGGTAGCCCAGCCCGCGGTCGCGCAGGAACTCGTCCCGGGTGCCCTCACGGCTGGCGTCCAGGTAGTCGAAGGAGTTCACCACGCCGTCGAGGTTCATCACGGGTTGCTCGGTGAAGTAGCCGACGACGCCGGCGTCCCACGAGCCGAGGACGGCGTCGGCGGGAAGGTTGTCGGTGATCCAGGCGCCGGCTTCGCGGTTGGCCACCTGGATCGACCGGAGGTGCGGGTCGGCGAAGCTGCGCAACTGGATGGCGAAGGCCAGCACCAGGGGGACGCCGAGGATGGCGGCGATGGGCAGCACGGAGCGATGGGGGGCGCGGTCGGGGGTCTCGAGGCGGGCGCCGTCGGCGAGGTCGGCGGCCACCAACACGAGCAGGGTGGTGGCGTAGAGGCCCACCGGGGCGAAGTACCAGAGCCACAGCTGGGTGGACAGGATCAGGTAGTAGCCGAGCAGCAGCACCAGGAAGGCGGGGTACCAGGCGGTGTGGGCGCAGAAGCCCGCCACCCGCCAGAACTTGGGCCGGACCTCGGGTTCCCGGTCACGGCTGAGGCCGGCCATGAGGGCGACCGCGGCCGCTCCGGCCAGCAACAGCAGCACCGCCCGCCCCGGGGTGATGTCGGCGCGCTTCACGTCGCCGCTGACCTGGGTGAGGTGGCCGAACCAGGCGAGGTTGATGGCGCCGTAGGCCAACACCGTCAGCGCCGGTAGCACGAGCACCTCGGCCAGCGACTTGCGCGACGAGGGCCCCTGGGCGCGGGCCTCGACGAGGGCCCACGCCCCCAGGCACACGAGGAGCAGGGCGGCGTCGGTGCGGGCCAGGAAGGCCAGGCCGAGCAGGGCCCCGGTGAGCAGGCGGGTGAGCTGGGTGCCGCCGAGCACCTTGCCCTGCTGGCGGTCGAGTCGGTCGAGCAGGAGCACGGCGATCAGCACGGCCGGTGCCGCCTCGAGCCCGTTGACCACCATCTTGAGCACGAAGGGGTTGGCCCCGGTCAGGGCGAGGACGCCGCCCACGAGCAGCACCACCGCCTTGGGGGTGCCTCCGAGGCGCCGGCCCACGATGCCGGCCACCACCCACAAGGTGATCACCCACATGACCAGCTGCATGGCCAGCAGCGCCCGGATGGCGGCCACGCCGTCGAACCCGAGCAGGAACACGGTCGTGGCCAGCCCCTGCCAGAGCGGGTGGTAGCCGTTGGTCACGTTGATGGTGTCGAACGTCGAGCCCGCGCCCTCGGACAGGTTGCGGGCGATCTCGGCGTAGTAGAAGGCGTCGTCGAAGGTGAGGGCGAAGGGCATGCCCGACCAGATCAGGATGACCGGCAGCCACACGAGGCCGACCAGCCAGGCGGCCCGGCGCACGATGCGGGTGGCCTCGGCCTCGTCGACCGGGTCGTCCAGTGCGGTGCGACGGCTCACGGTGGGTGCGCGCTCGGTGAGGGCCACCCTCCTTCATCGGCATGCTGAACGGTGTTTGGAGGCCCAATCGCGGTGGCCGCGACCGGCCGGCCGCTACATCGTCTCGGAGAAGGAGACTTCGCCCTCGCCCCGCAGGACGTTCTTCAGCAGCTTGCCCGACGCGTTGCGGGGGAGCTTGTCGTCGGTGAGCTCGACGTAGGTCGGCACCTTGAACTGGGCGAGGGTCTCGGCCACCCACTGCCGCACCTCGTCCTCGGTGAGGGACTCGCCGGGCTCGACCTGGACGACGGCCTTCACCTCCTCGCCGAGCTCGGGGTGGGCCACCCCGATGATGGCGGCGTCGGCCACCTTCGGGTGGGCCACGAGACGGTTCTCGATCTCGACGCAGTAGATGTTCTCGCCGCCCCGGATGATCATGTCCTTGGCCCGGTCGGTGATGTAGAGGTAGCCCTCCTCGTCGACGTGGCCCACGTCGCCGGTGTGCAACCAGCCGTCCCGGACGGTCTCGGCGGTGGCCTCGGGCTTGCCCCAGTACCCCGGCATGATGATCGGGCCCCGCAACAGCACCTCGCCGGTCTCGCCGGCGGGCACCTCGTTGCCGTCGGGGTCGGCGATCTTCAGGTCGACCACGGGCACCGGCGGGCCCACCGAGTCGGGCTTGGCGAGGGCGTCCTTGCCCGAGATGATGGTGGCCGCCGAGCTCGACTCGGTGAGGCCGTAGACGTTGCTGGTGCTGCGCACGTTGGGGAAGGTGTCGCGCACCTTGCGCTGGAGCTCGTCGGCCGACGGCGAGCCGCCGAAGGCCACCGACGTCACCGTCGACGTGTCGTAGTCGTGACGGGCCGGGTGCTCGCACACGCGCCACACCATGGTGGGCACGGTCGCCCAGATGGTGACGCCCTCCTCCTCGATGAGCTGGAGCGCCTTCTCGGGCTCGAACTTCCCCTCGGTCATGACGAGGCGCAGGCCCGCGAGCAGCCCCACCACCAGGGTGGAGTGGCAGCCCGAGACATGGAACAGGGGCGAGGTGAAGAGTGAGACCGTCTGCCCCTTGCCCAGCCCCGGCGCGGCCGCAGCGTCGTCGTCCTCGGCGGCCATCATCCCCGTGAGCACGCCGTTGAACAGGGTGTTCATGAGGTTGGCCACCATGTTGCGGTGGGTGCTGATGGCGCCCTTGGGGCGGCCGGTGGTGCCGCTGGTGTAGAAGATCACCGCGGGGTCGTCCGGTGCGATGGGGGTGTCGGGCAGGACGGGCGTGGGGTCGCCGGTCAGCACCGAGAAGTCGTGCACCCGGTGGTCGTCCTCGTCGCTGCTCTCGGCGTCGACGAGGAACACGGCCTCGAGGTCGGGGAGCTCGCCGAGGTGATCAGCGATGCGCTCGAAGCGCCGGCCGTCGGCCACGAGCACCTTGGCGCCCGAGTCCTGGAGGCCGTAGACGATCTCGTCGGTCTTCCACCAGCCGTTGAGACCCACGAGGATGGCCCCGAGGTTCACCGTCGCCCAGAAGGTGAGGCACCACTCGGGGTTGTTGGCCGACAGCACCGCCACCCGGTCGCCGTGGCCCACGCCGAACTCGGCACGGAGTCGTTCGGCCACGCCATTGGAGCGCTCGACGAACTCGGCCGGGCCCATGCGCAGGTCGCCATAGACGAGGAAGGGCTGGTCGTTGCCCCGGGCCAGGCCGGCGGCGGCGACCTCTCGCAGCGACGTCATCGACGACTTGTAGACCTTCATCTCGATGCCGTTGACCACCTCGGTCACGACCTCGAACGGCCCCCCGGGCCCCGTCAGCTGTGCTCGCATCTCGGCCGTCGTCGCCATCCGCCCTTTCTAGCCCTCCCGCCGCTCGGTCTGGGGACGAAGCCTGATCCAGGAAATGTCGTTCGTCCGTTCTAGGCTGGCGGTCCGGCTGGGTCGACGAGCGCGCGCGGAGGAACGGCGACGATGGTGGTGCTGGGGCTGTCCGAGGTGGTCTTCGGCGATCTCACGGAGTGGGTGACCGACGTCATCGACGCGGTCGGCTACCTGGGGGTGGCGCTGCTCGTGGCGCTGGAGAGCATGTTCCCGCCCATCCCCTCCGAGGTGGTGCTGCCCGCCGCCGGCTTCGCCGCGGCCGACGGCGCCGCCAACGTGTGGGGGATGATCCTCGCCGCGACGGTGGGCTCGGTCATCGGGGCCTGGTGGCTCTACCTGGCATCGGCCGCCATCGGGCGGACCCGACTGCACGCGCTGACCGTCCGCTACGGGCGCTGGGTCGGGGTGCGGCCGCACGACCTCGAGCGCGCCGAGTCCTGGTTCGACGACCACTCCTCAGCCGCGGTCCTCGTGTGCCGCTGCATCCCGCTGATCCGGTCACTGGTCTCGATCCCGGCGGGCTTCCGGCGCATGAACCCGGTGACCTTTACCGTCTACACGGCCTTGGGCAGCGCCGTGTGGAACTCGCTTCTGATCGGCGCCGGCTTCCTGCTCGGCGACAACTGGGAGCAGGTGTCCGACTACGTCGGCACGTTCCAGTACGTGGTCATCGCCGCGATCCTGCTGGGGCTCACCTGGTGGGTCTGGACCCGGTTTCTCTCGCCCAGCCACCGCGCCCGGCGTGCCGCGGAGGACCGCGCCGTCGAGGAGGCCGAGCCCGACGCCGAGGCCGTCCTCGAGGCCACCGACTGAGTCCTGCCCCGCGGCCTCGGCTGCGGACGCGGCTCCGCCGGGCCCCCTCCGTTCCTGTGGTGGCAGGGCGGAGGTGGTCCGGCGAGAACCTGTGCTCAGGACGAGATGGCGGCCCGTCCCGTGCGAATACAGCGGGTCCAGCAGCGGCGCCACCTGCATCGATGCGGCGTCGCTGGGCCCAGCCTCCCGGTGCGCGGTTGTCTCCCGGTTGTCGCTCGGTTGTCCCGTTCCCAGTCTGCGGGATGCGTCAGGCGGTGAGCGCGGCCAGGACGTGGTCGATGCTGCGGGTGAGCTGGGCCACGTCGTCGGGGTCGATGGCCGGGAAGAGCGCGACGCGCAGCTGGTTGCGGCCGAGCTTGCGGTAGCTCTCGGTGTCGTGGATGCCGTTGGCCCGCAGGATGGCGGCCACCTGGTTGGCGTCGACGGCGTCGTCGAGATCGATGGTGGCCACCACGTGGCTGCGTTCGGCGGGATCGGCCACGTACGGGGTGGTCAGCGCGCCGGCCTCGGCCCAGGAGTAGATGGTCTCGGCGGAGCGGTCGCAGCGACCGGCGGCGAACTCGAGGCCCCCGTTCTGGTTCATCCAGTCCACCTGCTCGGCGGCGAGGAACACGGTGGCCAGCGCCGGCGTGTTGTAGGTCTGGTCCTTCCGGCTGTTGTCGAGCGCGGTCTTGAGGTCGAGCGAGGCCGGGATCCAGCGATCCGATGCGGCGATGCGCTCGATGCGCTCGATGGCCGCGGGTGACACGGTGGCGAGCCAGAGGCCGCCGTCCGAGCCCAGGCACTTCTGGGGGGCGAAGTAGTACACGTCGGTCTCGGCCGGGTCGAAGCGCAGGCCGCCGGCCGCCGAGGTGGCGTCGACCGCGACGAGGCCGTCGGCGGCCGTGGTGCCCTCGGGGCGCCGGGGCGTGTGCATCACGCCCGTGGACGTCTCGTTGTGGGTGAGGGCGTAGACGTCGACGTCGGGGTTGGCGTGGGCCTCGGGGTGGGTGCCGGTCGGCGACGAGATGACCTCGGGCTCGCCGAGGTGGGGCGCCGCCGCTGCGGCGGTGGCGAACTTGGACGAGAACTCACCGAAGGACAGGTGCTGGCTGCGCTCGTCGATCAGCCCGAAGGTGAGGGCGTCCCAGAACACCGTGGTGCCGCCGTTGCCGAGGATGACCTCGTAGCCGTCGGGCAGGCGGAACAGCTCGGCGAGGCCGTTGCGCAGCGCGCCGACCACGAAGCGGACGCCGCCCTGGCGGTGGCTGGTGCCGAGGTAGGTGGGCGCGGCGGCGGCGAGAGCCGCGACGGCCTCGGAGCGGACCTTGGACGGGCCGCAGCAGAAGCGGCCGTCGGCGGGCAGCAGCTCGGCGGGGATCGAGATGTCGGGCGAGGTGGCGATTTCGGGCGGCGGCGAGCTCATCGCGTGCCACTATCGCGGCAGGGCCGCAGACGAGCGAATCCGATTCGACCGGCCCGCTCCACGCAACACCCCTGCGCCACCCATCAGACCCACCGAGGACCCGCCCCATGTCACCGAGCACCGCCCGAGACGTCCGCCTGAGCACCCGGGTCGGCGCCATCGCCGAATCCGCCACCCTGGCCGTCGACGCCAAGGCCAAGGCCCTGAAGGCCGCCGGCGAGCCCGTCATCGGCTTCGGCGCCGGCGAGCCCGACTTCCCCACGCCGGACAACATCGTCGAGGCCGCGGTCCAGGCCTGCCGGGACGAGAAGAACCACCGCTACACGCCCGCGGCGGGCCTGCCCGAGCTGCGCGAGGCGGTGGCGGTCAAGACCGAACGCGACTCCGCCTACACCGTCTCGGCCGGCCAGGTCGTGATCACCAACGGGGGCAAGCAGGCCCTCTACGAGACGTGCGAGGCCATCCTCAACCCGGGCGACGAGGTGCTGTTGCCGGCGCCGTTCTGGACCACCTACCCCGAGCCCATCGCCCTGTGCGGCGCGAGCTCGGTGGTCATCCCCACCGACGTCCGCTCGGAGTTCAAGGTGTCGATCGAGCAGCTCGACGCCGCCTTCACCGACCGCACCAAGGCCCTCATCTTCGTGTCGCCGTCGAACCCGAGCGGCGCCGTGTACTCGCCGGCCGAGGTCGAGGCCATCGGCCGCTGGGCCCTCGACAAGGGTGTCTGGGTCATCTGTGACGAGATCTACGAGCACCTCACCTTCGGCGACCACGTGTTCTCGTCGATGCCGGCGCTCGTGCCCGAACTGGCCGACCGCTGCGTCGTCCTCAACGGCGTGGCCAAGAGCTACGCCATGACGGGGTGGCGGGTGGGGTGGCTCATCGGCCCGCCCGACATGGTGAAGCTGGCGGTGAACCTCCAGTCGCACCTCACCTCCAACGTCTCGAACGTGAGCCAGCGCGCCGCGCTGTGCGCCGTGTCGGGCGACCTGACGGCCGTGGCGGAGATGCGTGAGGCCTTCGCCCGCCGCGGCGCCACCATCCACAAGCTGCTCAACGCCATCGACGGCGTGTCCTGCATGGAGCCGCAGGGCGCGTTCTACGCGTTCCCGTCCATGGAGGGGGTGCTCGGCCGCACGATCGCCGGCCGCCACATCGAGACCACCCTCGACCTCGCCGCGGTCATCCTCGACGAGGCCAAGGTGGCCATCGTCCCCGGCGAGGCCTTCGGTGCCCCCGGCTACGCCCGGCTGTCGTTCGCCCTCGGCGACGACGACCTCGGCGAGGGCGTCGGCCGCATCGCCGACCTCCTGGCGTGACCCCGACGCATCGTTCTGGCCGCGACATGCTGTTGTCACGAACGGGTTTTCGCGGCCAGAACGAAACGCTTCTCGTTCTGGCCGCGACGCTCTGTTGTCACGAACGAGATTTCGCGGCCAGAACGAACGGGGTTGGATCGTGAGCGGTCGCGTGGAGGCGCCGTACGGGGCGTGGGCGTCGCCCATCACCGCCGAGACGGTGATCTCGGCCGCGGTCGGGCTGTCCGAGGTGCGGGTGGACCGCGGCGACGGTGGCGCCGTGTGGTGGAGCGAGAGCCGCCCCGAGGAAGGCGGCCGGGTCCAGATCGTCCGTGAGGGCGTCGACGTCCTGCCCGAGGGCTTCGCCGCCCGCACCCGCGTGCACGAGTACGGCGGCGGCGCCTGGACCGTCGATCGGGGCGTGCTGTTCTTCGCCAACTGGGCTGACCAGCGCCTCTACCGCCTCGACCCCGGCTCGACCGAGCCGGTGGCGATCACGCCGGAGCCCGAGGTCCCCATGGGCGACCGCTACGCCGACATCCAGGTGCCGTACGACCGCACCTGGCTGGTGTGCGTGCGTGAGCACCATCCGGCCGACGGCGGCGAGGCCGTGAACGAGATCGTGCGCATCGACCAGCACGGCGAGGGCGAGATCGAGGTCTTGGTCACCGGTCCCGACTTCGTGGCTTCGCCGCGGATCGGTCCGTCCGAGGAGGAGTTGGCCTGGATCCAGTGGGATCACCCGAACA
This sequence comes from Acidimicrobiales bacterium, assembly GCA_016794585.1. Lineage (NCBI taxonomy): Bacteria > Bacillati > Actinomycetota > Acidimicrobiia > Acidimicrobiales > Acidimicrobiales bacterium. Next base: position 286,220 of record JAEUJM010000044.1, read on the forward strand.
TGCCGTGGGACGAGACGTCGCTGTGGATCATCGAGCAACCGCCTACTCACGAGTGGCGTGGGCCGACGCACACCTATGACGACCCTCCGCAAGCGCCACGGCTGGTCGCCGGCGGCGAGGGCAAGCGAGAGTCGGTCTTCCAGCCGGCGTTCCTTCCCGCGGGGCAGCTGCGGGACCCGCGGCCGGGCCGGGAGGGGCACTGGTTGCCGCCGGGCCCGCACTACGTGTCCGACCGCACCGACGGCTGGTGGAACCTCTACTACGACGGGCTCGACGAGCCGGTGCTCGCCGTCGACGGCGAGATCGGGACCCCGCAGTGGGTGTTCGGGATGTCCCGCTACGCCTTCCTCGACGACGGCACCGTCGTCGCCGCCTGCCGGCGCAACGGCCGCGACGAGCTGCTCGGGTACGACGTGCCCTTCACCAGCATCGACAGCGTCGTGTCCGACGGGCGCAGGGTGCTGTTCGTCGGTGCCTCGCCGACGCAGGAGTCGGCCATCGTGCGCTTCGACCCAGCCACGGGCGAGCACGAGCTGCTGCGGGCTCCTCGCGACCTCGGGCTCGACCCGGCGTGGCTCTCGGCGCCGGAGCCGATCGAGTTCCCGACCGAACCGGGGCCCGACGGCGCCGCCCGGACCGCCCACGCGCTCTACTACCCGCCCACCAACCCCGAGGCCCATGCGCCGACGGGGGAGCGGCCGCCGCTGCTCGTGCTCAGCCACGGCGGGCCCACCGCCGCCGCCCGACCGATGCTGAGCCTGGGCACCCAGTTCTGGACCAGCCGGGGCTTCGCCGTGGTCGACGTCGACTACGGCGGCAGCACGGGGTACGGGCGCGAGTACCGCGACCGCCTCCAGGGCGCTTGGGGGATCGTGGATGTGCAGGACTGCGTGGCCGCCGCCCGCTTCCTCGCCGACCGGGGAGACGCCGACCCCGAGCGCCTCTGCATCCGAGGCGGCAGCGCCGGCGGCTACACCACGCTCCAGGCCCTCAGCACCACCGACGTTTTCGCCGCCGGCGCCAGCCACTACGGCGTGGCCGACCTCAGCGCGCTCGCCCGGGACACCCACAAGTTCGAGTCGCGCTACCTCGACGGGCTGATCGGGCCCTGGCCAGAGGCGGAGGCGGTCTACCGGGAGCGCTCACCCATCGAGCACACCGACGGCCTCTCGAGCCCGATGATCATCCTCCAGGGCAGCGAGGACGAGGTCGTGCCGCCCAACCAGGCCGAGCTGATGGTGTCCGCGCTCGACGCCAAGGGCCTGCCCTACGCCTACGTGCTCTTCGAGGGCGAGCAGCACGGCTTCCGCAAGGCCGAGAACATCATCCGGGCCCTGGAGTCCGAGCTGTCGTTCTACGCCCAGGTGTTCGGCTTCACGCCGGCCGGCGACGTCACCCCCGTCGAGGTCCGCAACCTCCCCTGAGCGCGGTCGCTCCGAGCGCCACGCAACGACCCGCCGGACTCCCGTGGGCGGGCCGGTCATCGGCCCACCACGCGTCGACCACATCGACGAGCCGGACGCCCCCTGGTCGGAAGGGGCCTGACCGGCGCGCCGTCGACCCGGCGACCCTCCTCGAGCAGGTCGGGTCAGGCGCCGGTGACGGGGTCGACGCCGAGGCGCTTGAGGATCGTCGCTGCGGCCGCTTCGCCGGACAGCCAGGCGCCCTCGACACGAGGGCCTCCGAAGGCGTCGCCGGCCAGCAGCAGGGGGCCGGGCGACTCGGCCACGGTGACGCACCGGTTGGTCCAGACCACGCGCGGGGTGGCGTACTCCCACCTCGTGAGGTGCACGTCGCGGACCGTACGGCCGGCGAGGTACTCCTCGGCGGCGTCGAGGAGGTTGGCGATGGCCTTCGAGTCCGACTCGTTCCACAGGGCGCTCGACACGGCGGCGCTCGCGTGGAGGGTGAGGGCCGGCTCGTCGGAAAGCCCCTTGGCCTCGTTGTCGGCCACGAAGCTGAACGGGCCGACGTCGGGCTGGACCGCCCCGGGCCGAGCCACGGCCGGCGGTCCGTCGAGCACGGCCACCAGCGCCAGCGTGGGGTCGTATTGGATCCCCGGGAGGCCCTCCTGCTCGTCGTGGCCCAACGTCACGCCGCCGGCCTCGAGGATGCGCAGACTCTGGGGGACCGGCGCGGTGAGAAGTACCGCCGCCGCCTCGGTCGTCTCGTCCTCGCCGTCGAGGACCACCTGCCAGCGCTCGGTGCCGGCGATCACCACCCGCACGGGGCAGTCGAGGCGCACGGGGACCTCCCGGGCGAGGACCCGCGCCAGCTCGGCCATGCCGCCCCGGGCCACGAAGCGTGGGTAGCCGTCGGCGTTGCCGAAGCCGCGGCACCACTCGTAGACGAGGTCGTCGGCCAAGAGCAGGTCCACCCAGTCGGCGAACTTCCGGTTGCGGGTGGTGAAGAACTGGGCGCCGTGGTCGACGAGGGCGGGGCCTACGAGGCGGGTGCCGAGCCGGCCGCCCACCCACCGGTCACGCTCGACGACGAGCACGTCGAGGCCGGCGTCGCGCAGACGGTGGGCCGCGGACAGGCCGCTCAGGCCGGCGCCCACGACGAGCACGTCCACGCTGCTCACGCCGCTGCCACCCCTGCGGTCGCCCCCTGGTCCATGGGGCCGCACGGTAGTGCCGCGCCCGCCCCGATACGGGTTGGCGGCCCCTGCGGGGCAACGGTCAGGATTGGCCCATGGCCCGTGTCCTTGTCACCGAGAAGATCGCCGACGCCGGCCTCGACCGCCTCCGGGCCCAGGGCCACGAGGTGGACGTGTCGCTGGCGCCGTCCCCCGAGGAGCTGCTCGAGCTGATCAAGGGCGCCGACGCCCTCATCATCCGCTCGGCCACCACCGTCACCGCCGAGGTGCTCGAGGCGGGCGAGGACCTCAAGGTCGTGGGCCGGGCCGGCGTCGGCCTCGACAACGTCGACGTGCCGACCGCCACCAAGCGCGGCGTCATGGTCGTCAACGCGCCGCAGTCCAACGTCCTCAGCGCCGCCGAGCACACGGTGGCGCTGCTCCTGGCCCTCGCCCGCAACATCCCCCAGGCCCACGCCGCCCTCGTCCAGGGTCGCTGGGAGCGCAGCAAGTGGGAGGGCATCGAGCTGAGCGACAAGGTGCTCGGCGTCATCGGCCTCGGCCGCATCGGCAAACTCGTGGCGCAGCGGGCCTCGGCGTTCGGCATGCGCCTCGTCGCCTACGACCCCTTCCTCTCGCCCGAGCGGGCCAAGCAGCTCAACGTCGAGCTCATGGAGCTGGACGAGCTGGTGGCGGTGGCCGACTTCATCACCCTCCACGTGGCCAAAACCCCCGAGACCATCGGCATGGTGGGCAAGGAGCTGCTGGCCAAGGCCAAGCCGGGCCTGCGGGTCATCAACGTGGCCCGCGGTGGCATCGTCGACGAGGCGGCGTTGGCCGAGGCCATCGAGAGCGGCCACATCGGCGGCGCCGCCATCGACGTGTTCGAGACCGAGCCCACCACCGAGTCCCCTCTGTTCGGACTCGACTCGGTCGTGGTGACCCCCCACCTCGGCGCCAGCACCCGTGAGGCGCAGGACAAGGCCGGTGACACCATCGCCGAGCAGGTCGCCTTGGCGCTCGCGGGCGAGTTCGTCCCCTTCGCCGTGAACGTGAGCGCTGGCGAGGCCTCCGAGACCGTCCGCCCCTTCCTCGGCCTGGCCGAGCGTCTCGGCGAGCTGTTCGCCGGCCTGTGCGAGGGCGCCACCCCCGAGCTCGAGGTGGAGTACCAGGGCAAGCTCGCCGAGTCCGACACCCGCATCCTCACCCTGTCGGTGCTGAAAGGCCTCTTCGGCGGCTCGACCGAGGAGCCCGTCTCCTACGTCAACGCGCCGCAGATCGCCGAGGAGCGCGGGGTCGAGGTGCGCGAGACGTCGATGTCGGCGGCGCAGGACTTCGTGAACCTCATCACCCTCCGAGGGGCAGGGCACGCGCTCGCCGGCACCCTCGGTGGCGTCGACGGCCAGCCTCGCATCGTCCACGTGGACGGCCACACCGTCGAGATCCCTCCCGCTGACCACATGCTCGTCGTACGCAACGACGACCGCCCCGGGATGATCGGCCTCGTGGGCCAGACGCTGGGTGAGGCCGGGGTCAACATCGCCGACATGCACCTCGGTCGCTCGGCCGAGGGATCGGCGGCGATGATGGTGCTCGCCACCTCCGACGCAGTGCCCGGCGAGGTCGTGGCCGCGCTGGCCGCCTCCCCGGGGATCGACTCGGTCCACGCGGTCAACCGCCCCGGCACCTGACCCGGGCGGCTATCGCCCGTCGCGCCACCACAGGTCGGCGCCCGTCATCGGCGGGCGACGCCCCGGCCCGATCCCGGGGCGCGCCGGCTGCGTCCTGGAACCGTGGGTCACGCTCAGGAGCGGTCCTCGACTTCGTCGTCGCACGAGCCGTGCGGGTGGGCGAACATGGGGCGTGCCCTTTCCCGCCGACGAGGTGGCCGCCGCGCTGGCCGAGGTGCGCGGTGCGTGCCATGCGCTGCCCGAGGTGGAGGAGCGACCGAGCCACGGTGCTCCCACGTTCTTCGTGCGGGGCAAGAAGAGCTTCGTGATGTTCCACGACGACCACCACGGGGACGGTCGCCTCGCCCTGTGGGTGGCGGCGGCGCCGGGCGTGCAGGCCGAGATGGTCGACGAGGAGCCCGACCGCTTCTTCGTCCCGCCCTACGTCGGCCACCGGGGATGGCTCGGCGTGCGCCTCGACCGCTCGCCCGACTGGGCCGAGGTCGCGGGCATCTGTGCCGACGCCTACCGCCAGGTGGCGCCGAAGACGCTGGTGGCCCGCCTCGACGCCGACGGCTGAACAGCGCCGCCCACGGTGCCTGGCCGGCGCGGTGCGCCGGCCAGGCCCGGGTGCTGTGGGACCGGTGCGGGTTGAGCGGGGCTCAGACCGCGGGGGAGGGGCGCGGGGTGCGCCGCGCGGAGGCGATGGCGAGCACGGCCACGAGGACCACGACCGGCACGAAGACGGGCGCCATCCAGTAGAAGGTGGCGGCCGGCACCAGCGCCGCGACGATGAAGAGCGCCGCCGCGAGGGTCGGGCTGCGGTCGCGCTGGGCGAAGCCGACCGCGATCAGCCCCGCACCCAGCAGCAGGGGCACGGCGTAGCGCCAGCCGGCGCCGTCGGCGGTGACGACGCTGATGCCGGCGGCCAGCTCGAACGCGGCCAGCGCGACGAGGACGATGGTGGTGGTTCTACGGAGGATCACGGGCGCTGCTCCTGTGTCATGGCGTCTGGTCGACGCCAGGGCGGCCCGCCGCCAGGAGAGGTCGGCGGGGATGCCCCACAGCACCCGACCGAGGACGTTCCACTGTTGTGCCGGGCCGCTCCCGGCGAACTGGCGATGCTCGTAGAGATCGGACTCCAGCTCGTCGCGCCGGAAGCCGGCGACGGTGTCGTCCACCGCTCGCGTGTAGCGGCCGACCCACCAACGCGCCGCATGATCGGCCCAGGTCGCTGGGGCGGTCATCCCGCCACCGTGCCGGGATCGGTCGCCACCGTGCGGGCCGTCGGCTCCCCGTGCGCGGCGAGGGCGACGCGTCCCTCGCTGGTGATGCGGTAGAGGCGACGGCGAGGGCGGCCCTCGGCTTCTGCGAGGGCCGGGTCCTCCCACTGGCTCTCGACCAGGCCGCCGTCGTCCAATCGCCCGAGCGCCTTGTAGAGGGTGCCGTGGGCGGTGAGCCGCTTTGCCCCTCGTCGATCGGCCAACTCCTTGGCGACGGCGAAGCCGTGCAGGTCCCGGCCAGACCGGGCGGCGTCGACCAGGACGGCGAGGATGGCGGCCTCGAGGTCGAGCAGCGTTCCCGGTCGTCGGCGCATGGCTCGAACTTTAAAGGAAGATATCTTCCTGTCAAGAGCGAACCGAGCTCGACGGTCGTCCTGGCGCGTCGGACTGCGCCCATCGGTGCGTTCGATGTGCGGGTGCCGCTGGTCCGCGCCGTCGGGTGGAGGGCTGCGGCGGTGGCCGCGCCCTCGTCGCTCAGGTCAGTCGGCGGCGGGCGGCGCGGTGTCCTTCTTGGGCGCCGCCTTCTTCGTGGTGGCGGCCTTCTTGGCCGGCGCCTTCTTCGCCGCGGTCTTCTTCGCTGGGGCCTTCTTGGCGGGCGTCTTCTTCGCCGGGGCCTTCTTCGCGGCCTTCGTGGCCGCCTCGCCCTTCGCGAGCGCCTCGGCGGTGGCCGCCTCGGCCTGCTCGATGGCGGCCTCCTTGGCGGCGGCGGCCTCCTCCACGGCGGCCTGCTTGGCGGTCGTGGTGGAGGCGACATCGGGCCCGCCCGACGCCACCGGCGTCGTGTCGGTCAGCGGCTCCCACGAGTTGTAGGCGTTGCGGTCGACGACGGGGGCGGGGTGGCTGCGGTTCTGCAGCACCTTCACCACGACGGCGAGGATGCCGCCGACGATCGCCAGCTTGAGGAGGATGCGCAGGAATCGGGCCACGGGCCAAAACTACCCGGCCCGACTGGTCGGACCTTGACGGATCGTCGGTATCGTGCGACGGTCATGCGAGTTATGGAGTCCCGCCACCTGACCACCGACCTCCTGCTTATGTAGGGCGAGCGCCCCCATACCGGTGCTCGCCGAACCTCCTGTGCCTCCGGGCCAGGAGGTTTCTTGCTTTTCCGGCCCGGGTTCGCCCCGGCCGCCGCCGATCTTCCCCCACCCAACCACCACCCATCCACCAGCACCACGAAAGGCACAAAAGCCATGGCTGAACCGGTGATCATCTTCGACACCACGCTGCGCGACGGTGAGCAGTCGCCCGGCATCTCCCTCGACACGGGAGAGAAGCTCGAGATCGCCGAGCAGCTCGCGCGCCTCGGCGTGGACTACCTCGAGGCCGGGTTCCCCGTCGCCAGCCAGGGGGACTTCGAGGCCGTGGAGGCCATCGCCAAGTCGGTTCGGGGCCCGGTCATCACCGGCCTCTCCCGCACGGCCCGGGCCGACATCGACCGGTGCTGGGAGGCGGTGCAGCACGCCGAGCGCAGCCGCATCCACGTGTTCATCGCGACGAGCGAGACCCACATGAAGCACAAGCTGAAGATGACGCCCGACCAGGTGAAGTCCGAGGCCGCGGCCGCCGTCGCCCACGCCCGCCGGTACACCGACGACGTCGAGTTCTCCCCCGAGGACGCCTCCCGGTCGGGCTTCGACTTCATGTGCGAGGTGCTGCGGGTGGCCGTCGACGCCGGCGCCACCACGCTGAACATCCCCGACACCGTCGGCTACGGCATCCCCGAGGAGTACGCCGCCCGCCTGGCGAAGATCCGCGAGGTGGTCCCCGGCGACTACATCATCTCCACCCACTGCCACGACGACCTCGGCCTCGCCGTGGCCAACTCGCTGGCTGCGGTGAAGGCCGGCGCCCGCCAGGTCGAGGTGGCCATCAACGGCATCGGCGAGCGGGCCGGCAACGCTGCGCTGGAAGAGGTGGTCATGGCCATCCGCACCCGGTCGGACTACTTCGCCCTGCCCGACGGCACGCTGCTCGACACCAACGTGAAGGCGGAGGAGCTGGCCAAGACCAGCCGCCTGGTCTCCCGCCTCACCGGCTACCCGGTGCAGTACAACAAGGCCGTCGTTGGGCGGAACGCCTTCGCCCACGAGGCGGGCATCCACCAGCACGGCATGCTCGAGGACGCCAGCACCTACGAGATCATGGACCCCTCGGCCGTCGGCCAGGGCGAGACCCAGATCGTGCTGGGGAAGCACTCGGGGCGCCACGCCTTCGCCGACACCCTGGAGAAGATGGGCATCACCATCCAGGGCGACGCCCTCAACGCCGCCTTCGCCCGCTTCAAGGAGCTCGCCGACCGCAAGATCCAGCTCACCGACGCCGATCTCGAGGCCATCGTGGCCGAAGAGCTGGGTGGCCAGGTGGGCCGGGCCTTCGAGCTCAGCTCGATCGAGTTCCGGGGCAGCAACGTCGGCCCGGCCAGCTCGACGGTCGTGCTGGTGCGCGACGGCGAGAAGTCCGAGGCGACGGCCGAGGGTGACGGGATGATCGACGCCGCCTGCCAGGCCATCAAGGCCGCCACTGGCGTCGAGGGCACCCTCACGGACTTCAACGTGTCGTCGGTGACCGGCGGCGTCGACGCCCTCGGCGACGTCATCATCCAGCTCGAGTCCGACGGCGTCACCGTGTCCGGCCGGGGCGTGTCCACCGATGTCGTCGAGGCGTCGGCCCGGGCCTTCCTCAACGCCGTGAACAAGGTGGTCCGCATCACCGAGCGCGGCGAGACCCGCGAGCGGGTCGTCGGCCCGTAGCGAGCAGCGTCGGCGACGGGCCCACCAGGGCATCGACAACGCGCGCCCGGGGTGGCTGATCCGCCCCGGGCGCTGGGTCGAGCTCTCGGCGATCACGACGACGACGGTCACGCCGCCGCGCCGCCCAGGCGCTCAGCCCGTCCGGCGGGAGGAAGGCGAGGTAGAGCACGAAGACCGCGAACGAGAAGAACGCGATCCCGAAGGTCACGAGGAAGACCGCGTGCAGGATCGCACCTGCCGCCAGCACCTTGGGCCGTGCTCGCCGGTTCCACACGAGCACCCCGATGGCCAGCTCGAGCCCCAAGGCCACCCACGTGGCGACGTTCATCACGAGCGCGTCGGCCACGATGGGCTCGGGAACGGAGAAGTTGGCGATGTCGGTCATGCGCAGGGCGTAGGAGACGGCGGTGCCCTCGCGCCACGTCTCGCCCGGCACCTTGTTGAGGAACGAGAACACGTAGATCACCGACAGCTGCACCTGCATGAGCCGCAGTGCCCACGGCGCCCGGATCTGCGCCGACCAGAACGAGCCGTCGATGCGGCGGCGATCCATCGACAAGGCTGCGCCGCTCGGGGCGAGGACCAGGTAGAACGCCTCGAGCCGGATGAGGGCGTCGCCGGCGTTGAACACGAACGGGCTGCCGCGCTGGAACGACATCACGCCGACGAGCACCAGGCAGGCGGCGAGACGGCTGTGCCAACCGACGGCCAACATGACGGTGGCGAGGAGGAGCCCGGCCCAGACGGCGAGACGAAGGCCCGGGCCGCCGCCGAGGTCGAACAGCCCCCACTCGAATCCCGCGGTCGGGGACGACGGCGTGACGCTGCCGTCACCGAAGAAGGTGCCGAGGTGGGGAAGCAGCGAGAGCGTCCAGCCGAACACGAGCACGCCGAACGCGATTCGCACCACGCCCAGCGCGGCGGTGCTCTCCGGGAGGAACCAGAAGTCGCGCCACCGCCGGACGAAGCGCCCGGATGCGGCACCGTCGCTCGCCCTCACGGTGGGTCCTCCAGCACCTCGGTGTGGAGCACCTCGGTGGCGGGAGCCGCCGGTGGCGCACTGACCCCAGGGGCCGGGAAGTCCTGGACCGTCAGGACCATCGACACCGCGGCGGGGTAGTCCGACGGTTCGAGGATCTGGCGGGCGGCCCAGCGCACGACGCCGGCCCGTATCTCCGGGTGCCGGACGGCCTGTTCTTTGAGCTTGTGCCACCGATACCACGTGAACTGCGTGAGGGCGCCGCCCGACGGGAAGTCCCACACCCGTTCCTCGCCGCCCGCGGTCACGGCGTGGATCCGGACGGTCTCCGAGTTCCGGTACGGGTTCGGAGCGAACATGTACCACGACTGGTCCAGTCCGCTGGTCAGCGCCATCGGTTCGACGATGCCGACGACCTTTCGCCGGATCGCCGAGTCCGGCATCGACCACGCCACGACCGTGATCAGGATCACCGCGATGAGCACGCTGATCGCGATCTCGCCGGCCGGGCTGGCCTCGAGCCGCTCCTGGAGCGACGGGCGCGGCGTGCCGACCGGCCTCGTCGAGGCCACGGGGTCAGCGATCGGCGCTGTGCGATCCATCCGGCCGGAGCCGACGCCAGTCGTAGGCGAGGGCGGCGCCGGTGAAGACCAGCGTCAGCCCCAGGACCAGCAGGAGCAGCGGGTTGGCCGCCCCCGTGCGAGGCAGGGTCGTTCCCGTGTCGTCCGCCTCGAGGCCGGCGCCGGCGACCTCACTCGCCCCCTCGTCCGAACCGTTGGCCACGTCGTCGGGGAGCACACCGCCGGTGGACGGCGGCTCAGTGCCCGTGCTCCCGGAGGAGGTGGTTCCCGAGGAGGTGGTTCCCGAGCTGCCACCGGTCGACGTGCTGCTGTCGGTGCTCCCGCTCGAGCTGCTGGTGTCGGTCGACGAGCCCGAGGACGAGGTGCTGCTGTCCGTGGTGGCGCCTGAGCTGCTGGTGTCGGAGCTGGTGGCCCCGGAGCTGGTGCTGCTGTCGCTGGTGGCGCCGGAGGACGTTGCGCCCGAGGACGTGCTGCTGTCGCTGGTGGCGCAGGAGATGGTGGCGCCGGAGCTGGTGGCGCGGGAGGACGTTGAGCCCGAGGACGTGCTGCTGTCGCT